>JABMRT010000052.1 GCA_013202295.1 Candidatus Zhuqueibacterota bacterium
ATTTAGACCTCCCTTATTGACTGGGGGTCAAGAGGTCGGAAGTTCAAATCTCCTCGCCCGACATGATGAAAGCCCGTTACTTTATGTGACGGGCTTTTTTACATCCCCTTTTCTCGAGTCCGTAAGGGTGGTACAGAGGGATGTTTCAGCCCTTAAAAAAATACTATTATTAACTATCAATCCTTGACATTCCGCCCGAGTTGTTTTATTTTCAAACATATGAAAGTGAACATACCAACCGATAGACCGCAAAAGCTCAATCGCCTTCAAAAAGTATTGCCCTTTATACTGATCACTCTGATATTTTTGACACTCACCGTGCCCCTCATATTAAAACCTGAACTTGATATATTCGATGCGGAGGATGAACGTCGGTTTCACCACCCAACCATTGAAACATTCAATGAACAGTTCCCTAATCTTGATTTAAAAAACTATTCCTCAGCTACAACACCCCTATATCATCTGTTTATGGCAGGTGTCGCTCATTTGTTTGGTACTGCTATCATTCCGCTTCGTTTGATAAGCGCGATGATTAGTTTGGGATGTCTCCTGATGTTTTATTTTTATCTGACTAAAAGGGGGGATCGAATCAAAGCGTTCTATTTCTCTATTCTCTTTCTATTCTCACCCTATTTTGTTGGGCCTGCCGTCAGACTTTCCACTGATAATGCCGCTCTCCTGTTTATGCTATTGTCGATTTACTCTATGGATTTTGAATATTCCAATATAAAGAAAAACATTATAGCGAACATTTTTATATTTTGTACTGTTCTTATCCGGCAATTGTACGTTTGGTTGATTGGTGCTTTTCTTATAACTAAACTTCGAAAATATAAGTCCAAATCAGAATTAAAAGATTTATTCCTAAAAATTTTGCCTGTCATTATACCTGTCACAGGAATTGGTTATTTTATAGGGCTCTGGCAGGGACTGACTCCGCCGCAATTTTCAGCTGAACATACTGCGTTCAAACTCAATTGGAATGCATTGGTCTATATTTTATCCCTGATGGGTATCTATGGTGTATTCTTTGGTTTCTGGCTGATTTATTTAAATCATAGTGATCAGGTGAAGAATTATATATATACTATTTTAATCGGTAGTGGAATTGGCTACTTACTGATTCATCCTGTATCCAATGCATATTCTGCTGATCGTGGAGAGAGAGGGGGGGCACTATGGTTGATCGCCTCGTATCTACCAAATGTGCTGTCCACTTCAGTTGTATTTTTTATATTTTTTCCTATTGGTATCGTCTGTGTATACTGGATGGGGCGTTATCTTCTAGCGAGACAAGACTATCTGATGATTGTGTGCTTTGTGTTTTGGCTGTTGGCAAATCTGGCAAATTATAAAATATTTCAAAAATATTACGAACCCTTTATATTGATTTCCATAGGCTATGTACTTACTACTGTCCCTACTGAAGGAAAATGGTATTACTGGATTGGCCCCGGCATCCTTCTTGCCGGAATGATTGGTGTAAATATTCTAAGATTTATTGTATAGTTCATCTCAAAATTCCACATTTCCGCTTAAAATATTTAATAACTTGATTTCCGTGTTAAAAAAAATCATTCCATCCAAAAGTGGAAGAAAATATTGTGATGCCCTCTCCCCAAGATAAAAATCTATTTGGTGATTCATGAAATATTCGATACCTTTCACATTGGCATGCCGGAGAATTGCATGATGAGAAGGCGGAATTCGATTTCTATAAGATCCCTTTCATCCATACGTATAATTAATGCTCTCAATTTATCTCCTGCCTAATCCGGCATGATATTTGAAGATCTTGAATAAGAAGGATAAGCCTTTCCAAATCCCATTTTTAGGTTGTATTGGATCATTTATGCAGCGTCATGTTATCATCGTTCTGAGTATTCTGACAATCTGCTTTGCAGCAAGCTTACATACAGAAACGGTTCCTGTAACCATGCGCCACTTGACAGTGGATGATGGGTTGTCCAAAAGTGCTGGCGTGTCGCTACTGCAAGATGATCAGGGATTTATGTGGATTGGCACATACGACGGGCTGAATCGATATGACGGCTATCAATTCAGGGTATTCCGTCCTGATCCGGATGATACGACCAGCTTGAGCAACAATTACATCAATGTTATTATTGAAGGTCGTGATAAAACTCTCTGGATCGGAACTCGCGAAGGACTCAATCGATATTCTCCTTTCACGGAAACCTTTAAGGATATTGACATTTCCAGAGAAAATTCCGGATTGCAGATTACGGCACTCTGTCAGGATAAAACCAATCGGATCTGGGTGGGCACACAAGACGGGCTTTGTATCATCGATACCACTCTTCAATGTTCATGGCTTTTCAAAGACATTCCAGGCTTTAATTCCGAAGAAATCACTTTACTGTTTTGTGATCAAAGTGATCATATCTGGATGGGAACGGAGACTGGATTATTTCGGATTCATCCTGAGAATTTCCAAATCGATTCGGTGCCGTTTGAAGGATATGTAAACGGATTTCGTGTCAGGTGCATGCAAAATGAAACCAATGGTACCTGCTGGGTGGGCAGTGATCGCGGTTTATGGAAATTGGATGATGTCTCTCAAACTTGCGTACGTCCTTCAGAATCAGCACTGCAACATTCAGTCGTACGAGATGTAGCGATTTACAGTATAGTTATCGATGATTTTGGCGCACTCTGGCTGGGCACATGGGGTGAAGGTGTTTACAGGTATTATCCTGAGGAATCCCGATTGGATCGCATAATCGATGGTCAATCTGCTGGCCTTCCGAAACATGTGTTTAAAATTTACAAAGACCGTACTGGATTGATCTGGATAGGCAGCAAGACCGGTGTGCATCTTTACGATCCCTATCAAAAGCCTTTTATTACCTATCCTATACACGATGGTGAAAACGGGAACTTCCAATGGACAATTGCTAAAATTATTGTTCAGGATCCAAACAATCAAAATATCCTTTGGGTCAGCACGGATCAGGGATTGATGAGCACGGATCTGCTAACCGGGAAATCTCAATGGATACCCATAGATTCTGACAATCCCTATTTGATAATTCACATGCTGTTTATGCAGCCTTCAGGACTTCTCTGGGTGGGCACGAATGGAAAATTACTGGCCTATGATACGAAGAAAAATAAATGGCATCGCTTTCCAGAGCTCAGACACCCAGATCCACGCATCACGTCCATGAGTTATTACTCCATTTTATGGGATCATCAGGGCATATTATGGCTGGGTACTTATGAGAATGGACTCATTCGGTTTAATCCTGAAAATCATACAGTTACCTTTTTTCAACACGATTCTCAACAGCCCAATTCACTGCCGGATGATCATATCTGGGCTTTATTTGAAGACAGGGAGAACAGGTTTTGGATCGGAACAGATCAGGGTTTAGCGCTATATGATCGCAAGACAGAAAGCTTTGCAACCTATTCCAACACCGATTCTTTTCCACTTATCAGCAATAAAATTCGCGTACTTAACCAAGATCATGAGGGATCGCTTTGGATCGGTACGGATGGCGGGATCTGCCGATTTGTCGCGAATACCGGTGAGATCAAATGCTATTCCGAGAAAGATGGATTGCCGAATCATGTGATTCATGGCATTCTTGAAGAGTCCCAAACGGTGGGTGAGGATCGGGCCATCTGGGTAAGCACGAACCATGGTCTTCTGCGATTCAATCCTGCCTCCGATTCCTGGACTGCCTTTTATAAAGAGGACGGATTGCATGGTTCAGAATTTTCACGCAAATGTTATAACCAATTACTAGACGGTCGTCTGATTTTTGGCGGCATGAAAGGATGGACTTTATTCGATCCATCTAAATTTATAACAAATCCCAATCCGCCCGCTGTAGCGCTCACAGATTTTGAGCTTTTTCATGAATCTGTACGGATCGGCCAACCCTTTCTCGGCAGGATCTTTTTAGATCAGGCTGTGTCTTACACCTCCACACTCCAACTGTTTCATCAGCACGATATATTCGGATTTGAATTCGCGGCGCTTCATTTTGCGCATCCTTTAAAAAATAAAACCGAGTATTATCTCGAAGGATTTGATCCAAATTGGATTGATTCGCGAGGGATGCGAAATGTGACCTATACGAATCTTGCGCCTGGTAAATATGCCTTTCATGTAAGGGCGGCCAGCCCGGATGGAGTTTGGTCCAACAAGACTGCCTCGATTGATCTTGTGATTCATCCCCGTTTTTGGCAGAGATGGTCTGTTCGGATTCTGGGCGTATTCTTTATTTTTGCCAGTGCGCTTATTTATTACAAGATTCGCACGTATCAAATACACAAACGTTATGCCTTGCTTGAAGAATTAAATATACAATTGCATCAGCAGATTCAGGAGAGAAAGAAAGTTGAGAAATCATTACGCGAATCGAAAAAACTGCTGACCCATTCATTGGAAGAAAAAGAAGTGCTTCTGAAAGAAATCCACCATCGTGTAAAGAACAATTTACAAGTTGTTAAAAGCCTGCTTTATCTTCAATCCACTCACATCGTACATGAAAAAGACAAAGCAATATTCAAGGAGAGTCAGGATCGTGTGCAGGCCATGGCGTTGATTCACGAGAAGTTATACAAGTCTGATAATCTGGCCCACATTGATTTTAAGGATTATATTCAAAGCCTTGTTACTGATTTATACAGTGTTTATAAAGTCGATTCATATCCCATTGATATTCATCTTGATGTGCAGGATGTTCATTTATCTATTGACTATGCAGTGCCTTGCGGTTTGATTATCAACGAGTTGGTTTCAAACGCCATGAAACATGCATTTTCTGATTCCAGTATTATAAAACCGCGAATTGACATAATCTTGTCCAAGAATAAATTGGGTAGTGTGCTGTTGGTTGTAAAGGACAATGGCAAGGGCATACCTGAGAATTTGGACATTTATAACACGGATACCCTTGGGCTGGATCTGGTGAAGATATTGGTAGAAAGACAACTTCACGGAAAACTTTCTGTCGCGAGAAAAGACGGAACACGATTTACAATTTCATTCAACGTGACATGATTCTTATTATCAATTTTTTCCTGGTAGTACTCATTTTTTTCATTCTGTTTGTTTTCCAATAATTCTAACGTTCCAACTTGCTTCTTTTTCTCAGATTCTTTACATTCAGTCATGTTGAGGCAAATTCAAGGATATATTCTTCTTACCCGCCCTCTGAATCTGATTATAGCATTCATATCGGTCTTCATTGGTGGATTCATTACGGGCACTGTGCAACCTGTTTTCAGGTTACTCATGGCATGCACCTCGGCGACATTGATTGCGGGGGGAGCCAATGCGATCAATGATGTGTTTGATCTGGCCATCGACCGAATTAATAAACCAAATCGGCCTTTACCCTCCGGCATGGTGACTGTGAGTCAAGCGCGGATATTCGCGATTCTGCTTTTTATCGCAGGCATGGGTGTGAGTCTAACCCTCCAAGTTCCCGGATTCACAATTGCATTGATTTCTTCAATCACACTTTACGCATACAGCTGGAAGTTGAAACGTACCGTGCTGTGGGGTAATTTCGCAGTGGCTTTTTTCTCTGGCCTTGCTTTTGTGTATGGCGGGCTGGCGGTTCATCGGTTTCGTGAGGCGTTTGTAGTGGGTATTTTTTCTATGTTTTACCATTTTGCCCGCGAGATCATCAAAGATACGGAAGATGTGGCAGGCGACGTGAAGGATGGTGTGGTCACTTTTCCGATTCGATTTGGCGAAAAAGCGGCGCTGCAACTTTCCACCGTGATCATTCTGATTTTGATCGGATTGACTTTGTTGCCATACTTTCTGGGCATCTTTACAATCCATTATCTGTGGGTTGTTGTGTTCGGCGTGGATTGCTTTCTGGTTTACGTGATCATTTCCATGTGGCGGAATGGGCATCCCAAAAATCTGAGACGGCTCGCTTTTCTGATGAAACTGAATATGTTCATGGGACTTCTTGCTGTGTATGTGGGGACATAGCATGCGTGCTGTGATTCAACGTGTTTCCAAAGCAAGTGTTACTGTAGACTCCATCGTAGTCGGACAAATCGGTAGGGGTTTAATGATTTTGCTCGGTGTCAAGTCCACCGATTCAGAAGAGGATTTGGACTGGCTGGCCGAGAAATGTGTCAACCTAAGAATTTTCGAAAATGCAGCGGGCAAATTCCATCATTCTCTGCTGGATATCGAAGGAGAGGCTCTAATCGTCTCACAATTTACACTTTATGGGGATACCCGCCGTGGGCGGCGCCCCAGTTTCACGGATGCTGCGCCGCCTGAAATCGCCGAACCTTTGTATGAGCAATTCGTCCAGAAGCTCAAACAAAAAGGTGTGTATGTTGAAACCGGGCAGTTCGCGGCCATGATGGATGTGGAGATCCATAATGACGGGCCGGTCACATTAACTCTGGATACGGAGGATCGCAAACGTGACGGATAAGCTCCGACTGATATTGGCTTCAAAATCCCCGAGACGTGCGGAGATTTTCCGGCAACTCGGGCTGGAGTTTGAGATCCTTACGGTTCCGATCAATGAAAATGTGGAAATAACCGATCCGGTTGAACATGTCACTGTTTTATCCAAAAGAAAAGCAGAAGCAGTTTCGGAGACTGTCCAATCCAGTCTTGTGGTCGGAGCGGATACGATTGTCTATAATGATGGAAAAATCCTCAACAAACCATCGAATCCCGATGACGCAATCTGTATGCTCCGAAGATTATCCGGTCAGACGCATCAGGTATATACGGGATTTACACTGATTCTGAATAATGATCAAAAACGCACGGATGTTGTCACCACAGATGTAACCTTCAAAGCATTGTCCGATGCTGAGATCGAAGCTTATGTGGCATCCGAAGAACCTTTGGATAAAGCGGGTGGATACGGTATTCAGGGGAGAGCTGGATTGTTTGTACAGTCGATTCATGGATGCTATTTCAATGTGGTGGGATTTCCAATCGCGCGGTTCTATGAGCGAATGGGAGAGTTGCTTAATTCTGAGAACATTGGGTTGTTCTTTAAATAGAAAGAGTATGAGATGCAAAAACTGGGAACGATCATCCGTGAGGCACGGGAAAAGAAAGAGTTGAGCATTCAAGATGTGCATGAAAGTACACGCATCGCGATTGATCGAATTGAGATGGTTGAAAAGGGGGAGTGGGATGAACTGCCTCTGACATATTACCGCTCATTCGTGCACAGCCTTTCCGAAGAGTTGGGTCTTGACAGCAAGAAACTTCTTGATGAATGGGAGAGCCGGGAATATGATGAGCCCGTTGTGATTCTTGATGAAGACTTGCGATTGGTTTCAGCCAAGAACTATCGTTCCATTTTAAAGATAAATCAGCCCGCGGTTTTTATTCTGGTGATTGTCCTTGGAATAATAGCAGTTGCTCTGCTTGGTATAAAGATCAGCAGTCGATATTTTGTAGATCCATCCGATACGGCGGCTGATTCCATAGCGGTTCAGTCCGATACATTGATGACTGAAGATTCCGTACTCGATCCATTTGTCATTGCCATCAAGACACAAAAGGATATTCAATTGATCGTACAGCTTGATCGTAATCCAAGCATGCCGGTTCAGGTGAAAAAAGAAAGAGTTAGCCAGTGGAGTGTCCAACAATCCTTGCAGATTGTTCTTGAAAAGTCTGAATCCCTTGAAATAATGATGGATGGCAAACCGCTTCAATTTGAAATCCAAAAAGGGTTGGCACGGCCCCACTTAATGATCACACGGGATGGTGTTGAAGTGAAGTCCAAAAATTGAGAATAATCCATAAGATTAAAGATAAGTTATGAAGCGACATTATATTATAGACGGATACAATTTGATGCATGCCATTCCTGAATATCAGAGCAAGATGCG
>JABMRT010000053.1 GCA_013202295.1 Candidatus Zhuqueibacterota bacterium
AAACGGATCAGATCATAGCGGCCATTTTTTTCAAATCATTTCATTTTATCTGTGCTTCATCCGTGTTAATCTGTGGCACATTGTATTTAAGCTACCCACTCAATTCAACATAGCACCTTGAATATGCCTGTGGATTAAAAATTGAGAGACAGTCTCACACCATTCGGTGCTGTTCCGACCGAAATTTTTCCAATGGGGACGCGTACTTCAAGTGGCTTGACTGCAAAGTAGATCGACCCGGCGCTGAACAGGCCGAAAATGATACTTTCCGCCAGCGCCTTTCCACTATTATCTGTAAGATTTTGAAGATCATCTTCAGAACCCGATTCCTGAGCTTCTGACAAGGTATTGTTATAGCTCTTTTTTCGACGATTGTATTCTTGATAGCGATTGACCGAATACGCGCCGCTTGCCACACTTAACACAATAAATGGCAAATAAGGATGCCGCTTCTCGACGAGATAGGTCATGCCCTCTTCAAAATCAACCAGACGATTGCCGCGATAAATCCGCGCCACATGCGACTTGGGGATGGCCAGTGTAGTACCGCTGGTCGTTTTCACAATATATTTGCCATCGATGACCTTAACGACCTGCCCCTTGAACTTTTTATTTTCTTTGGTGACAATCAGATCCGTAGTGAATCCTTGTGATGCGAATAGAAGAAGGAGAAGAAATAAGATTAAACGCTTCATGGGTTTCCCGTCAGTTAAACAAGTTTCTGCAATCAGACAGTGATCTGATTGCAGAAACTGTGCCATATCCTGACTAATTCTCGCGATAAAGCAGTACAGAAATACGTCTGTTCAGATATCGCCCATGAGGGGTTGCATTGACGCCCAATTGCACTTCACCCACATCCCGAAGTTTCACGCGGAGCGGCTCCTTCTCGCCAAAACCGATGGGAGACGAAATCCGGGTTAGGATGTTTTCATACTGTGCTGGATAGGCGGATTTCAGACGACGTAGAAACGCCTGCGTGAATGCCTCGGCGCGTCGTTGCGATAGATTTTGATTAAGTTCCGTGGGACCTGTTGCGCAAGCATGCCCTTCAAAGCGAATGTGCATGTTTGGATTTTCCACAACCTCGCGTGCAATATCCATCATGCGCTCCCAGTAGAATTGATAAACGGGCTCGACTTTGGCAAATTTCGCAGCACCGAACAGCTCCTTGCGGCGAAGTGTGCGTTTTTCACGCAGAAAGACCGAATCCAGACGCGTAAAAAACATGCGGCCCAGGGTGTCTGTGAGCGTCAGTTGATACTTATACCAATGATCGCGCGGTACTACCACTTTCTCGCGATCAGTGCCGTTCCAGAAGTAATCATGCCATAAGCTGTCCTGGAAGGTGGTATCCACTTGTGTGACCAAAACCGAATCCCGCGGATCATCTAGAATCCAGGAGTGAACCACACTCGGACAATCAATGCGGAAACCGAACTGCACGCTATCGGTCAATGTGGTATCCACCGCCACCCGGATCGGTTCAAAAAGGGCTTCTTCATGGATTTGTTCGGTCTGGAATGCGACTTTGCGATGATGCTGCATCACCCATTCGGCATCCTGGGGATTGGCTGGCATGGGCTGCCTGCCCAACACTTTATCGGGATGATCGCGCACCACCCGGAGCTGTGAGGGCGGTACACCCATATTCACCAGTTTATCACGGACTTTGAATGCACGCTCTTCTGCCAGCTTTTCGTCCGTTTCCAGACTGAGTGCGTCAATCGATCCTAAGAGCTCCATGGTAACTTCTGGATGGGCCCTCAGACGAGAAGTGACAATCTCAAGTGTGGACTCCATATATTGCGGCGTGAAGAAGAAGGAATCAATGGTATCCGAGAAAGCCTCAAAATAGATTTCAGGAACCACCGGAATATCCGTAGAATCATATCCCGTAGCCATAACCTCGATTGTATCCGGTACGGCAAGAACACCTTTGGGAACCGTAAAGAAATGTGTCGTAAAAATATTATTGGTCTCATCCAGTTCAAGAACTGCGCTGTCCGGATCCACAATCACCTGAATGGGGCGTAATCCTCTCGCAAGGGTTCGCCACTGGAAAACAATGGTCGTGTCCTCATCGAATGCGAGCCTGGAAATTATCACCTCTTTTAAAGGATTTACCCTGTTATATCCTTCAGTCACGATCAGACGGAATGAATCCACTGCCGCCGTGCCGGCATTGGCAACCTCAACACGCAACAGGCCCTGTTCGGGCGTGGTTGTAATCCAGGGTGTCGGGGAGAATGTAATCTCTTTGACATGCAGGTCGGGAACTGCCACGATGAATGTACGAACCTCTTCCCTGCCCTTTTTAGCAAGCTGGGCATGAAAGGCCAAATCATACGCCGCAACCGCCCAGTGATACACACCACCCTCAGTGGGCAGGAAGGTATATTCTGTAATGGGCACCTGTTCAAAAAGAGTCAATGAATGACAAAGCGGAGACGACAGGAAACTCGGCATGTCCCGCTCGAGCTGCTTGATACTCTCCTGAACTTTTAAAGGATCCTGATCAATGACGAGGACATATCCGACATCGTCGAACGGATCGGGATCAATGGTTTTCTCCCAAGTGATTTGCACCTGATTCCCCTGCTGGATAATGGAATCTGAATCGACCTCCACCGCCTCTTCCATGAGAAACGGTTCAGGAGCAATAGAATAATAAGAAAGTGTGCCGCGATAGGTTTGATCGAGCACTTCTCCATAACTTACATCTGCGAAATTCAATTCGAACGCATCGGCGAATCGGGTAGGCAAGTTCAACATATTGCGCATTGCATCTTCCCAACGAAATCCGATGCCAAGACTGAGATCCCGGAGATCCTCGCCATTAAAACGGTATCCCCCGCGAAGGCCGAGTATGTTCTTGAACCAGACCTCACCACCGCAAGCGTAAATCCAGTCATGATTAATGGGTTGCATGGCATCCGCAGCAACCATGACGCTCCATCCATCATACCGACCCATGAGATAAGAAAAACCGGCACGATATGTCATAGGCAATAGGGTGCCTTCTTTATCAAATTGAATTTCCGGACCAATGTGCGAAACTGCTGCACCGAAAGTCATCACACCATAATCAAAGATTCCGAAGCTGAGTTCTTTAAGACGAATGCGTCCGGGCCGAATCAATATACCCACATCACCCGCCCAACCCCTTGCGGTATAATTTGCCAATCGGCTCTGAATACCTTTAATCGTGAATCCGTAAGAGATGGACTTGTGCAGCCATTCGGCGCGTTGGCCGATTGTAAGACCGGCTACAAAATTTCCAGCGGATACGACGGGAATATTTTGCGTCCCGTCTGTGGAATCCCATTCGGGCATGCCCATATAGGCACAGCTCAGACCGATTCCGGTTTTGCGGCTGCCGAGCGCTCTGAACTGTCGCGCCATAGCCACACTGGCTTGGCTGATATCCGTAAAGTACCGGTTATAACTGACGGCCCATTGCCATTGGCGAATGTGTCCGATTCCGCCCGGATTCCAGAACAGAGAGTACGCGTCATCCGCAACACCTGTGAATGCGCCGCCCATTCCGGCTTGCCGTGCTCCGAGCCCTACCTTTAGGAAAGGCACGCCTACCAAATCCTGCGCATTCAGAATGAACGGGAATCCGCAAACAAATAAGATCGTTATAAGAACTTGTCGTATTTTTCGGATCATGTCAACCTCACTCAACGCACAAGAATAAATTTGCGTGCTTGATAAAAATCACCGGAAATCAGAATCGCCACATACACACCGCTTCCAACCCGTCTGCCTTTATCGTCCCGGCCATCCCAATATTCATAATTCCACCCGCCATCATAATTACCTGCCACAAGCTTGCGAATCAAAGCACCCGACACATCATAAATATTAAGGGTGGACCATCGTCCATAGCCGAGTTTAAACTGCATCTCGATGGGCGTTTCTTGATCGGGTTTGAATATATTTCGATCCAGGTAAAACTCGTCATTGCTGACGATTCTGAATGTTGTGGAGGCCGTGGCCTTGACTTCGATGCCGGTTCCCCAGTCTCTGAATGTATTGAGGATGACGGTTACGGTTTCACTTTCCTTGGACATCCGCTGCCGTGTATCGTCAAACGCGGGATGCACATGCGTGGTGTCATCCGGGATCAATGTCGTTGCACTGCTGAAATCATCTGCGAAATCGGTGACTTTAGAACTGTCTTCAAACACGAATATCAGATCCCATCGATCCACGTCGATTGGAGTGTAAACATGAATCTGTGTGGTATCAAATGGCGCGATCTCATAATGGGATAAAAAGATCCTCGGCTCAGGTACACCCACTCCCACAGAGTACATCGTATCCGAAGCAGAATTATTGCTCGGATCACTATCGGCCGGATAAATGGCCGTGGCCGTGTTGATGAGCGGAATGGACCAGGGCAGAAGCTTCGAGGAATCAAATTGACAGGTATACTGGATTTGAACCGATCCGCCCCGGCTTACAATATGAGGGATTGTCCATCTCAAGGTGTCGTCGGAGAAAGCTGGATCCAGATTGGGTGGCGGTGTAATGACATGGGCAGAGCGGGGAAGCACATCTTCCATCTGCACCTGCCAGGCGTCCCATTGCCCCTGATTGACCACAGTCACGGTGTAATCCGCCGTGCCATCGGGGTGAACAAACCAGATTGAGTTGGTTGCCAGCGAATCACCGACCGCAGATTTGGAAACCATGAGATCAACCGGTTGTAGCGATGCATAAAGTACCGTGTCGCTTGCTGTATTATTCTGCGTAATCGTGTCTGAGGGACAATCGATTTCCGCCTTGTTAATCAAGAATGTCTGTACATCTGGATTGAGTGTATCCACGAGACATGTGTACTGGATTTGAGTGGTATGGGTCCGCGCAAGCGATGGAATGTTCCAGAATACAGTATCACCGGAAATCGAACTGCTTGTGGGATTAGAGGAAATTACATCCAAATTGGGAGGAAGAACATCGTGTATTTCAAAGTTCATACAATCCTGATGTCCTGCATTCCAGATTGCTAATGTGTAATGGACGGTATCTCCCGCCTGCACTTGCCAAAGCGAATCGTTTTGAAAGGCCACATAATTCTTGCCGATAGCGGATTTTGTGATACGTAAATCCATCGACCCGAGCGGGGCGCGATAATCGCCTGTGTCAGATGCCGACTTGGTATATGCATTCAGTGAAACATCGAGCCTGCGCCAGGATTGGTTCTGAACCGTGTCGGGAGTTGCATAGGAAAGCACATAATAATTACGAAGCAATCCCGTGATGCGGTCCAAAGCGGTTTGAATCGTCCAGCCGTTAGATGTGGCAAAATAGAATCCACCCGTCTCTTCGCAAAGGAGTCGAAGCGTGTCAGAGAACGTGGATGTAGCCAGATCAATCCAGTAAAGCGGCACACCCGATTCCATGGCCTGTTCAGCCAACTGGATTCGGGACAGGTTGCTGCCCGTGTCGTCTCCACCTGTCATACCGATCAAACCGTTTCTACCGGATTCCGCTGCAGCAAGGTTTACGCCGGTGAGCGCTGCGTCTTTCGCGGGTCGGGCCGTTTTGTCAAACGCCTGATTAAACGCTTGATCCAAAAGTGCAGGATCAGATGTAAAGCTCTGAAGAATTTCGGATGTGGTGTTTCCTGTAATGACTGCTCCCCGGTCAGATCGTGTAAATGAATTCAGGAAACGATCCCAGCCAGATTGAATGGCGCTGGATTGTGATGCGAGAGACTGTGAGAAATCAGTCAGCATGACAACAGAGAACGCATCAGCCTGAACTTCCCGGATATGCAAACCTGCGCTGACATCGGGATCTGTGGGTACAGATGGATCATCCCGATGCGATTCCGCCAATGCAGTCCAGGTATCCTGGACAGGCGGTCCCGTTTCTGTCGCATCAGCTGGGAGCAGCCAGGATGTGGTACTTGCCAGATTCGGTACGAAAATCCAATTCTGATCATACACTTGAACTCGTGTAAGGATTCTATCCGGGAAGTCACCCTGACGATCCTCAATCATTTCGGTGTACGAAAAATCACTGATTTGAACGCCCAGTGAATCCAGACCCACTTCGATCTGACAGGTTAAATCTCCGTTATTGGTTTCGGATCCTTCGGTGATGATTCCATTATAATCCGCGACCACAATGACCGTGTAGGTTCCGGGAGCAGAGAAGGTAATGGATTTTTGAACAAGCGCTGAATCACCCACCGCGAGAGAAGCGACCGTATCAACCGCGACCGGTTCCAAATCCGGGGAATCAACATAATAGGCCACATAAAACGGCGAGGGAATATGTGCATTGCCGATATTCCGGATGATCGCGGAAATCGGGAACGGGAATCCGGGCGATGCCACTTCGGATGGACAGAGACATTCTGAGATTAAATCCGGCAGCCCGAGCAGAGTGATTGCGGCGGTACCCATATTATTTGAAGGATCCGAATCTATCACGCAATCCACCCTGGCGGAACTGCTGACTGTGGTCTCCCCCATGGGCATAAGCCCCCGTACAGTTGCGGTGAATCGAATGGACTGGGTATCGCCATCATCAATCCACCATATCGACCATTCGGTGGAATCTGTGTTTTGAGAAATTGGAGCTGTTCGCATATCGAGTATATCGAGTGAATCAGTCGCAAAATCCACAATGTGGATATTTTGCGCCGGACCCACGCCCTGATTGTTGATCTCCAGTTCAACATCAACTGTATCTCCGGCAATGGCGTAGAATAAGGTATCATTGCCTTGAACCTGGAACGAATCGGATCGAATCGTTTTTTGGATGGTTAAATCTGGCAGGTTCAGCGGCACTTTGTATTGTCCGAATCCCTGGCCAGTATGAGTGCTGTCCTGAAGGACGATATCCACGGTGCGCCAGGTACCATTCTCAACAGAGTCTGTCGTGGTGTGTGCAAGTAAATAATAACCTCGCACTTTGCTGAACACATCTTCATAAAGCGCCGCGAGTTCAGAGGGTGTAGGCGCTTCATAGTACTTTCCGCCGGTGGACTCCGCAATCGGTCTCAATACAGCATGATCAACCGATGGCCCAAGCCCGATTAAAAAGATGGGAATGTCATGATCCATCGCCAACTGGATGACTTCATCCCGTTGATGGGTACTGTAATTGTCATTGCCATCCGTATAGGCGACCACAATCTGCCGACCGATCTGGCTGCGTACTTCATAAACCGAAGTGTATAACGCATCATAAAGTGCAGTGAATTGCTGCGAATCAGGCGGGCGGGAAATGGCCTCCATCAGCTGGGTAGTATCGCTGGTAAAATCCTGGAAGATCTGCACCTTTCCATTGAACTTGATAATAGCGGCTTCATCATTTATACTCATCTTGCGGACAAAGATTCGGGCCGCATCCTGGGCGATGTAAATATCATCTCCCATGCTGCCGCTGTAATCCATGGTGAAAGAGACGGTCAGGCCGTATCCCTCGACATCAGGGATTTCAATCACTTCATACCTCGGCCGCATGTCCTTCACGTTGCGGTTTGGCGGATAGGGATTGTCTGTACTATCTCTGTGATATTCTTCAACCTGTTGCCAGATTGAATCCACCAACATCCCGTTCGCCGCAAAATCAGTAGGCCGGAGCCAGACTGTGTCGGCCAGGTCGTGCACATACTGATTGTTATTATCCTTCACTTCAATGAGCGATATGACAGGTGAAGGAAATTCAGCGGTCTTTCCTACATACACAAATGGGGTGTCAATGGTTGTGTAAAGAAAGTTGATATCGAAAGTGCCTGCCTGTGCATGAAGCTGCGCAAGTGGTAAAATACAGAGCAGCGTGCAATACCAGAAGTAGGTGAGCATCTTTCGCGGTTTAGCTGACGTTCTACACCGTTTGGATGGCCGCATGCCTATCCTTTCTTGATATTGTAGTGATTTGTTTTTGAAGGAAATGCGTATAGCGCGTTTGATAACGCGTTCATTACAACCCCCCCAGAAAGACAATAATATACCGGCTTTATAACATTGTGAATAAATAAATTTGTTTTTGTATTATAATCGCCAGTTGTTCAAAGGATGTGGCATATCCTCAGAACGCTTAACAATAATAATTGTTTTCTAAAAAGTCAAGAAAATTATCAAGTTAACGTTTTTTATTTTTTTAATATATTATCAAATAAGCAATGTCTTAATCCATGATATTATTCAACAAAACGAGAGATAAAACCTCGTGTCTCCTTTTGTTGACGCACTTATAGTGCTGTATATCTTGGTTTTAGGTCGCTATATATAATCTGGATGTACTATTCTGCTCACGATTTCACTGCGCTGGACACCCCTATTAATTATCATTTAATAACTTTTACACAGGATTCAACTTATTGATTATATTGTGTTTGAAAACATTACTAAAACGAGCTTTATTGCTCTGGCACGCCATTGGCTTATACCCTGATCAGAACTCAAGGAGAAGGCCATGAAACGCTGGATCAGTTTTACAATCATTTTTTTTATTGCGGTTAACACCTATTCAAGGCAGACAGCAAGCCACACGGTTCGTATTGTAATCCTGCAACCCAATCAATTTGAAATCAGTCAAAATACGCCAGAACCCAATACGAATGGTGTTGATTTGAAAGAAATAAATAATACGGATTTCACATTGGATTGGCGAACCAGCAGCGCGAATAAAAGAATCACCGTGGCGTCTATGGATGATCGTATGAATGGCTCGTTAAGAATGAAACAGAGCAATAAGGATATAGGCAATTTGAGACTGGATGATTCACACAGAGAACTCACGGACCATTTAACAGACAGCCAAGGCAAAGTGCAACTTCAATGGATTGCAGATGCCAGTAACCGGTCATCCCAACCTTCAGGAATTGTGTACACATTAACCGACTCATTATAAAAATACGAATCCAATATAAGGCACGTTGAATAAAGAAGAGGCAAATAGAAACCCCAACAACAGCATAATCTAACAGCACTGCAGCTTTCAATGACCCACCAAAGCGAAAAGGCCTCCAATAAATCCGGAGGCCTTTTCCAATTCAGACAGATGGATTACAGAGATTGACAATAATATTCAAGATGTTTCACGATCTGAGGCCACGGATCGAAATCAAATCCAAATTCCTTTTTAATCGAGGAAACCTCAAACAGCACGGGATCTGCATCCCAACCTTTGTCTTCTACAACCAGCTCACTTTTTGAATCGCAAATCCGGATGGCTTCTTTCGCAATCCGCTCCCATGTCACAAATGCACCGGAGAGACCGAAGAAGGTTCTACGGTTAAAATTGGATCCCATCGTTGCCATATATATTTTGGACAGATCACCCGCCCAGATAAACTGCGTGCCATCGTG
Organism: Candidatus Zhuqueibacterota bacterium; assembly: GCA_013202295.1. Lineage (GTDB taxonomy): Bacteria > Zhuqueibacterota > QNDG01 > QNDG01 > JABMRT01 > JABMRT01. The sequence goes on from JABMRT010000053.1 coordinate 9,342, forward strand.
TTTCGTGATGCGAATTTCTTCGCCCTGTTTTGCGGCCTGGACGATATCCTTGAACCGGGTATCCGCCTGAGTCGGTGCACCCTCTATCACAGGATTGCCAAACGTGTATCCCGGACGCACAATGTTTACACGCATATCAGTTTGATTAGATAACGCGTTCAGATAATTCTCTGTAGCAGCCTTGGTCGCACCATAGAATGTGAAAGGATCCTGTTTTGTCCATTCTTCTACATTATCATAAGGTCCCTCGGAACCACCCATATAAACCGAATCATTCACTGCGGTGGAAGAGGTATAAATGAAATGCTTCACGTCGGCTGCTGCGGCAAGATCCCCTAATTTCACAGAGGGTAGAGTGTCGTTTGTCAGCATGGCAGTGCCATCCTGATCATTGTAATTCAGAGCCACATGAATCACAGCATCCTTGTCTTTCACTCCATGTTCCAATATTTCAAACCCGGTGATGTCACCTTCCAGTATCTGCACATTTGAGAGCTCATGCAGCTTTGAAATTTTATTCGGATTCCTCGCCAGCACAGTGACATGATGTCCCTTCGCAATCAAATCCATTAAAATGTAGGAGCCGATAAATCCAGTGCCACCGGTCAGAAAGATGTTCATGAAACCTCCGTGTTTGAAGTTATGCAATAATGTCCGATATGAATGTACGGAATGGAGGCGTGTGATGTCAAGAACGGTCTTGTCTCAATTTGTAATTCAGTAGTAGCCCAACTCAGAGATGGATTACAACACTCCAAATATGGCGCCCTCCATTAAGGATATATTTCTCCTTGACTTTAGAATAAATGCAAGTTACATTCTTTTATTCCAAAGATTATTACTAAAGCAGAAAGATTGGGCAACAAATTCTGCTTTCCTGCATCTCGGTTGTATCTTCTATAAAAATTACTATGTTCAAAAAGGGCATTGGATGCCCCGTTTGTCTATAATTAATTTAACGAAGGAGGGAGTCATGAAACGTTCGATCTCCACGGTGGCTAGAATTCTTTTAGCAATGCTGTGTATTGCTATTGTTTTACAGTGTGCACAGAAGGCAAAAGAAATTCCGATTACGACTTCATCAGAGGAAGCACTCAGTCTGTTTCTTGAAGGACAACGGCTTTCAGAGAATGCCAATTTCAGCGAGGCAAGAGAGGTCTTGAAAAAAGCATTAGAAAAAGATCCGGATTTTGCCATGGCTCATTTTTACCTGGCCTATGCATCTGAAACCAACAGTGACTTTTTTCAGCAAATGGAAAAATCAGCCTCTCTTGTAGATCATGTGTCTGAAGGTGAAAAATTATTCATCCTTGCAAGTCACGCAACCAGTCTTGGAAATAATATCAAAGCAAATGAAATGCTGGAGCGTCTCGCCACCCTATATCCTTCTGATAAAACCGTATACAATCAAATAGGCATTAACTACTGGACTCAGAATAATTTGGAAAAATCGGTTGAGGCTTACAAGACAGCCATAAAAATCGATCCGGAATATCCCAGTCCTTATAATATGATCGGATATGCTTACTCTAATCTTGGAAAATATGATGAAGCAGAGAAAGCCTTGAAAACCTATGCGCAGCTGATTCCGAACGAGCCCAATCCATGGGATTCGTATGGAGAAATCCTGATGAAACAGGGCAAATTTGATAAGTCCATTGTAGCATATCAAAAGGCCATTGATCTTGATCCCCATTTTGTGATCGCATATCGCGGTCTGTGCATGAATCACGTATTCAAAGATCAGGCGAATGAGGGAAGAAAACAACTTGTAAAACTGGAAGAGTTGGCACAGACTGATGGAGATCGATATACTGCTTTGCATACCGAGGCCCTCACCTATTTGTGCGAAGGCAAATATAAAGCGGCATTGTCTGCAAAAGAAAAATGTATTGCGGTAGATGAAAAACAAAATGATTCACTCGGAAAGACCAATGATCTCATTAATATTGGAACCCTTTATCTCTTTATAGGAAAAGTGGATCAGGCAGAGAAATTCTTTGATAAAGCAAAAAAGGTCATCGTGAATTCAGATCACTCTAAAGATTTAAAGGATGAAATGCTTCAGAATATTCTATTTTATCGCGTGGAAGTCGCGCTTCAGAAAAAGGATATGGAGACTGCAAAAGATAAAGCTGCTCAATATAAGAAATTGACCGATGAAAATCAGAATCGCACTGAAATACAGGCTGCATCGAGACTTATGGGTATGATCGCATTGCATGAAAAACGATATGATGATGCGATCGCGGCGTTTGAGCAGACAAATGAACAGAATCCACGCAATTTCTGCGGAATGGCCAAAGCTTATATGGGTAAGAAAGATAAAGCAAAAGCAAATGAATACTGGGAAAAGGCAGCCAATTTTAATGATATGAGTTGGAATTATGCTTTAATCAGGGCCAAAGCTATGAAAATGGCGAGCAAATAATACTCCTCACTGAATCTCAGTAGTAGTCCAACTCAATGTTGGACTACTGCTGTGCATCTTTATATTTCCAAACTGATCCCGATCGAAGGCAGAATACCAATCGAACTACTCGTCTCAATCGTATCGTTCCAGAAATCGCAACTCGGTTTCATCGGGATCTTGCAGTTGAAGATATGCTGAATATCCCATATACAATCAATGTCACAGTGCAGAAATTGGAATCCTGATCCCTATAATTATCTGCTATAACTGTATCCGTGATCCGATATGCTTGATAAATCCATTCTGAATGTTGACAGTTTCACTCGGAGGATCTTCGGTGGGATTCTGTCCCTGTTCCCAATATCCAAGTGTACCTGAAAACGTGCCGGAAACCCTGTCACTGTCATAACGGCGTACATTAATATTTCCTTGAACTCCAAAAAGGCCTGCCCAGAGGACGTACGTTTTACCCGTGCCTGTATCCATCAAGGATATGGATGCGTCATCATCACTGGCACAGTTGAAACTGCCCGGACCTGCACCGGGGAATCTGACATTGATATTGCATGCGGCTGTCAGTCCTTCCGGTTCGGACCAGCAACCGACCGTTGTCACACCAGTGTTGCTATTCACAGTCACACCCACCGAATAGCCGCGTAAAGCAGTGCCGTCTTTGGTCATGCGCATCTGGGCTCGGATCATAATGTCCCTAATTGATGGATCATCCGAAGGCATTAACTTTAGCTCAGCACCACGGCTTGGATCTACGACATTACCGAGAAGATCGAAGGCTTCACCTACAGTACAGGTATCCGTTATTTCATTAATAAACTTCAAACATTTTTTATCAGCAGTAGTGTCACTAACTGGGGCGGTCCACCCCAGATAGACATCTGCTCCCTTTTCCATAAACGCATCTGCCAAATAGGAATCTGCACTGTTACAACAATCGATATAGACAAGGCTCTTATCGCAGTTCAGAAGATCTCCGGGTATATCAAAGTTAGCATGATTAATTATAAAAGCTGGTGTCACGAGTAAATAAAACATGGGCTTATGACCCCAGCGCCAATAGGGAATGACAACTATTTCACGCATCACTCCTCGACCGAAAAAGGCTTCATAAAAGTCCGCAATCATATCCGCCAGTTCCTTTTCACTATAACCTTCTCCTGTCATCAAGGCACACCATTCATCAGAGCTCTGCTGATAGGAGGGAGCATCTTCATCTATCCGAACCATACAGCCATGGCCAATCCATAGCAGTACCCCCGGCCCTGATCCAAGCACATTTATTATGAGATTTGGCACTGATACTTCACTGTTTTTATAAAGTTCGGTCTTCTTGCCATCAGGTTCAGGTACAGCCCCACCAAAGCATTCATCCAGCCTGTCTTTAATGCGATCAGGGCTATCATGCTGAAACTCATCATAAAATGGCGCAAGGATGACGGCTCCCGGATTGACCTCACTACCGCCAAAAGTACGTTGAGCAATCTGTTTTTTCACAGCAGGCGCGGGTGTTGCGGTACCGCGCACTAACGGATTACCAATACACCCCTGTAATCCGTTCTTATAAAAAACAGTTATGCTTGAATCAGAAGTCATAACAGCAGTCGTTACCAGGTCATGATCATTGAGATAGTCAATCGTTGTAGTAACCGCAGCTGCCCTGCCCTGAATTTCAAAAACAGACTGGTAGAGCTCGCCGGCTTCACCCAGTGTTTCGATGGTCGCGGTTAATGTATCCTGGTTTTTGACACAGCGCACCGAAAATCCGTAATTATTATCAAGGGTGTTGCGGTTGACGTATGAATGGTCGTATTTAAGAGCCCTGAACCACGCTGAACCACTGCTGCCCTCAGTAGAAGACCAGAAATAGGCCTCGTTGCCCATAGTATAGAAATTACCACCGCTGGCGCAGAATCCCCCAGGACGCGCTGAAAAACCGCTTTCGTTGGTTGCACCCGTATTGGGATCTTCCCAATGCGTAGTTCCGGTCTCTTTAAATTTACCACCGACATCGATTCCACGAAATCCTGTTCCATCTGCCGATTCCTGACTCATGCCCAGAAAGACTTCCAAAGCTTTCAATTCGTTATCAGTGGGTACATGCCAGCCTTCGGGGGCTATGTTACGGCTGTCTTCTACTGCATACCAGTTATAAAGGCGACCGTAAGTGGGCGCATTGGTCGTATCATTATCATAGTTGCAATATGCGCCTGTCGCAAGTTCTGCCCATGTGCTATTGTCTGTCTCATTGGGAATTGCTTCACCATTGCGGTAATGCGTTACTTTCAGGTCCTCAGCCATCCACCATTGATCATCAATTTTCACAGTACGGTAAACGTTACCATCGATATCTGTCACCGCACGGATGGCAGTAATATCCAGTGTTATATTTTCAGTGATCTCCAGATCTTGCTGTTCGTATGTTAAAATGCTATCGCCAGTGACCCGTAACAGATATTGATCCGACATTTGTGTAGTTGAAACAGTTTGACTGGATAGTTTCATCCCCTTTGCAGATAGAGTAGTATTTACATGGCTCTGATGACCATCAAGGAGTAACATTTTTTTATTGATTCGAATCCCTTCCGTCTTCAATGAATAGATATATACACCCGCCGAAACACCCTGACCTAAATCATCGGTCGCGTCCCAGACAAAATGTCCTGTTAAGGCATTTTGAAATCCGTCGAACACGGTTTTAATTTTCTGTCCCAGGATGTTATAAATATCGATACGGATATTGGCAGGCTCTCGCAATTCATAGGTTATAATAGTAGACGGATTAAAGGGATTGGGATAGTTCTGAAACAAATTAAATGCTTTCGGCTTCTGGGTAGGAATACCATCTACACCTGTCTCCGTGATCTGAATTTCATAGTAACCTTGCGCATCGGTATAAACACTGAAAGATCGGCTTATATCCGCCTGGTCTATCACCGTGACCAGAACATTTTCGACAGGATCGGAGCCATCTCCTAAATATTCCGCACCGTTATCCGATACAGTGCCCTGTACAGTAATTTGAGAAAACAAGGCTTTTGTGAAAACCAGAATACAAATTATAATCACTGATAAGTGTCTTCGAATAGACATACCCACTCCCTTCATTAAAGATTATATAACAGCTTTAAAGAACTCCTCTCTTCGTGAAGTGCTCTAAAGTGGTGTTAGAGATGTGAGAACAATTAAGAGAAGACTAATATTAAAGGACTTTACAAAATATTTTAAGCAAAATCAAGATAAAAAGGGGTGCCTTTTTCAAGACGCCCCTTTTTGTGTGGACGATGGCAGATTCGAACTGCCGACCTCTGGTATGTGAGACCAGCGCTCTAACAAACTGAGCTAACCGCCCGATATAATTGATGATGTCTATAAC
>JABMRT010000054.1 GCA_013202295.1 Candidatus Zhuqueibacterota bacterium
CGGGCCAGTGGGGAAGCGCCTTGAGTTTTGCATGCGCATTGCTCGGCCTTGAGTGTAAGGTTTTCATGGTCCGGATCAGTTTTGATCAAAAACCTTTCCGAAAACTCATGATGGAAACCTGGGGCGGTAAATGCATCGCCAGCCCAAGTACTGAAACGCAAGCTGGAAGGAATATACTTGCTGAGATTCCGGACACACCCGGAAGCCTCGGCATGGCCATCAGCGAAGCAGTTGAAGCGGCTGTCACCGATCCAACAGGAAAGACACGCTATGCACTCGGCTCTGTATTAAATCATGTGATGCTGCATCAAACCATCATTGGTCTTGAAGCCAAGAAGCAGCTTGAAATGGTCGGTATTAAGAAACCTGACATCGTCATTGCATGTGCAGGTGGTGGTAGTAATTTTGCTGGTCTCGCATTCCCCTTTATCGCTGATAAAGTCAATGGTGCGGATATTGAAATTTATCCGGTTGAACCAGCATCTTGTCCGACCATGACACGCGCACCTTATGCATATGATCATGGCGATACTGCGGAAATGACACCCCTTCTGCCCATGCACTCATTGGGTCATAAGTTTGTGCCTCCTCCCATTCATGCGGGTGGATTGCGCTATCATGGTATGGCACCTTTGGTCAGTCATGCTGTAGAAGAAGGCCTGATTAAACCGAGAGCGCTTCATCAATTGGATTGCTATGCTGCGGCTGTTCAGTGGGCGCGGACAGAGGGATTCATTTCAGCACCGGAAACAAGTCACGCCCTTGCTGCTGTCGTCGAGGAAGCCAATAAGGCGAAAGAAGAAGGTAAGGAAAAAGTGATTCTCTTTAACTGGAGCGGTCACGGGCTCATGGACTTGTCCGGGTATGAAGCGTATTTTGAAGGCAAATTGCACAATCATGATCTTCCGGAAGATGAATTGCAAGAGAATCTGGCATATCTGAAAAAATATCCTGTGCCAAAACTAGGATAATTTTATATTGACCGGCACTCTGAAACAAGCAGAGTGCCGGTTGTTCTTTATATGGAAAAACACGACACAAAATCACGCTATTGTCCCATGTTGGGCCATGAGATTACTTTTCAGTATTGTCGAAGTACAACAGGGAATGAACCCTGCAAAAGAATTCGGGACTGCTGGTTTGATCTCATTCCGATTGATGGATATATACATCAATTCTTTTCGGATGAGCAAATTCAACAAATGGATACGGTAAGGCCACCCAAAACGATTCAATTGTTTGATCTGATAAAGCAAGCTCAGAATAAAAAATAACCTCAATCACTTTTTTCTTGCATTCAATCCATCACTTCAATAGCTTTCAACTCAATTAACAATTAGCGAATCCTATTAAAAAATGAGAAATATACTCGTTACCAGACTTCGATTTATGGGGGATGTCATTCTCTCGACACCTCTGCTCCAATCAATCCGCATTAAATATCCAACTGCCAGGATCTATTATTTAACCGAAGCCCCATTTGCTCCGATATTATTGAATCATCCGGATGTGGATGAAGTCCTGGTTCTTCAAAAAGAATTTAATAAGCAGATTCAACTGATGTATAAATTGATAATAACAAGGTTTGATGTATCGATAGATCTTTTCGGAAATCCACGGTCGGCTTTGCTCACATGGCTGTCTGGCGCAAGGATAAGAATTGGAGGTAATTTTCGAGGCAGGCGTCTTTTATATACACACCGCATCAAGGATGGGAATGAGAAGTTGAATGCCATTCAGTATCATATGCGATATGGCATGCCAATTGATATTCCTCAAAATTGTTATGGTCTGAGGATTGTAATTGCAGATACTGAGAAAGAATGGGCTGCCTTGCATCTGAAGGATTTGGGATACTCATTAGACCGTCCAATAATAGGACTTCATGTCGGAGCATCATGGCCCGCCAAGAAATGGTTTCCGGAGCGGTTTGCTGAGTTAGCCGGTCTGATCCATAATAAGTTGAACATGGATGTATATTTTACAACGGGTCCGGGTGAAGAGGAGATTGTGTGCTCTGTGATTTCTCAATCCTGTTTGAGCGCAAACGCTCCGGAGGTATTGCCTGTTCGTCAGCTGGCCGCCGTATTGACCCAGCTGAATGTGTTTGTTTCCAACGACTGTGGCCCCATGCATCTCGCACCCGCAGTCGGCACGCCAACCATCGGCCTTTTCGGACCAGGGGAACCTGAAATATGGTTTCCCTATTCTCCTGAAAAAGGACATCGGGTCATTCATCATGAGTTGGATTGCAGCCGATGCCATCAGGATTTCTGTGAAAAAATGGAATGTATGCGTTCCATTGAAGTGCAGGAAGTCTTTGAAGCCGTCCAATCCGTTTTAAAATTTAAGTCCCAATTTCAATGAAGCCTTCGCAACTAAAGGTCATTTCCGCAAGCCGGCGTGAGGAAATGCCCGGGTTTGCTCCTCAACGGCTGATAGAAACACTCCTAAAAAAATGTCCGCCCGAACGTGTTCACACGTTGGTTCTCTGGACAAAAAATCCGCAACCTATTGAAAATCATTCGCAATTAAAAGAAGCGCTTTCCAAGTATGATCAAATAATTATCCACCTCACCGTGACCGGCATGGGAGGGACACCCTTCGAACCAGGTATCCCGAATGCGAAAAACGTACTTGGATTGCTTCCTGAAATCCTGGAGATAGTCAAAGATCCAAATAGGATTTCAATACGGTTTGATCCGATTGTTCATTTTAGATTGTCAGATGGAAGATTCTATTCCAATGTGGATTATTTCGAGACGATTGCATCCGGGATAAAGAAGCATGGAATTGACCGGATCATCATTAGCTGGATGACGCCTTATCCAAAAGTTGTCAAACGTCTTGAAGCCTTTGGTATCCGGGCAGTGACATTATCCAGTACAGAATGGAAAAAGGAATACGAGAAATTAAGGGAGAGCTCGGAAAAATATGACATCCAATTAAACGGTTGTTGTGTCTCAGAGATGGATGAGTCAGCCTGTATAGACGGAACGTTGCTTAACATATTGCATCCAAAAGGATTTCAGGCCTCTACAAAAAAAGCTGGCGGACAACGTGACCATTGCGGCTGTACAGAAAGCTGGGATATTGGATGGTATTATCCCTGTCCAGGAGGATGTGTTTATTGTTATGCAAATCCGAAGATCGTGGTGGGAAAAGAGGATTTTGCTAATTGGAATCCAGAGGAGATATAAATTTGCTCGCCACAGGAACGCGGCGTCCGATGCCAAATGCTTTGGATGTGACTTTCAGACCCGGCGCCGCCTGACGCCGCTTGTATTCATTCTTCCAAACGGTTTGAATGATCCAATCCACCGTTTCTTTTTCAAATCCCTGCTTGATTATTCCTTCTGTGGATTCGCCTTTATCCAGATACAGATAGAGGATCCGGTCAAGAATGTCATAGGGCGGAAGGGTATCCTGATCTTTTTGATCTGGTTTGAGCTCTGCTGACGGTGGTTTATCCAGAATACGTTGAGGAATGATTTCATCTAATCGGTTGATAAATTCTGCCAATTCATAGACCATTGTTTTGGGTACATCAGAGATCACACTGAGTCCGCCGCTCATATCTCCGTAAAGTGTACAATATCCCACGGCTATTTCACTTTTATTTCCGGTTGAAAGTGTTAATGCTCCGAACTTATTTGAAAGGGCCATCAGAATATTCCCGCGAATCCGCGCCTGCAAATTCTCTTCAGTTGCATCAGGCGACAGATACTTGAAATGTGGAGTCATCATTTCAAGTATTGTTGCATGTACTTTTGCAATCGGAATGATTTTAAAGTCGATTCCCAAATTATCTGCCAATTGCTCCGCATCTTCAACACTGGCCTCAGATGAATACATCGATGGCATGGCTACTCCAGTCACATTCTTTGGTCCAAGGGCATCCGTTGCCAGAGCACATACAACCGCCGAATCGATTCCCCCGGAAAGACCGAGAACTATACTGCTGAAGCCGCACTTGGATAAATAATCCTGAATACCGAGGATGAGAGCCTGATACACAGATTCGATTGGATCTTGGGGAGTAAATGCGATTTTCGGAGAGGGCTGAGTCAAATCCACGGTTTGAATCGCGGACTTGAATGCGGGAAGATCCAACATCAACTCACCGGATTGATCCAGCACAAGGCTTCTGCCATCGAAGATCAACTCATCGTTTCCGCCGCTTTGATTGACCAAAATGAAGGGGATACGGTATTTCTGACAATAATTTTTTAAAAGTTTATAGCGAACCTCCTCTTTACCAATGTAGAAAGGTGAGGCGGATAAATTGATAAACAAGGTTGCATCTTTTCCTGCGAGAATCTCGATCGGGTCCACGGGATATTCACGATGGGGGAGCAGCTCGGAACGATTCCATGCATCTTCACAGATCGTGATTCCAAGCACTTCTCCCTTATATCGGAACACATCAATTTGGTCGGCGGGTTCGAAATACCGGGCTTCATCAAACACATCGTAAGTCGGAAGCAGAGACTTGTTCTGTTTGAAAAGGATTTTCCGGTTCTCCACCAAAAAAGCAGAGTTGTACAATCGATGTCCGGTTTGACGGGTGCAGGGAGTGATGGTGCCGAATAAGATGCCGATCCCAGGGAATTGGCCGGAAAGATTGAGTAATTCTTCCAAAGCCTCGGCTGCCTGATCAATGAAATCCTGTCGTTCAAGAAGATCGCGGGGTGGATATCCTGTCAGGAACATTTCCGAAAAGACAATTAGATCAGCGCCATTCTGCTTGGCCTGTTTCAAAGTCTGAAGCATGAGATTCAGATTGCCTTGAAAATCCGCTATGGTCGGATTCATTTGTGCCAGTGTAATGCGCACGGGATTCTCCTATTTATGATTCTCCTGCTCTTTGATCTGATTCCAGATAATATCCATCTCATCCAGAGTGGATTTTCGGATATCCTTTCCATCATCCTTTAAACGCTGCTCAACCTGTTGAAAACGGGATGAAAATTTATTGATCGCTTTCCGCAACGCATCTTCAGGATTCACTTTAATAAAACGGGAAAGATTGACTATGGCAAAAAGAAGATCGCCAAATTCTTCCTCAATCTTTTGTGCATCGTCCAGTTCAATCTCGGTTTTTAACTCTCCCAGTTCTTCATGAACTTTGTCCCAAACCGGAGTGATATCGTTCCAGTCAAATCCGACAGTGGCCGCTTTTTGTTGCACACGATGGGCTCTGAGCAGTGCCGGAGCATTTTTCGGCACTCCCTCAATTACCGAAATCTTGCCTTCTTTTTTATGCTTTAATGTTTCCCAATGAATTTTTTGTTCTTCAGCGGTTTCAATTTGTACATCTCCGAAAACGTGAGGGTGCCGACGGATCAGTTTGTCATTGATTGTGTTCAGCACATCCTCCATTGTGAAATCACCTGCTTCTGCGGCGATTTGTGCGTGAAAGACAGCCTGGAGCACAAAATCACCCAGTTCTTCCCTCAGAGCTTCTTTATCCCCTGAATCAATGGTTTCGAGTACTTCATACGTTTCTTCAATCAAATAGGGTTTCAGAGATTCATGCGTTTGTTCTTTGTCCCACGGACATCCCTCTTCACTGCGCAATTTTCGCATTATATCGACCAGTTGATCAAATGCTTTGATAAAATTCTCCCTGTCTTCACATGGTAATGATATTTCTTTAGAATGAAATAAATGTCGCCAAAATCAGCCTTATTTGCAAGAAAAAAGTTATTCCAGTGAAACGCATCAATTTTCTCCGCATTAATCTATTATTCACAAGGTTGAGGATGCTCTTTCCTTGATTCTATCAAACAACTTAATTATATTTTACTTGTTAAATGAAGGCATAATGTTTGAAGGAGAAACATGCTCGGTTCAAGACTACCAAAAAATCAACGATTTACGTACGAGCCACGATTTTATGATCCTAAAAAGGATGAACGGGAAAAACGGCGTGTTGATTTTAGAAAGTCATACAGGAAAAAGCAAGCAAAACAAAAATCCCTCATCTGGCTCGGAGCACTTGTGATTTTAGTGCTTTATGCCCTGTATATCCTTTCAAAGATCTGGCGTTAGGGATGAGAGTTTGCGGCGTATGCGGTATATCAGAAAATCAGGATCTGATATTTTCTATCAGTTTTTCCAAGAGAAAAATCCTGATTAATATCAAAGAGGACAATGACAATCCGGTTTTTAATATCTGTACAAACAAGGATTGTATTACAAAAGCGAGATCCGATGATTTGATTGGTAAGGTTATGGATCAAACTTTGAATCCCAAAGTCTATCTGGAGGTGGCCAAAGCGATCAACACTTCCTCAGAGCAATCTCTTATGTCGCTTTTGGGAATGGCGCAAAAATCAGGATCTCTTGTATCAGGAACAGAGGGCGTTCTGAAGAAAGTCAGGCGAAACGCGATTGCGCTTATTCTTTTAGATCCGGAGATAAGCAAAAATTCATTGGATCGAATTCAGAGTGTATCGGAACAATTCAATTGTCCGTTACATTTTTGGCATGGATCCCGGAGTATTGATGATTTGTTGAATAAACCCAATTGCAAGGTCATCGGAATCGTGAATCCTGAAATGGCACAAACCATCTTAAAAAAGTTGAAGAACAATGACCGGTAAAATACACATTCTCTCTGAACTTCTCATGAAACGGATCGCTGCGGGTGAAGTGATTGAGCGTCCGGCTTCGGTAGTCAAAGAGTTGCTGGAGAATGCCATTGATGCGGAATCGACGCAAATTTCACTTTATATTCGAGAATCAGGAACAGGTCTGATTCAGGTCGTGGATAATGGAGCGGGCATGTCTGAAGACGATGCCTTGATTTGCACCAAGCGGCATGCCACAAGTAAAATTACAGCACCTGACGATCTGGACGAGATTCATACGCTTGGATTTCGGGGAGAGGCTCTCGCGAGCATAGGATCTGTGTCGCGCATGACTGTCATTACGCGGCAGGAATCTGACACAGAAGCCACACAGGCTTATATTGAAGACGGGAAAATCCAGGATGTGCAGAAAGTCGCTTTTAATCCAGGCACCTCCATATCAGTTAAAGATCTGTTTTACAATGTGCCGGCACGACGAAAGTTTTTAAAATCCGCAACCACTGAACTCCGTCACATCATGGTGGCTTTCAGAAAGATTGCATTGGCATATCCTGATATACATTTCATTTTATATATTGATGATATCAAAACTTCGAACCTGCCGGCCGGCACGCTACGAGAGCGCATCCGTGATTTGCTTGGCCCTGAAAAGATGATAAATTTTATCGAATTTGAGAAACAAGTCGGTTCTCTTTCCCTGAAAGGGTATGTCAGTCGTCCCGGAACATTACGCAAAACACGTGATGATCAATTCTTTTTTCTGAATCATCGCTGCATCACACATCGCAGTCTGGTGCATAGCGTTATGTCCGCATTCGGGCCACGACCAGGTGACGGACTTTATCCAAGCTATCTCATTTACATAAAAATGAGCCCGTCCTTTTATGATGTCAATGTGCATCCTGCGAAACAAGAGGTTCGCTTCGCGGATGAGAAGTTTATTCATGACGTGTTGCACCGTTCCGTTAAAGAGTCGTTGAACTCACCTCAAGGCATCCCTGATTTGCATTTGGTGCATGGACGAAAACCGGATGGCTTCACTTTTCCGCCGACTAAGCAGCTATTAAATCAGCTAGCAGGCCAAATGTCACTGGAGGTTCAGCGAACAGTGACAGTTAATCCTGAATTGCCACAATCCTCATCCATGGAACCTGCCGTATTCTGGCAAATTCATAAAAAGTATATACTCACTCAAATTAAAAGCGGTGTTACACTTATTGATCAGCATGCGGCTCATGAGCGTATTCTATATGAATGGGCATTGGCTTCAAAAGCCAAGACCGGATTATCTCAACAACTGCTTTTCCCCGAGACTGTTGCACTTTCCCCTGATGATTATGCCATGCTCGTAGAAATTCTACCCTATCTCGAACAGATCGGATTCGGGATTCGTGAATTCGGCAACCGGACCACAATCATCGAAGCGGTTCCTGTTGAGATCAAGCCGGGACATGAAAGGGAACTGCTTCAGGAAATGCTGGATGAGTATCGTGAAAATCAGGACAAATCACGTGATATGATTGAACGGGTTGCGGCTGCGTTTGCCTGCCGGGCGGCAATAAAATCAGGAGAAACTCTCACGCAATTCGAAATGGCCTCACTCATTGACCGGTTGTTTGCGACATCCGATCCATACACATGCCCGCATGGAAGACCGGTTGTTGTGAATCTTACCCTGGAAGAGATTGACAAACGATTCGGACGAATATGAGTTCAAGGCTTCCAACGGTTCCAGTGATTGTGGGTCAGACTGCATCCGGCAAAACGGGATTGGCACTTCTGCTTGCTGAATGTTGTGATGGTGAGATCATTTCTGCGGATTCCAGGCAAATTTACAAATATATGAGTATCGGAACCGCAAAGCCTTCGACAGAACAGATGAAACGCATGCCGCATCATTGTGTGGATTTTCTCGAACCCACAGCCAATTACAGCGCCGGTCAATATGCGCAGAACGCGGTTCAAGCGATTGATGATGTGATCGCCCGGAACCGGCTGCCCATTATTGTCGGAGGTTCAGGTCTCTATATACGCGCATTGATTGATGGCATGTTTGAAGGGGAAATTCGTGATCAGGATATCCGGTCCAACTTACAGCTGCGTGTCGCGGAGGAAGGCTTACAGACGCTTTATAGCGAGCTTCAGCAATGCGATCCAATAGCCGCTCAAGCCATTCATCCCAATAATGCGCAGCGTATTCTCAGGGCATTGGAAATGTTCAAGATCACGGGGAAACCACGCGATACTTTGTGGAAAAATCACAAACCAAACCGGAAGTTTCATCCAACACTTTTGGGGCTTTACTGGCCCAGACAAGACCTGTACAAGCGGATCAATGAGCGGGTGGATCAGATGTTGGCAGAAGGTTTGATTGATGAGGTGAAAACATTGATTGAGCATGGATTCGGACTGCAGCATAACAGTATGAATTCCCTGGGCTATAAAGAGGTTTTTGCATACCTTAATCACGAGATTGATCTGGATGCTTTACGTGACAAAATCCAGCAGAACACGCGTCGATTCGCAAAACGCCAGATGACCTGGTTCCGCAACGATGTACGTATCCATTGGATCCCCATGCATCAGCAAAACGATCCCGATCAAATCGTGCGTTATATTAAAAGAAATCTATTATCCGAATAAATAAAGGAGATCGCCATGTCCTATATGCCCGATTCAAAACGATATGATACCATGAAATACAAAACTTGCGGCAAAAGCGGATTGAAACTGCCGATTCTGTCCATAGGGCTCTGGCACAATTTCGGCGAGGTGGACAGCGAAGACAATGCGCGTGAAATGCTGTGCTACGCGTTTGATCACGGGATCACTCATTTTGATCTGGCCAATAATTACGGCCCGCCTGCAGGCGCGGCAGAATCCATGTTTGGCCGGATTATAAAAAAGGATTTTCATGCGCATCGCGATGAAATGGTCATTTCCACAAAGGCGGGGTACTGGATGTGGCCCGGTCCGTACGGTGATGGCGGGTCGAGAAAATATCTGATGTCCAGTCTTGATCAAAGCCTCAAACGCATGGATCTTGATTATGTGGATATTTTTTATTCGCATCGTCTTGATTCTGAAACACCTCTTGAAGAGACCATGCTTGCGCTAGATTCCGCAGTCCGGCAAGGCAAAGCGCTTTATGCGGGTATTTCTAATTATCCGCCCAGCCAAACACAGCAGGCGTCTGATATCCTGAAAAGTCTCGGCACGCCCTGTTTGATTCATCAAGTCAAGTACTCCATGTTGAATCGCCAACCCGAAGACGGCTTGTTCAAGGTGCTTGAAGCAGAAAATATTGGATGCATCGCGTTTTCACCCTTAGCTCAAGGCATGCTGACAGATCGTTACCTGGATGGTATTCCCGGTGATTCACGTGCTGCGAAACCCCATGGATTTCTGAAAGTCGATACCATTACTGAGGATCTCCTAAAAAAGATTCGGTCTTTAAACAAGATCGCTGAGAAAAACAAAATCACGCTGGCACAAATGTCATTGCTATGGGTGCTGCGCCAGCCGTGCATGACTTCAGTCCTGGTGGGTGTGAGCAATATCGGGCAATTGAAAGGCAATCTCGAAATCGTGAAAAAAACCGACCTGAGCGAGAAAGTCATCCACCAGATCAGTGAGATTTTGATCGATTAATTCCTTTGGCTTTATCCGAAAATAATGAGGCTGAGTTGTCAAAGCATACTAAATTGATACATGTTGTACTCCATACGCACTGGGATCGTGAATGGTATCAGACGTTTGAAACGTTCAGATTCCACCTTGTGCGTTTGATCGATTCTGTTCTTGAATCACTTGAAAAAGAGCCACAATTTATTTTCCTCCTGGATGGTCAGACCATCGTCCTTAAAGATTATCTTCAAATTAAACTAAAAAATAAAGAGCGGCTCGTACAATATATACAGGAAGGGCGACTCCAAATCGGCCCGTGGTATGTACTGGCCGATGAATTTCTGGTTTCAGGTGAGGCGCTCATTCGCAATTTGCTTGCAGGAAAGCGGATGGCAGAATCATTCGGTCCGATCATGAAGGTTGGCTATGTGCCGGATGCGTTCGGTCATATCGCACAGCTTCCCCAAATTCTGAAGGGATTTGATATTGAGTCCGCTATACTCTGGCGAGGCTTGAGCAATCTGAATTCTGAATTATACTGGCAATCCCCGGATGGTTCCAATGTGCTCCTTATCCATTTACCTGAACGAGGATATTGCATGGTTCATCCGGATCTGTTTGCGCGTGAAGGAGAGGAGGCCATCATCCCACTCCTTCGCGAACTGGATGAAAGGCATCAGACGGAGAATCAATTGCTGCTTTATGGAGGGGATCATCTGTTTCCGGATCCGATGGCCTTCAGTCGGATTGAGGAATGGCGAAAGATAAACGGGAAAGAGTTTGTCATCTCCGATTTAAAACGATTCTGTGATTCTGTTCAAAAACAGCTTCCTGACAATATCCAAACCATCACAGGTGAGCTGCGCGACGGTTTTGATCATGCGCCGCTTCTACAGGGTGTTAGCAGTACTCGCGTAAAATTAAAGCAAGAAAATGCCCGCCTTCAGATGATGCTGGAACGCATTGTGGAACCGTTGTTGTCTTTCTCCATGCTTCGCAATGAAAAGTGCGAACTCGAACAGATTGTTCTCCATCAGGCATGGGAGTCATTGCTGGAAAATCATCCCCATGATTCGATTTGCGGATGTCACATTGATACAGTCGCTGATGAGATGATGGCCCGATATAAAAAGACGGATCAATTCATCCGAAATCTGATTGATTCGCTCTGTCCGCAAACCGAGATTGATGCGGACTCCTTCACGATTTTTAATCCATGCACAGAGCCAAGAACAGAACCGATCGAGGCTGAAATCCTTCGAACTGATGGCTCGCCATTTATCATTCAGGATATGAATGGGAAAGAGATTGATTCTCAAATTCTTTCCACAAAGGAAGATACATATCTTGTTCGATCAGATCATTTATTTCCGCGTACTGAATCAGTCATCCGGTATCACCTTCTGCTGGCACCAGATATTATTCAACCATTTGGATTTCAAAGATTCAAAATCCAAAAAAGCAATCAATGGTCTTCCATCGATTCGAAAATTCAGACGGGCCGCAATTTTATTGAGAATAAATTTCTCAGAATTGATGTTCATCAGAACGGATCGCTCGTCATCACGGATAAGGTCACAAAACAAACCTATCCACGAATGCATGTTTTTGAAGACAGTGGTGATGTAGGGGATACGTATAATTTCCAGCCTCCGGTACATGATCGCATATTAAAATCCACTTTGTTTAAAACCAGAATATCCGTAATCGAATCCGGGCCACATCGCGGCGCCCTTCGAATTCGGATCCGAATGAAAGTTCCTTCTGAACGTACAAAGAATCGAAAATCCCGTTCTGCAAAGCAAGGTATGATCTCGATCTGGACGACCGTCCGCTTGGCTGCGGGTTCCCGTTTTATTTCATTTGAAACAATCGTGGAAAATGGTGTCAAAGATCACAGGCTTCGAGTTCTGTTCCCAACTGGATGCAGTACTTCAACGACTTATTCGCGAACACCTTTTCATGTGACAGAACGGAAACATGAGAATCGAACTGTCCAGAATGCCAAAGAACTGCCGGTTGGTAGTTGTCCGATGACTGGAAGTGTGACTGTAATGGATGCACAAAAGGCTGTAAGCTTGTTTGTAAAAGGATTGTATGAATACGAACTGAAAATGGACAATGACCGCACACTGGCGCTCACGATACTTCGAGGTGTGGGATGTCTGTCGCGTGATGACCTTGCATTACGTCCCTCTGGTCACGCAGGACCACCACTTGAAACTAAAGGCGCCCAGGATCTCGGACGACATGTTTTCGAATACGGTATATATTTTCATGAGAAACCTATTAATGCGGATTGGTCCGAAGTATTTAAAGTCTATGATCAGTTTACCCTACCTGTTTTGGCCTATTCAGCGCCACAAGAAGCTCAGGATTCAATTTTAAAAATTCAGCCTGATTCAATGCAGCTGACTGCATTAAAACCGGCTGAAGATGGGCAAGGAGTGATTTTGCGATTGCTAAATACCTCTTCTTTAAAAGTTAAGGGTCAAATTGTATTTCAAATTCCCATTGCATCTGTCCAAAAATGCCCCCTGAATGAGAGTGAAATTATGACATATGAATTGAAAAATAAAAAGATCCACTTCAACGCCAATCCATGGGAATTGCTCACATTTCGTATCCTTCCAATTTAAGGTCAAGGAGTGCAATAAGATGCCCGAACTGCCCGAAGCTGTGGTAATGGCCAGACAGATGGATGAAACAGTCCAGTTTAAAACGATCACTTCAGTGGATATTGCGCAGCCAAAAATATTGAACAGACCGGTTGATGATCTTACGAAAACACTCCCGCAACGGATAATAGAAAAAGTCTATCCCTATGGAAAATGGATCGGGCTGCAATTGTCTGATGATGTTCGGCTGATGATCAGTTTGGGAATGGGTGGAGAAATAATATATTTTAAACAAGGGGAAACTCCTCCGGAGAAAAGCCGATTCATTCTACATTTCTCAGACGGAACTGGATTTTACATCACATTGTGGTGGTTCGGTTATGTCCATCTGGTTTTACCTGATGAGACGCATGTGATGACCGATTCACAAGGACCGAATCCTCTGACAATGGATGCAATGGCATTCCATGCCCTTTTAGATAAACGAAAAGGAGCGATAAAATCCTTCCTTCTAAATCAAAAACGTATCCGGGGTATCGGGAATTTTTATATCCAGGAAATCCTGTTTCGCGCAAGAATACATCCGTTGCGTCCGATCCCGTCTTTATCCACGGCTGAAATCGATCAACTTTTTCAATCCATTCATTCTGTATTTAATGAATCCATTGATCTGGATTCAAGCTGGTACGAGCAGGATTTTTTCGGTAATAAAGGACAGTATACACTTGAGAACATGAGCTTATCGTTCAAAGAGGGGGATCTCTGTCCAAAGTGTCAGACTCAAATCAAGAAGATCAAGACGGGATCCACTTCACAGTATATTTGTTCAGCCTGCCAAACTTTATAATTCATATTTGTCCATTCAAAAATAATTGCAACCCTTTTCATGTAAAATCAGTCTACTATAACACAGCATTCAATTAAAACATGAATACAGGAAGGAGAATTTCATGAAAAAGAATTTTCAGCTTGCTCTGACAATTCTGATCGTATTGATCGGATTCAGCACACTTTATGCTGGCGCAGAGAAGATCGTCAAAAAATCGTTTGATGTCAAATCCGGTGGAACTTAGTTGATCGATTCCGACATGGGCTCAATTGATATTCAAACCGCTCCAGGAGACAAGGTCGAGGCTAGAATTCTGATTAAATTAAGAAACGGGAGCGAATCCAAACTGGAACGGATGTTGAGCGAGTTGGATTTGGATTCTTTTCAATCTGGAAATGATGTCACAATTACGCTTGAAAAGAAGAAAAAAGATTGGTGGTCGGGTATTAAAAATAGCGGCTTGAGTGTCGAGTTTGAGGTGACTGTTCCACAACAATACAATGTGGATTTGAAAACGTCTGGTGGAAGCATCTCAGTTGCTGATCTGGAGGGTAGCGTCGATGCGAGATCTTCAGGCGGCAGTCTGAATATGGGGGATATTCAAGGTCCCGTGACCGGACACACTTCAGGGGGAAGTATTACGGTTCAAAGCTGTGCGGGCGATGTGGACGTACGCACTTCAGGCGGCAGTTTGAAGCTGGGTAACATCGATGGTACTGTTATTGGTCGAACGTCGGGAGGATCAATTCACGTGGATGAAGTGATGGGAATGATCGATGCCAAAACTTCTGGAGGTGGTATTCATGTAGCCATTGCCAAACAACCTGAAGCGGAATGCAATCTCAGTACATCCGGGGGTGGCATTACTGCTTATCTGGCTGAAAACATCAGTATGAATGTCGATGCCAAAACCAGCGGTGGCGGCGTGAGTACAGACTTTCCAGTGAAAGTAGAGGGGAAGATAAGCGGTCAATCACTGCGTGCTGAAATCAATGGCGGTGGTCCTCTGTTGACTTTGCGTACATCCGGCGGTGGGATTCATATCAAGAAAATTGAAAAATAGTATCGCATCCAATACGATACTATTTTTCAATTTTCTTGATATGAATCCCACCGCCGGATGTACGCAAAGTCAACAGAGGACCACCGCCATTGATTTCAGCA
>JABMRT010000055.1 GCA_013202295.1 Candidatus Zhuqueibacterota bacterium
CCACTCTGTATATTAAAGTTACTGTGCTAAATTGCTTACAGGATTTTTAGCGATCCTCAAAAAACGGTAAGATCTGCCTACAAAAGGT
Source organism: Candidatus Zhuqueibacterota bacterium (assembly GCA_013202295.1). Taxonomy (GTDB): domain Bacteria; phylum Zhuqueibacterota; class QNDG01; order QNDG01; family JABMRT01; genus JABMRT01. Next base: position 89 of record JABMRT010000055.1, read on the forward strand.
GACACCTTGTGGAATATTCTGCAATGGTTTCTCCATACGCATTTTTAATATTCATACCAAACTATTGTTAATTTAAAGTTTTAGGCTAATTTCAAATTGCAACAATATGCTGTCGTTGAAATCAATCAGCTTGTTTCAATGTGAAATGAGTTGTTTTCTGAAATCACATTTTTACTTCTTAAAATGCGATTTCTGTCAGTTTTTAGACCCCAATTGTTAAATAAAAGTCACAACTCCTCAATATCCTTCACTCTGGCATGCGGTTTGTACAATCCCGAAATGAAAGACAAAAAACAGAACCCCGAAAAGGAGGTGGAAAAGAATTTAAGTCTTGCAACAATTTTGAAAAAACAAACTTTAGAAATTTAACTTTAATTTGGAGGATAGTAAAATGAAACGGTTTTTAGCTCTTTTAGTAGTCGTGGCCCTGATGGGCACAGGTAGTTTGTTCGCTGCTGATTTTGATGACCATACCGTCACAGTAGATGTGACGGCAATTAGCGAAGTAGCAATTACTGGTGGTAATATAACAATAACAATCAATTCAGCGACTGCAGGTTCGGAACCAGGTCCTGAGACTGATGCAACTTGTGATTTAAGTTGGACGACCAATGAAGCAGCCCAGAAAATTACGGTTGTATCAAGTATAGCATCGCCGGTATACCCATTGACCGTTACAGCGGGTACTGTTTCTGGTGGTGTAACTGGTGGTACATGTACTTTGAATACGACCGCAAAGGATTTTGTAACGGGTGTTGCTACAACAGTAGGCACATGTGACATGGAGTACTCAGCTTCTGCAGCCGTAACTAACGGAACTGGAAACGAAGCTCATACTGTCACTTATACAATGATTGATGCTATTTAAAAGCAAGATAAAATAGAACACATCCAAGGCGGGTCCATAATATTTGGCACCCGCCTTTCTTTTATTGATCACATTATATATAATAAAACGTTACTGCTAATATAACCCAAGATAAAATGTTGACATTCAAGTGTATCCGTTTTATATTGATTTCATTGTGTGAATCAATAAATTAGAGAAGTTGAGGATTTCCATGAAGATAAAATCAATAATATTTACATCCATCATTATTCTCCTTCCGGCTCTCTGTCTCTCTAAAATCAGTATTGAAGGAGGATTAACAAATGAACGTATTGTTTCAGTTGCAGATTCATATTCAGGGGCAATTATTATCAGAAATAATGGAACAGAATTAACAGAAGTCAAATTATATCAGACAGATTATCTGTTTTATTCAGATGGTACAAATCAATATGCTGAACCCGGTTCGATTAAACGGTCTAATGCTGATTGGATAACCTTTAGCCCTCCACGCCTCACTATTCCGCCATCAGAAAATGCGAGAGTAAATTATACGATTAATGTGCCTTCCGATGAAATGTTGATTGGTACATATTGGAGTATACTAATGGTTGAGGAGGTTCCTTTAAGTTCATTGGAACTTAATCCAGAGGAAGAAGAGGTTGGGATCACTCAGGTTCTTCGATATGCTATTCAGATGATTTCAAATATTGGTGATACAGGAAATCGAATGATTCAATTTATCAATACAAAAGTAATTCAAGAAAGTAATAGACGCGTACTTCAGATAAATATAGAAAATACAGGAGAGACCATACTTAGACCAAAAGTTTGGACTGAGTTTTATAATTCAGAGGGTCAGCACGTGGGTACATATGAAGCGCAAACCAAGAGAACATATCCTGGGACTTCGATTCGACATGAGATTGATATTAGCACCGTTCCAAATGGCGCATATAAAGCGATCATTGTTGCTGATTGCGGCGACGACGCCCTCTTTGGCATAAATTATACGCTTCAAATAGATGATGATCCAGCATTGCAGAATGAAAATGTTGACTAATTGCTAATATATGTCTGCCTTGATCCCTTCTTAAATATCCATCTTGTTAATTAATACAGTACAAATAAATAGATTCTTTAAAAATTGCGTTTGCTTCTGTAAAGTTAATAAAAACAGAGTCAGAAAAGTATATCAAATTATCATCAAATTGCTCCTTTAATTAAGCAATCCTATCCTCAATTAAGTTCTTATTTTTTCTATTTCTGGCATGTTGTTTGTATATAAATAATATGAATGGATTTAATAACGGTATTTGGGATAAAATGAAAACAATTCTTTACATCACTCTTGCACTTACTCTGATTGCAACATCCTTATTCGGAGTTGATCGTGGTGTAGAAGTACGACCGGGTGATAAGGAACTGATCGAATCCATGCCCAAGAAAACATTGACGACTGTCTTTCGAGTATCCAATACGACTCCTGAAACAAAAACATATATCGGAGCTGTTGAGCTTCCAGAAAATTGGAGACTCATCACACCACAATTTCAATTCGATCTCGAATCAAATCAAACTGACATCCAGCTGATCAGTTTTTATATTCCCCAGACTACTCCAGCCGGTACATATAATGTGACTTATCGTGTCATTGCCCGTGAATTTCCAAGTATCAGTGATTACTACACCATCCAAATTATTGTACTCCCTATCCATGAAATAAAAATGACATTGATGGATGCGCCTAAATATGTTATCGCGGGTGATAGTTATCAGTTGGTTTATCAGATACAGAATGAAGGAAACTTCGCAGATAGTGCGTTTGTAGCTGCCAGTACAGACGAGCAATATCAGGTTAATGTGAGTCCTGAGTCACTGTTTTTAGAACCCATGAGCAGCGGACAAATTGTTTTAAACGTGGAAACTACACAGAAAATTAGTCGTCCATCAAAGAATCGGATCCAAATCACGATTGAAATGGCACATGATGACAGAACAAAACTTCATGTTTTACAGATAACCGATATTGTACCGAGGATGACCGGAAAGTTGGATCAATTTCGCCGTTACCCGGTTGAACTGAAATTATCCCAAATGTTGCAGAGGGGTAGTGTGAGTGACCAGGGATTCCAGGGCAATATCTATGGAACAGGTGCGATTGATGCTGCTGGCAAACATCGTTTGACATTGAGTTTTCGGGGTCCTGACATTTATGAGAAATCAATTTTTGCTGAACATGATGAGTATTATCTAAATTATGAAAATGATCGTCTTTCTGTTCATGTGGGGGACCGGAGTTACTCTCTGTCACCCTTAACTGAACAGTATCGTTATGGGCGTGGATTTGAGGGAGCCATACGTTTTGGCAAATTCCAGGTGGGGTCCTTTTATCAGAAAACTCGCTGGATTTATAACCGCGAAAACCAAAAAGCTGGATATATCCGCTATCAGTTCAATCAGAGCAACTCGCTTGGCATACAATACCTTGATAAAGAAACCACAAATGTTGATGCGAAGGTTACTAGTGTTGAAGGTAAATTTCAGCCTGTCAAAGAAACCGAAATGGAAGTTGAGTTAGCCCAAAGCAGACAAGACTCTCAAGAGAGTGTGGCTTTTCGAGCACAGATTCGCGGAAAACTCTCAAAAGTATTTTACTTCTTACACAGCATTTATGCGGAGCCCGATTTTAAAGGATATTATCGTGATACGAACTTATTGTCAGGTGGTCTTTCTGTTAACCTGATAAAGGGTTTGCGCTTCAATGCCAGTATGCGAAAAGATAATAAAAATTTTGCGATTGATACGACGCAATACATTTCGCCCTATGTTGAAAACAGTCAGATAGGACTGTATTATCGATTGAACAATGATCTTGCAATTACAGCCGATTGGGTTCAACGTGCTCAACAGGACAGACATCCTGATGTGAAGTATGATTATCGTGAAAGCGCGTTGAGAATGGGAATTATAAAAAGTGTCAAATCTATATCATTCGATGTGCGGGCCGAGTTTGGAAGAACAGATAATTATATGATTCATGAATCATTCAACATGCATAAATATCAGGGCAGCGTTGTTTTCGAATATGATGAAACAAAGAGTGTTCGTGGTTATATAAACTTTGATAACAATCGAAGGTACACAGGTGAACAGACAAGATTGGTCACGTGGGGGCTTAATGCCCGGATATCCTTTTTCGAGAACACCCATTTTCAACTATTTTACCAGAACAACTTCAATCCAGATGAGTACCATCTTGATCGTAACCTGTTCGAACTCCGACTTCGCCAACGCTTTGCTAACAACCATCAGTTAAGCTTGCGAACTCGTCATACATTGGTTCGAAATTATGAAGATCGTAAAGAGACTGCTTTGTTGATTGATTATCAAGTTCCGATGGGCATTCCGATCGGGCGAAATTTAAACGTGGGTGTGGTCAAAGGGCGTGTATTTGATGTTTTAACCGAGCAACCGATAAAAGATATGATCATCAGAATTAACGGTTCGACTGCAGTGACTGATGACAATGGCTACTATATCTTCCCGGCACTTCATCCGAAAACATATCACATGATGATTGATAAAGCCAGAATTTGTTTGAATTGTGTATCCGTAGAAAAAATGCCCAAAGAAGTCACTGTGACTGGTGGTTCAGAACAAGTCATCAATATCGGAATCACAAAAGCAGCTTCGTTACATGGATATGTGAAAGTCTATAAAGTTGTAAACGATTCATCGGATCATTTTAGTGTTGATCAAATGCAAAATCATCAGGATGATTTTTATGTGGCAGGTAGTAATAATAAACAATCCATTCAAGATCAAAAAGGTTTTGTCACAAACGGTAAAACCAAACTGGTTCCTGATTATAATTTGAAGAGCATTCTTGTCGAATTAAAAAGGTTCGATGAGATTCAAAGGCGCATGAGCGACGAAAATGGGCGGTTCAATTTTGAGGAACTGAGACCGGGTGAATGGACCGTGCATATTTATGATTACAATATGCCTGAATACCACAAACATGAAAAAAATGATTTTCTGATTACAATAGATCCAGATAAATCAAAAGAGATCGAATTACGAGTACTTCCTAAACGCCGTAGAATACAGTTTATTCAAGAGGGTGGCATCATTCAGCAAGAGAAATATAATTGAAAGTAGTCAATCATGAAAATGATGATTAAGTGGTTTATTAAAACTACGGTTTTATTCATAGTGATTGCTATGAACCAGCTATTGTTCTCCCAGACTGTCACAATTGTGGAGAACACTCCTGTCAGCTTTACTGTTGTCTATGATCCAGTACTTCAAGAGATTACGCCTTCTTATGAAAATGTTATGGGAGACATTCAAATTTCAACAGACGGTGGTGGAAATAAGGTTTATGGTAAAACATGGTATGTGACTGTGAGCAAATCGATTACAGGCTGGGATTCAAATCTAACACTTGAGGTGCGCAGAGATCCAACAAATAGGAAGGTGAGCAATGGTACGTCCTATGTAGTAGTGCCAGATGGGCCGGCCGCCAGTTATTTTTTTGAATCAAATAATAAAAGTTTTGTCGATAATTTAGGCCTTCAACACTGTGTCAGCAATATCGATGCAACTATTTCACCTAACACTTACACAACAACAGTTAACTATACGATTGTTGATTTGTAATATCATTATGTATGAAAAATATTTTCATATATTAGTGAATAATAGTTCTTCATAACCTTTACGAAAATAAGAGGTCAAAATGGTAGAAAAAGCCGCTCTGAATCAAAATGGTCTTAAGAAAGATTTTAAAACCGCAGCGCACAAGCCGGTAAATTTAATCTTAGTCAGTTTGGTGTTTGGCCTTATTTACTGGGTCATTGAAGCTATTCGAGATGTATTCACATTTGGCAGGGGCGATATATTACATCGGTTATTCTTGCCTGGAACGATGTCTTTCTGGATGCGTTTTCTTGCGCTCTGTATCCTGGTTTTATTTGGAGTTTATGCAGACACCTTACAGAAACGGATTAAAAATCAGAAAGACTTAAAAACGACCACACGGAGCATTATTCTCTCCGGTATTGCATTTGGCGCGGTATACTGGATTCTTGAATCGGTTCGGGATACGGTTGTTTTCGGTAAGGGTAATTTGATCGAACGTATTTTTATGCCCGATTCGATGAGCTCCTGGATGCGTCTTCTGGCCGTTTTTGTTATTGTGCTATTGAGTCTCTATGTACAAAACCTGACTTCAGAGCAATTCCGTATCGACAAGTTATTAAAAGACGCCCGTGATCGTCTCGAATCTGCGGTTGAACGCAGTATGGTTGATATCTCTAAAAATAACAATTATCTGCGTATTGAGAATGAAGAACTCAGGGAACAAAAGCATTCTGTTGATAAAGTGTTCAGGCTGATCAAGGGCCGTTCGCAATGCGCATCCATGATGCTTCGAAATTCTGATCCAAATCTGATTATGAATCTCACCTGTAAAAGCCTCGTCGAAGAGGCAGGATTTCGCATGACCTGGGTGGGAATGATTTCAGAAAAGAATCCACAGCCGTTGGATAATGTCGCCATGTTTGCACAGAATGCTGAAGACATCGATTTTTTGGGCTGTCAACCTGAAGAATACGAGATGGATCGTTGGCCCATCGCAAAGGCGGTTGAACGAAACATCCCTTGTGTGGTGGAGAATTTACTGAATCCTATGTATTCTACGAATTGGTGCAATACAGCGATTAAGAAGGGATTTCAAGGTCTGATCAGTCTTCCGCTCGCCTGTAATGGAAAGCCCTTTGGTACCTTGAACATGTTTTCGGCCTCTGATCTTAAACTTGGATCAGAAGAGCTGGATCAGCTAAAAGGATTGGCTGATGATTTGGCTTTTTCTGTTCAGAAACTTCAGCAGGTAGTTTAAGAAAATGATTTATCGTAAATGAAAATATTATAAGGGAAAAGTGCTGTCGGGCTTTTAAAAAAGGTGGGTAAAAAAATGGAAATTTTTAAACAAAAAAATTTAGAAAAGAAATCAAATTCACTCAATCTGATTGGAGTGAGTTTGTGTTTCAGCGCGATATACTGGATTCTTGAAGCTGTTCGTGATGTGATCATTTTTGAGCGTGGGTCCATCCTGGATCGCATTTTTAGACCTGATATCATGAGTCTGTGGATGCGGATCTTGGTGATCTGCATCATTATCCTTTTCGGAGTTTATGCTCAATCTCTGAAAATCAAACTGATCTCACGCCAGATAAAACATGAAAAATTTAAAACTCAAACCGTCAGTGTGATGGCCGTCGGCCTCATGTTCGGTGCGATTTACTGGATTCTTGAAGCCGTACGAGACACTTTTGTATTTAATAAGGGTGATCTGATTGATCGCATCTTTTTCCCTGATACGATGGGATTTTGGATGAGGCTCCTTGCAGTTTTTGTGATTCTGCTGTTCAGTGTTTACGTTCAGAATCTGGTCAATGAGCGTCGTGAGGCAGAGGAAGCGTTAAAAAGAGCACACGATCGACTTGAAAAGTTGATCGGAGAGCGGACAATTGAACTATCGGATTCCAATATCCAACTCATTGAGGAAGTAGCAGAGCGCACGCGCGTGGAACAGGAACTTCGAAAGGTGAACCGGGCCCTGAAAACAATAACCTTGTGCAATGAAGTAATGGTTCGCGCTGATGAAGAAAAAGCCCTCCTTGATAATATCTGCGAGACGATTGTGCGATTTGGAGAATACGATCTGGTATGGGTCGGATTTTATAATCAAAATGGCAAAGAGAGTTTTATGCCCGTCTCAACAGCCGCTCATGAAAATATCTCGATCGATGATATTGATTTCTCATCTGAGGCTTTTATGATTGAGAATTGGCCGATCGGAAGGGCTATCAAGTCAGGATCTCCATGCGTGATCAATGATCTGGTTAGATCTAATGACTCCAAAGTTTGGAGCGATAAGTGGCTTAAACATGGATTTAAGGCGATGATGAGTCTCCCGTTGATTCAGCTAGATCGCACATTTGGCACATTAAACATATTTTCACTGGATACGAATGCATTTGATGATGAAGAGGTTCGACTGTTAAAAGAACTGGCTGATGATCTGGCATTTGGCTTGCATGTGTTGCGCACACGCGCCGACCAAAAAAAGGCCGAAGCAGAAAAAGAGAAGATTCAAGTGCAGCTGCTTCATTCTCAGAAAATGGAGGCTGTGGGAGTTCTCGCAGGCGGTGTGGCACATGATTTTAATAATATGCTGACAGCGATTCAGGTGAGTACAGATCTTGCCATGATGCAAATCGCCGAATCGGATCCGATATATCTTGAACTGAAAGAGATACACCGGGTTGCAATCAGCGCCGCTGAGCTATCCAAACAGTTGCTGCTTTTCAGCCGCAAACATCCCATGGAATATACGGCCATCAACCTAAATGATAGCATCGGCAATCTAAATAAAATGCTTCGTCGATTGATCGGAGAGGAAGTCAATGTTGAAACCAAATTGACCGATGATTTATGGACAGTTTGGGGAGACAAGGGAACCATAGAACAAGTTATTATGAATCTGACCATCAATGCGAAGGATGCCATGCCAAATGGCGGTCAAGTCGTAATTGAGACAGAAAATATTAAATTAGACAAGAGCAACAGCAAAGCCATGCCTGAATCGAGACACGGCAAATTTGTACGCCTGACATTTAAAGATACAGGTATCGGCATGGATAAAGAAACAGTAGGCCATATCTTTGAACCGTTTTTCAGCACAAAGGGGCCAGGGAAAGGAACCGGTCTCGGGCTCTCTGTGGTCTATGGAATCGTAAAGGAACACAAGGGATGGATCAATGTGAACAGTGAGCTGGGCAACGGCACGTTGTTTGAAATCTACCTTCCGGCGGTCTATGTTCAAGTTGAGGAGGAAATCGCAGAAGCCACTGATTATTCACTACTCAAAGGCAATGGTGAACGTATTCTCATGATTGAGGATGAAAACCGCGTGCGTGAATTTACCTCAAGGGGTCTGTTTCAGAATAATTACAAAGTGTTTCCAGCAGCATCTGCGGCAGAGGCGCTTGAATTATTTGAAAAAGAAGATGGCAAATTCGATCTCATTTTCAGCGATGTCGTGCTGCCTGATCTCAACGGAATTGAACTTGCTGATAAGTTTCTGGAGATTAATCCAAAATTACGCATATTGCTCAGCAGCGGGTATGTAGATCATAAGTCACAGATCCCTTCTGCTAAGGAAAGAGGACTGCACTATTTACAAAAACCATACGCGCTGCCCGATTTGCTCCGTATGATTAAAACGGTGGCTTCATGAGTCTCATACAGGGAGATCGGTTCGTACTTTCATAAAACATTACTTGCGCTGGTCAAACTCAGCTCAAGGTTGTTCAACAACAAAGCCTCCGTTTTTCCTCCAAACGGGGGCTTCGTTCGTTCCAAATGCAATATTAAAAGGTTGACTTTCATACGAAGAACCGATATATTTTATCACCTTTTTTTATATCCATAAACATGAAGCATAGGCTCAGAGGTCGGAATGCAAATTGCGAGAATCATCGAAATTTCAAAGTTTAAAGATCAAGAAGTGACTATTCAGGGATGGCTTTATAACAAGCGATCCAGTGGTAAATTACGGTTTCTTCAAATTCGAGATGGTTCTGGTACAATCCAGGCCGTTGTGTTTAAGGGGGATGTGTCCGACCCAGTATTTCAGGTGTGTGACGAACTGACGCAGGAATCCTCAGTGGTTGTCTCAGGTATTGTTGCTGCAGACAAGCGCTCATCGCTTGGTTTTGAATTGCAGGTGCGGGATATTCAAATCCAGCAAATCGCGAAGGAATATCCCATTTCCCCCAAAGAACATGGTACTGCATTTTTAATGGATCACAGACATCTGTGGCTGCGGTCATCCAAACAGCATACGATCTTGAAAGTGCGGCATGCTTTGATTCGTGCCAGCAGGGATTTCTTTGATGGTCAGGGGTTCACCCTTGTGGACGCGCCTATTTTCACACCGGCCGCTTGCGAAGGTACCACAACGCTTTTTGAAACGGATTATTTTGGCGAGAAGGCCTATCTGACCCAAAGCGGGCAGCTTTATATGGAAGCTGCTGCCATGGCTGTGGGAAAGGCCTATTGTTTCGGCCCCACGTTCCGCGCCGAGAAATCCAAAACACGCAGGCACCTCACCGAGTTCTGGATGATCGAACCTGAGGTTGCTTATATGGATTTGGATGGTGATATGGATCTAGCCGAGAATTTTGTGGCTTTTATTGTCCAGCGTGTTCTCGAATCCTGCCAGGAAGAACTCAAAGTGCTCGAACGGGATATCACCATCCTTGAAAAAATAAAAACTCCTTTTCCCCGAATTTCCTATGATGAAGCAGTCAAGATCATCCACGATAAAGGGCTGGAGTTTGAATATGGCAATGATTTCGGCGCTCCAGATGAGACCGCGATTTCCGAGAATTTCGACACACCGATTCTGGTTCATCGCTATCCGGCCGCGATCAAGGCCTTCTATATGAAGAAAGATCCCGCAGATCAGACCAAAGCATTGTGTGTGGATATGCTGGCCCCGGAAGGTGTGGGCGAGATCATTGGTGGCGGTCAGCGTGAAGATGACCTCGACGTACTTCTCGCCGGGATTAAGAAACACAATCTTCCGGTTGAAGCATTTAACTGGTATCTGGATTTACGAAAATACGGTTCTGTGCCCCATTCCGGATTTGGTTTGGGTATTGAGCGGACTGTAGGATGGATTACCGGTATAACGCATGTGCGAGAGACCATTCCATTCCCGCGAATGATGCAAAGACTCACTCCATAAAATCCGGAGATCATCCTTCTTCCATAAGGGCGGAATATGGCGGGATAGGTTGGATATGGGGAAGGTGAAACGGGGAATGGGGAATAAAAGCAATAGAAATTCCATTTATATGAGTAATAAAAAAATACAAATTGCAGTGATTGGAGGACGGGAAGTATCCGCCGAAGTGTTGGAGAAAGCGGAAACTATTGGCCGTTTGATTGCCGAAAACGGAGCAATCATTCTTTGTGGTGGATTGGGGGGTGTGATGGAGGCAGTGTGTCGCGGAGCCAAATCCGTAAACGGAACCACAGTGGGTATTCTTCCAACATCCAATAAAACAGATGCGAATTCCTATGTGGATATTTCGATTCCGACCGATATGGGAGTGGCCCGGAATGCGGTGATTATCCAGTCCGCTGATGCGGCTATTGCTGTAGGAGGCAGTTACGGAACATTATCCGAAATGGCATTCGCGCTTCAGAAAAAGATCCCGCTTGTCTCGGTGGACAGCTGGTCTATTGATGAAACCGTGATGAAGATTTCAGATCCGGTTAAAGCGATCAAATGGATCTTTGAATCCATAACCTTGAAATCAAAAAATATTTAGAATAGTTACCAATTCGCCATATGAAAATCCAAACACACATTCATAGAATTGGCATTTTAAAATGGCTCATTGAAATCGAATAAAAGTAAATAAATTTTGAAGGATGTTCAAGCTCATATTATTATAACAGGTACGGTTCAGGGAGTTGGATACCGTTTTTTCGCATCGCGTCTGGCGCGACAAATGGGTCTCACGGGCTGGGTGAAGAACTCATCCAGCAATCAGGTTGAAATCCAAATTGAAGGTGCAAGGGGTCTAATCGAGGCGTTTATCAAAGATCTGAAAACGGGCAATGCGTATGCCCGGGTGCAGGATGTGCAGGTGGAGTGGCGTCCATTTTCAGGCAAATATAATACATTTGATGTGACATTTTAATTTGGGAGTTTTCATGGATCTGAAAGCGATTATTCGGGATGTCTACGATTTTCCAAAAAAAGGCATCGTTTTTAAAGACATAACCACCTTGTTGATGCACCCCAAAGCGTTTGATCAATCCATTGATGATTTGTGCCAACCCTTCCAGGACAAAGGCATTGAACTTGTGGTTGGGATTGAAGCGCGAGGTTTTCTCTTCGGGGGAGCGATGGCGCGTCAATTGGGCGCTGGATTTATCCCGGTTCGCAAACCGGGCAAGCTGCCGGCGGATATAATTAAGGAAACGTATTCTCTCGAATACGGCAGTGATACTGTTGAAATTCACGCGGATGCCATTCGCTTGGGTCAGAAAATCCTTGTGGTGGATGATTTACTCGCAACCGGGGGGACTGCTGCGGCTGCTGTGAAACTGGTGGAAAAACTGGGTGGTCAGATCGCGGGTGTGGCATTCCTCATTGAACTTGATTTTCTGAATGGCCGCGAGAAACTTAAAGATTATTCTATCCATTCGCTGATTCATTTCAATAGTGAATGATAATTAGATTATATCAGTATCCTGGAATATGGAACATTTAAATATTCGCGAAGTAATGAGTTGATGGTTTCTTATGTCGATGTGTTATCCGGAATATTTTTATAAAGTTGATGAAAAATTTGGCTTGACATTCCCAAAAGGCTTGGATATATTTTGCACATCAGGGAGGGAGACATGAAATCACAATTTCGCATTGCCGTAGTCTTAATATTTCTCATCTTCATTTTAACAACTGTGTCTACAGCCAGAGAAAAAATAGCAATTGCTGTCCTGGATTTCGAGGCGAAAAACGTCAACCAGCAAAACGCTGAAGCGGTTGCTGATCTGTTGAGAACAGAATTGTTCAACACAGGCAGTTTTAAGG
>JABMRT010000056.1 GCA_013202295.1 Candidatus Zhuqueibacterota bacterium
AGATCGATCTGAAAGAAATCCTGGGCAGGTGAAGGATAGATTGAGATATGATGTTTCTGGTGGGTGCTATTTGGAGAGATCGGGACATCCTCAACGGACACATAATTCTCACCATCTTCAACAAGGATGAATTGTACTGATCGTGCAGGGGACAAAATTTTTGCTGAATTAAAGATTGGATATGCTAACGCTTCAACAGATTCCAGCTCTTCCACAGGCCCCCATGTGCCTTTTCCGTGATCAGGACCATACCCATTGATATTCACACCAAGAGGAAAGTTTTCACTCTCATCCCCGATGACTTCACCCGTCAATGAGTAGACATAATACTGATCACCCATCCCAAAGGATTCGGACCGTAGTTGTATGGTATGATCAGTTGTACCTTTGTTCACAACGACCACACCTGCTTCGCCAGATGAGAATGTCGAAGCATAAGCAGAAACATCTTCATTGTCTGTTGATGCGCTTACCACATGATCACCAGTAACTTTCTGCAGGAAGGTTGTATAAAAAAAGGCAGGTCTGGGATTCCATGCAGGGATACTCGAATCATCGCCTTTGTAGAACATGCCATCCCCATCCCAGTTGGCCACAAGCCAGCGGGAACTGAGGCCATAATTCAATTTCGCCATTTCGCAGAAAACCAGAACGGATTGCATGCCATTGATAATGGATGTCTTCACAGGATCAGGGGCCGTGATGTTCCATTCAGTGAGAGCGATGGGCTTGTCGGCGCCCCCCTTGTCTATGATATCCTGCTTGATGAAGTTCATCATCTCTTTAGGACCATTTAATCCGGCGTTGAGCTGAACACTTGGATTCGTTGAATTGTTGCCAAAATAATTATGGATCACCCAAAAATCAGCCGCATCTCCCACCTCTCGAAACACCCCTTCATTCCAGGTGATGTTGGGTGGATTCCAGTTATCATTTCTTGCATTGTAATGCAGAATCTGTGCGCCGATATAAATCGTGACTCCGATTTCTGTGGCAGCTTTGCGCATGGAATCGACAAACACTTGAAAGTGCTGACCGTATAATTCACCTGAGATAATCTCGGGCTGTCCATCATGATTAAGTGCGGGATCAATCTGCCAGCCTGCTTCCCAGGGACCGGCATTTTCATTACCAACTTCCCAGAACAGGGTTTGCCCATCATCCTCCCTAACCCATTCAGCCGCCAGATGGGCCGCCTTTGCCACCGGATCTTCACTCGTGCCATACCTTGCATATCCATAGTTGACTGTGATCAGTCCTTGCGTATCCACCTCCCAGCGCATCTCATTGTAATTGTCCCAGGTCATACGCCAGTTGCCGCCGCAATTCGCGCCATGCTGCGGCCAGAAACGATCCTTGTTGCCAGTTGTTCCATCAATGAGCGAATCAGGGATTCCAACCACCGCATTGTCCTGACAGGTATCCCAGAAAAAGATATCTGACCAGCTACCGCCGGGATATCGTATAAACGTCGGCGCCAGCGTTTGCAGATGATCAAGCAGAACAGGATCAGTACCGATATTTCCGGTCCATGTGGCTACTGCATTTCCGAAAATGTATTTTGAGACTCGACCAAGTGTATCCGCTGTTTCAAAAGTTATCGTGACGGTGGCGTCTTCACCCGGCTGCACCGATTCGATGGATGGCGGAATTTGCGCGGTTTTCGGCTCCCAATCTTCGAGAAAACAGTTTTGCGACCATCCGCTGATGTGAAAGGATAAGAAGGATAGCCAGATGATGTTAATGCAATTTCTTTTCATAACAGGTCTCGTATTTCTTTCAAAGATTTGACAGTATTATTATTTAACAAGCAACATTCTTTTTGACAAAGATTGAGAACCTGAAGGATCTTCAACCTGCAGTTGATAAAAGTACATTCCGCTCGGCATAGGTTGATCATTGGCATCTCGACCATTCCAGGCAACGGAATGAGACCCTTCTGTGTAATACGACTCTATGAGTGTGCAAACCGTTTGGCCGGTTGCGTTATAGAGATCGAGACGCACCTTGCCCGGTTCGGCCATTTGAAAATGTATCACTGTATCTGGATTGAACGGATTGGGATAATTCTGATGCAAGTGAAACCGTGCGGCTGATTGAATCCGGTCTTGACCTCACTGGAAACCTCTCCCCTGCCAATCGCCAGCTCGGTGACTGCGGCAAAATCATCAACAGCTGTTAAAATTTCCAGCCTGATATATCGCGCGTTTATGGGTGTCCAGATTGCCACCTTCATTTTAGTATCACCACTCCACTCTCCTTTGGCGATCTCGCTAAAATCTATATTATCGCCACTTGCGTAAATTTTATAGGATTGAATACTGCCCTCTTCCTGCGGATTGACCATGGGGATGTATTTGGGCACATAATAAAGAATGCTAACATCCGGAATTTCCAATCCAAGATTCAGGGTAATGGATTGGGGCAGATTTGCTGAGGATTCCCACACGGAATAATAAAAACGATCATTGACTGCGTCAATAGCGTGAAACGCGTTTCCACTTGTGGCTGAGGCAGAAACAGGCAGAATCACATTCTCGATCTGGGGCTCCTGTGCCGGCAAGGCGGGTCTGGAAAGATCCGGAGACCAGTTCTCACCCACCTCAACAAGACGGTTCACAATATTCTCATCCAGAAGACCGTTGGAATTGGGAGGGCAATTCAGCAGAAACGTGCACCATCGCGGTTCCAGATAGTTCAGGTTGGAACTGACAATACTATTGACACTCATAAGATTGGCCGTCGGGATATTTCCATCCCAGAACCAGCTATTACCACCAGTGGTGTAGATTAACTTGCTGAGCATGGCCGGCAGAGTATTATCAGGGGGACATGAGCCACCCGCCTCATAATGGATGAGATCATTGTTAAACAGACAGGGAATATGTGTATTGTCCACAAGCAGACATTCGGGCTGCAGTTCCTTCACCAGTTCCCGAATCTCATCATAAGGAACTTTTCGATGCCCCATCTTCCACGACCATCCATCGATAAAGAGCATCTTGATCGGGCCGTAATTGGAAAGAATCTCGGTCATCTGATCGATGATGAATTCCATATCTGATTCTGTAATATCTCCATTTCCGATGCCTTTGGTGTTATCCCAGATGGAGTAATAGAGACAGGGCTCCAGTCCTCGCGAACGAAACGCATCGACATATTCTTGAACCACATCACCCTGGCCCTCTTTCCATGGACTGCTGGCCACATCATTTTCCGTGGTTTCACTGTCCCAAAGGCAAAATCCATCATGATGTTTTGTGGTGAGGATTCCAAAAGTCATGTTCGCCGAGACTGCTGCATCGGCCCATTGTCCGCAATCAAGATTAGTGGGATTGAAAGCTGTCACATCCTGATTCGCTTCTCCCCACGAACCGCCGGTGAATGTACGAATCCCGAAATGGATAAACATGCCGAAACGTAGGTCAGTAAATGCGCGTTGTAAATTTTCAATATCGCTCGCTGCAACCTGGATTGAAACAAGCAGGATAAAAATGAGAATTATGGAAGGAAATTGCCGTTTTTGTTTCATCATTGGATTATCACCATCTTTCTGGTTAATTTCCGGATACTCTAAACTCGTTACTTTGTTTTAATCACAGTCTCTGCCGCTGGCAGATTTTCAACAGTGGCGCTTACCTGGATCTTCCCCGCCTTTTCCGTGGATTGAATCACCGCGAGACACAATCCATTAAATGCTTTGCGCTCACTGGCCTGAAAGGACTCATGACTTGTCTGTAATCCATTATCCACGGCCCGGAGTGTACCTTCTCCCTCCACATGAAATTGGACGAGATGATCGGCGCGCGGACAGAGATTGCCGTCTTCATCCTGAATTTGGATCGTGACAAAAGAAAGATCACGCCCGTCAGCCTGTATGGTTTTTCGATCCGGGAGAAGTACAACTTGAGCCGGTTTGCCTGCTGTATGAACTTCTTTTTCAAGGAGAATTTCCCCGTCCTTTTTTCCGATTGCACGGAGAATGCCTGGACGATATTGTACCCGCCACACCAGATGAAGCTGATCATCTGTTTTTTTCTGAATGCCTAAAGATTCGCCGTTCAGGAACAGTTCCACCTCACCACAATTGGTATAGGCCCACACATCCACAGTCTCGCCCGGTTCCCAGTTCCAATGCGGAAAAAGGTGCAAGACAGGATCATCTGTCCATTCGGCTTGATAAAAATAGTATCCGTCTTTGGGGAATCCAGCCAGATCAATCACACCGAAGTAGGAGCTTCGGGACGGCAAGCTATAGGGTGTCGGTTCGCCCAGATAATCAAATCCTGTCCATATGTATATACCGGAAAGGAAATTGTATTTTCGAACAATCTTCCAGGTCTCCTCGTGTGTGGATCCCCAATACGCGCTGCAATTGTCATAGGCCGAACAGGTGTTGTCCGGATTGCCATCCGTAAAGGGAATGTCCCAGCGAATGGGCCAGCGGCGAACACTGTCAGACGGCATATCATAATACCCTCGTGTGGCCAATGCGGAATTGGTTTCGGTTGCGACAAACGCTTGTCCGGGATAATTCTCCGGGAATGGTTCGAAGTCATCATGATGATAGTTAAATCCGATGACATCCAGAGCACCGGATTTAATGATATTATTATAAGGCGCGGTTTCATTACATCCTGATGTGATCGGTCGCGTGGGATCCAACTCGCGGACAATCGCCGCCAGTTCACGTGCGATTGGAATGCCGCTCTCATCCCACTGTTCAAGGATCTCGTTACCGATGCTCCAGATTATAACACTGGGATGATTCCGGTCGCGCAGGATGAAATCACGCAAGTCACGTTCATGCCATTCATCCCAGTACAGAGAATAATCATGCGGACTCTTGTTCTTCTTCCACATGTCAAACATTTCATCCATCACAATGAATCCCATACGATCACACAAATCGAGCAACTCCGGTGTCGGAGGATTATGCGCGGTGCGAATGGAATTACATCCCATGGCCTTGAGGATTTCAAGCTGGCGCTCAAGCGCCCGCGTGTTCATAGCAGCTCCCAGCGAACCCAGATCATGATGATTGCAGACACCCTTAATCTTGGTCGGTTGACCGTTCAGAAAAAATCCTTTTTTCGGATCAAATCGGAAACTGCGGATTCCAAAGGGAGTTTCGACATCATCGCACAGCATACCGTTTTTTTCAATGGATGTAACGGCTTTATATAAAGAAGGATTTTCAATGGACCATCGTTCGGGATTGGCAACATTCAGGGCATGGCAAATAATAAGCTGGGATTCTGAAGGCACAAGACTGTCTGATGCCATAATCGCAACAATATTTCCATCGGAATTGAGAATCTCGGTTTTAAGAAAAATGTATTCATCCACATCAGATTCATTTCGGATTGTGGTCTCAACAATCACCTGTGCGGAATTTTCACCAATTTTGTGAGTTGTTACATAGACTCCCCATTGATCTACATACACCACATCCTTTGTAACAAGACGGACATTCCGATAAATTCCGGATCCTGAATACCAGCGGGAATTCGGTTGCAGGGAATTATCCACTCGAACAGCAATGACATTGTCCGCAGATCCATAATGAAGGTATGGAGACAGGTCATAGGAGAATGAGATATACCCACTTGGCCTTTTTCCTAAATAATGGCCATTGATCCAAACCTCACTATTCATGTAAATGCCGTCAAATTCTACGAATGTCAATTTACTGTTCAGGGACGAGGACATGTGGAATGTTTTTCTATACCAGCCGATTCCACCGGGTAAAGCCCCTCCACCCGTAGTGGCTGGATGATCTGAGCTGAATTCACCTTCAATACTCCAGTCATGCGGCACATCGAGCTGTCGCCAATCCGCATCATCAATTGTCGGATTCTGGGCGTCTTTTATATCACCAAGTTGAAATAGCCAATCCCTGTTAAAATCTTGAATCAACCGGACGTGCATTCCTGGCTTCCCGCATTGAGAGCCACCAAGTAGCGCCGTAATTAGAAGAAGTAATACGATTGATCTGAGTTTACTGGAATATGGAAACATGGCTTGCTCCCGTTTTATAAATCAGCTGGACAATTATAAAGGATATCCTGCCGGCCCCTGTCGGGTACCGGCAAGATATACAACTGGAGAAAAAATTGAAGAACGTGTATGGTCTGCATCATACAGCCAAATCCGACATATTTATTATTGATAAAGGATCAACCAGATCAAAATCCCGATAATCGAGAGTACAATTACAACCTCGGCTAACATTGCGATCAAGTATTTTTTTGATTTCTGGATTTTCAAATCAGCATGCCTTTTTATATATTTTTACTTAAGATAGTATACTCAATAAAGGAGAATATTGCATAGCAATTTGGTTGCATAATGTAGAAAACATGTTTCATTTAAAATAGGTTAGATGGATACTCTTATGATCTTTGTTTGAGATATCAGGAGTCATTCAGGAAATGACAATCAGCCAATATCAATTTCTGTGGAGCTCTCTGGCCGGGGCTTTTGGATATGGGCGTGGGCATAGACTGCTGGAGACGTACTGAACTGATGCCGAAAACATTTAGAAAAATAGGATGGATCTTTAAATCCGACCTGATATGCGATTTCAAATACTGTCAGCTGACTCTCTTCCAATAATTGCGCGGCACGTTTCATCCGGAGCGTCTTAATTAAATCATTGGGAGTCAAATCTGTCAACGCCTTGACTTTACGATAGAGTTGAACCCGGCTCAGTCCTATTCCTCGCCCCAAATGAGTGACATTGAAATCAGAGTTTTCCATTTGATCTTCAATGCACTCCAAAACCCGTTTGAGAAACCGTTCATCATCAGGGGTAATCACAATATTATTTGGCTGCAAATAGATCTCATGGCTGTATAAATCCTTCAACATTTTTCGGGAATCCATGAGATTCGCAATTCGGATGCGAAGCAAATTAACATCAAAGGGTTTGGCAATATAATCATCTGCGCCATGATCAAATCCATCAATTCGGCTTTTTTCATCCGTCTGTGATGTCAATAAAATGATGGGAATATGCGATGTATCTGGATTCTGCTTTAATGTAGAGCACAAAGTAAAGCCATCCATCTTGGGCATGCGCACATCACTTACAATTAAATCAGGATGCTCCGACATGGTCATCTGATAAGCTGTCTCACCATCTCCGGCCTCAAGAAAGTGATATTCCGAACAGAGCTCATCAATTAAAAACCGGCGAAAATCCAACTCGTCATCAACTAAAAGAACCGTGGGTGCATCACACGCAATCTCGGGATCTGCTGAAATCTCTGCGAATTCCTTTGTCCCCACAGTTTCATATTGCTGTGTGGATTCCACCTGTTCATCTGACTCGTCTGGTATTGACGATCTCAAATCGAGGGGTAGAACAATCATAAAAACAGATCCCTGACTCGGTTGACTTGTGACTGAAACACTTCCTTCATGCATCTCGACCAGCTCGCGCGTGAGAGCAAGACCGATCCCTGTACCGCTTGTCACAGAAGACCTCTCATTCTGGGCCTGCACAAAGGGATTAAAAATCTTTTCCACATAATCTTCGGGGATTCCAATTCCGTCATCTTCGATTTGAATTTCAAGCCGATTTGGCTTTGTAGATTGATCCGTTTCTTTCTGGTCGGATTTGTCATCCATATCAGACGCGTGTTTAATTTTGAGTTGGATCTGAATGTGCCCTCCGTCATGGGTGAACTTAAACGCATTGGATAACACATTATAGATGATTTTGTCCACCTTGTCCGGATCAAACCATGCAAAGAGTTCTTCCTGCTCAGTCTTAAAACCAAAATGGATATGTCGTTGTTCTGCCTGAAATTTGAATGACGATGTAATCGCTCTTATGAATTGGACGATATCCCGATGCTTCAGTTCGAGCTGCATGCATCCTTCATCCAGTTTGCGGATATCCATGATTTGATTGATCAGCCGCAGCAGGCGATTGGCATTGCGAGAGATAATTTGATAGTTCTGATGTCGTGAGTCCCGGCTGATTGACCGGGGACTCTGAATCAATTTTTGGAGTAATCCGATGATCAATGTCAGTGGCGTTCGAAATTCATGAGATATATTGGTAAAGAATCGGAGCTTCATGGCATCCAGCTCATGGATTCTTTCCGCTTCTACTTTTTCAAATTCAATTTCATTTTTCAATTTCTGTCGATAGATAATCAGTTGCCGGAGTATGAGAAAAAGTATAATGGATGCGATGAAATAAAGAAGTGTGGCCCATTTTGTTTTGAAGAATGGAGGATGAATTTTCAGGGCAATGGTTAATGGAGTCTCATTCCAGAGGCCATCGGAATTGGAGCCTTTCACGCGAAAAGTATACTCCCCCCCTGACAAGTTAGTGTAAGTCGCGAACCGGCGGCTCGCATCCACTTCACGCCAGGTCGGATCAAATCCTTCTAATTGATATCGATATCTATTTTTTTCGGGTGCTGTCAAATCAAGCGACGCAAATTCAAATGAGAAGTTGTTCCGTTTATAGGATAAATCAATGCACATATAAATGGAACTATCGGACGTGGTGGTATGAGAAAGGACTTCTTCAAGAGGAATCGATTGAGTGAAAATTCGAAAATCTGTCAGAACAACAGGCGGAATGAAAGTGCTTTGCCGGATATAATCTGGAAAGAAACGCGTGAACCCGGTTTTTCCTCCAAAATATAATTCGCCTGTGTTGGATCGCAATACGCCCCGTGTAAAATCTTCAGCGATCAATCCGTCACGTGTGTCAAAATGTAAGCTGCTCCCTGTCTGCGGATCAAACCGTGTCAGTCCCTTGTGTGTGCCCAGCCAGAGAATTCCTGCATCATCTTCAACGATGGATGAAATCCAATTTGATGTAAACCCATCCTGCATTGAATAGGATGTAAATCCTTCTGTATTTGGATCATAACAGTTCAGACCATTCAGCGTGCCGCACCAGATCAATCCATTGCGGTCTTCATGAATAGACAACACTTGATTCTCAGAGATACTGGAAGGATCGTCTGCATCATTGAGGAATACAGTGGATGTATAGTTCGCTTTCCGTAAATCCTCATTTCGAATGAGATGCAGTCCCCAGACAGTGGCGATCCACACATTGCCTTTTTTATCCGATTTGATGGACTGAATATATTGTATGGCAAGGTTAGAAATATTGGATTGAATGGGGCGAGAGAATATGCCGTTTTCTCTATTATAAAGATTCAGCCCACTCAGTGTGCCAATCCAGAGGTTGTGCAGAAGATCTTCATGAACACACGTAACCTTGCTGCTTGAAAGAGTAGAAGGATCTCCCTCACGATGGTGGAAGGAGATGAATGAACGCTTGTCAGGATCCATACGGTTGAGTCCGTCCCAGGTCGCGATCCATAAATCACCCGCATGTTCTTTGCAAATATCGAGAATGTGATTATTTGACAAGCTCGTTGGATTAAGGGGATCATGCATAATCGGCACAAACGAATCATTGTCAGGATCAAAATAATTGAGGCCGCCGCCATCCGTACCGATCCAGATCTTCCCATTTTCATCCTCCAGAAAAGTCTGGATTATATTATTGTTTAATCCCTCTTCGTGATAGGGTTCATTATAGTAATTCACGAACTGTTTCCGGTCACGCGAAACCAGTTCAATCCCATTGTTATAGGTGCCAATCCACAAATTGCCTTGCCGGTCTTCGTATATGGATCGAACCGTACTTTGATTAAACGTGGAAGTGAACAATCCTTCTTTCACGTAAGGGCGAAACTCTGCATCTTTTTTGGATGGATAGCTGTGATTCAATTTTACAGTCTGGATTCCACCATTCTCAAGCCCGGCAAGCAAGTCTTGATTTTGATCGAGAAAGAGGGTGAACAGAGTATTATTCTTAATAGAAAGCGGATCGCCCGGATTGTGTTTAAATGTTAAAAAGGAATCAGAATCTTTTCGGTAGAGGTTCAGTCCGCCATCAATGGTCGCAACCCAGAGATTATGCTCTGCATCTTCTGCAATGCCTCGAATTTCATTCGAGCCCAATCCATCCAGATTGGCAGGATCGTACACAAAATGTTCGATGAGGTTCCGGTTGGCATCCAGCTTGAAAAGGCCCTGGACAGATGTACCGATCCAGAGGTTGCTTTGCGCATCTTCATAAAGTGTGCTGATTGAATAGCCGGGGAGAATTGTGATAAAGGAATTGGATTCCGGCTGCAGCCGGCTCAATCCGGATGCAGTACCAATCCAAAACTGATCATGCATGTCTACAAACAGGGACTGCACAGAATTGCTTGGCAAACTGGTTGAATCCTGCGGATCATTCTGAAAGGCATCAAAGCTGTTCTTAAGCCGATTGAAACAGTTCAACCCTCCTGAATTGGTACCGATCCAGAGTGTGCCATCCTGATCCTCAAGCAAAGCATTAATATAATCATCGCTGATGCTGGTCGAATCCAGAGAATTGTTTTGAAAAATCTTGAACCGATATCCATCATATTGATTCAGCCCGGTTTGTGTTCCAAACCACATGAAGCCGTGTTGATCCTGCTCGATGCAATAAACGGTATTTTCAGAAAGCCCATCTGCGGTGGAGATGTGACGCAATTCAATATGGCGTGATTGCCCGAATGTTTGTAATGGAAACAAGGCAAGACAGATGAACAATAGATACTTACGTAATGTCATCATTTTTCTTTCAGGCAGACTATTTATAATTCAAAACAGGCCTCTTAGAATTTTCACAGAGAGACCTGTTAATTGAATTGGATATTATTGGGTGCGGCTCTTCTTCAAGTTTGGATCATCTTCCATGATACGGTGCACCGGCTGCACCCATATCGATTCGAACCATATTGTTGGATTCACCGCTCAGAATCATATATACATTGGTATCATTTCCCCAGACCAATTGTTGAGCTGTCGTTGGGAGTATCTCTTTATAGAGAATATCCTGCGTGCCTGTTGCAGGATTAAATAGCATGATTGGATGCGTGTAATCGGTGCCAACTAACATCAACCCATCTGTTGAAAATGTGAAACAAGAGGGCGTACTCTCTGCATATTCGCCAGTTTCCGTCCAATTTAAAACCAACTCACGTGCACCCACATTACCGGCGCCATCAATCGCATGACGCCAAATTGACATATCTGGATTCTCCTCTGTGGGTCTGGCAATATCTACCAGTACATAAACATAATCCTCATAAACACGCACCCAGAGGATCTCATCTTTGGTCCACTCACCAATCTGGCTGCTTGATTCATCCGGGAGCACCACAATCAAATCACTTCGCCGTCCACCCACGTACAAGTTTCCATTGGCATCTAAATCACCATAAGTCACAGATTTGGATAAGTTAATCCATTCCGTCTCTTCGCCTGTTTCAAGATTCAGCCGGGTCACATCACGATTGTTGCGAAGAAGAATCATCAAACCATCTGGACCCATCTTGGCATCCGTTACGGCACGATCAATTGCATCCGCAAATATTTCAGGTTCTCCATCCGGTGTCACCTTAACAACACTTGCAGGAGAAGTACGCTGAAACACATAAAGATTTTCATCAGCATCCAAAGCGGCTGCACTCAATACTGCATTTTCCAGAAAATTTCCATAATATCCCATGACGGGATCAATACCATAGGGACCGTGAGTAGCTACCACCAAAGCCTCATGAGGGGATACCTTCACGAGAGCTGAGTCAGCGACAAGATTGGGGCGCCTCACAGTAATGGAGGTGCTTGAAGCGGACATGATTTCTGCCGGAACATTATCAAAGTAGACATC
The DNA here is from genome assembly GCA_013202295.1 of Candidatus Zhuqueibacterota bacterium. GTDB lineage: Bacteria > Zhuqueibacterota > QNDG01 > QNDG01 > JABMRT01 > JABMRT01. Next base: position 11,756 of record JABMRT010000056.1, read on the forward strand.
ATTACTTTCGATGGTTGCGCCAAAGTTCACACCTTCAATCATGATTGTATTTGCACCGGCCACAGCTACACCTGCGGGAGTGATTGAGGTGATTTCCGGTGTCGGTACTTCGGCATGCGGCTGATTCCATAGGGGTTCGGCCACATTATACTCACACCCGGTCAGCATCGCCAGTGTGCTGATCAGAAGCAAGCAGAATATCACGTTTATCATTTTCTTCATCTGTCGTCTCCTTAATATGAATCGCTCCTTCTTCCCTTTCCCCTTGTCAAGGGGGACCCGACGAAGCCTTGGCGTAGTCGGGAGGGGATTAAAGCGAAAACCGCGCTGTCATGCGCTGTACCTTGTCAAACACACCATATGGGGTGTACGCATAATCGAATGTCGCACCAGCATAACTCACACCCACACCAAACGAAAATCCACTCTCATCACTGGCACTCATATAACCACCGCGAAGAGAAAGGATATTCATCAGACGGTAATCCAACCCGATTTTAATCTGCTCGGCATGTGAACGGTAATGACTGGCATCCACACACACATAAAGGGATTGTTCAACAGGCATCTCCTCAAAGAAATCCATCACGTTCATGGAGATACCCAGATTAAATACCAGAGGAAGCTGAAAACCTTCTTCCACATATTTGATCTCTTTGGAGAAGTTGCGAACCGACATTCCAAAAACCAGACTCTTGAATCCGGTCTTGAACTGCGTACCGAAATCAAAAGCCAGAGGTGTGAGTTCATTCGATACGGTCTGGCCGACGGTATCCAGTACCGTGGCACCGGACGTATCAAGCACGGTCACGACATTTGGAATCACGCTCTGACCCAGATCCTGACGCACCCAGCGGACCTGGCCACCCACGCTGAAACGGTCATTCAGGCGTTTGGCATAACCCAGGCCTGCGGCGATGGAAGAGAGTTCAAACGTGCCTGTGTTCACATAACCCAGATCTGTGGACTTGTCCACGCGTGTGCCGAAGAAGGTGCCGTAATTAACACTCTGAAGACTGAAGCCAAACACACCGTATTCTCCATTTGCGGGATTCAGAGCCATGCTGAAGGTGTTGTGTGTAATGTCTGCGATCCACTGGTTGGTGCTGACCGTGATGTCAACGAATTCGGTCATGTTCGCCATACCGGCCGGATTGAAAAACAGAGCGCTGGATCCGATCTCTAGGCTGGTCATGGTTTCTGCCATGCCGGATGCCCTTGCATCGGATACCACACTTAAGAATTGAAATCCGGATTGCGCCAGTTTCTGATTATCCTGACTGTACAAGTTTGCGGTCATCAATGAGAGGATGACCACGACGAAGGTCAATATCTGTATTGTTTTTTTCATTGTGTTTTCCCCTTTTATCGGATGACCACGAATTTACGGAATATGTGCTCGCCTGCACTATATATCTTCTCGCCGGAGTGATACATCAAATCGCCGGGCTCATAAAGGATGCTGCCGTCATCAGCCGGGATTTTATAGGTAGCATACTTGTCGTCTGTGGCGTAGGTATCTTCAGTCACCTCGACGTAGAGAATGTAAATACCACTGACAATGATCTGCCGGCTCGATGTCAAACTGTCCCACAATTCATCACCGGAACCATCGGTATGTTCTTTCTCCCAGATCATATCGCCCCGTTCAGTAAACACCTTAACATTGCAAATCGGAGGAAGACCGTAGAAATTGATCCGATCGTACTGAAAATCTTCACCAAATTGAAACACGCGGGAACGAATGTCATAGGGATTTGGAACCACACGCACTTCACAGAGAAATGAGGCGGAGGGGCGACGCAGGAAGGCTGGGACACTTGTGATTGTCAGGAACAAGCTGCTATACTGAACCTTGCCATTGTTGTTGGAGCCGTCGTTTTTGGACTGAATGTAATAATAGTAATCGAATCCACGCGCGGCTGAAGTATCATCCCAGGTGTGAACTGTATTAGAACGGTCAAATTCAACAACCTTCTTATACCGAGTTTTCCAATCCTTCACATTGCCTTCGGACCGGTATACCACGTACCCATCAAAACCATCTGCACTGGTCGCATTGTCGGCCCAGGATAGACGAATCCGGTCACCACCAGAGGTCACAGTAAAGCTCTCAGGCGCTGGTGGTGGTTCAGGTAAAGTGTAACCTGATTCAAAGTTTGCTTTCGCGTTACGCGCCATTTGCAGCACTGAATCCTCACCCGTCTCGCACCATGCCCGTTTGTATGCATTATGCGCGGCATATCCCCAATCATTTTGAGTGGTCGCTTCAGAACCATCTGGCAGGAACAATTCGGGAGTGCCGGTACCGAGATAGTATTCATACCAGTTTGCGCCGACTTCACGACATTTTTCCCAGTCGATCCCGCTGACTCCTTCTGCAAATACAATGCGGATACTATCTCCATGGGCGAATGTATAGGGTCCGAAACCTTGACCCTGATTGGTGCCGCCACCACCGTTTCTTTCGGGATTTAGATCCGTTAGTTCTCCCGGATAATTACCTTCACCGACTTCTTCATCATGGGTCTGATCAAGATGGCCCTCGGACATCACATCATATCGCAATTGCATAAAATTTTCATCATATTGACTGACAGCAGCATCCATAATGGTTTGATCGGCTGCAAAATAGGATGTGGTTCGCGGTTGGGACAAATCATTAATTGCAAATTCTTGTGGACTTCTGGATGCAAACAACGTCACGCCGCCGGTATACTTGGCTTGTCCCAGAACACCTGTTTCTTCATGATTCGGGCATCCCCAGTCTTCTTCGAAATTCGTTGGACGCTCCTCATTTGGGCCATACCAGGCATACCACCCCTTCAATTCATCCGTGGGAGATTTTCCGTATTGTGAATAGAGTACACTGTGCCCCCACTGTGAATTAAAGGTGCCCCAAGTCGATCCCCAGCCTCCGGATGACACACCGGCCAGTCCGTAGCGATGGGTAAAATGAACCCAGAAATCTTCCAGTGTCTGCTCATGAATACTTACATTATCTTCGCTGTATATACCTGAATTTTTAAATACATAATCATGGATGAAATAATCATCATGGTCCTGATCAGTAAATGCTAGTACCTTTTTGGTCACGGATACACCCATGGATGTATTGAACTTGATAACCACCATCCGGTCACAGGGTAAGGTATCATCAAAATCATCAAGTACATCATAGAGTGTATTGTTGGTACCGATCTGTTCATCCACAACCACTGTGGGATGAAAATAACGACCAACCAATTCAATGCTTTGTGGAAATATCATGGTAAATTGATTGTCCGGCAACCGTGGCCCCGCACCAATCACCTTCACGCCCTTTACTTTTTGCTCAACCGGATCATAAAAGTTTCTCGCACCAATCCACAGAGCCCGGAAACGTACTGTACTTTGATCGTCACTATATTGCGTGGGCCAGGAGAAAAAATTTACACCGTCTGAGGATTCAGGTTCTGCGCCATAGTCGAAAAAATAACACTGGGTTTCGCCCACACGAATCCAGCGTTGCTCCTGTGCTGACACTGTCAGAATGCTGCCACTGATCAACAACAGAATGATCGGTAGCAACAAGAATCGAAATTGGATGTGTACTTTATTCATTGGATATCCCCGATTTAATTGCGCCTTAGTTTAAATCAAATGAAATTCGTGCGCCGAAAATTACGCTACGTGGATTCAGGAACCAGAATGTGGATGGACCCGCATTAAAAATGTAGGCATTATCTGCATTGATTTGATCGAGGATCGCCTGATCCACTAGCGCCCATTCCCCGACTTCAGAATCATATTTCCAGTATTCATCGCTTGATCCTTCATAATAAATGGGACGATCATTAACCGGGGCCTGTTCTTTATCAATTAAAGCACGATATTCCATAGGTTGCCACTCCACACCCGGTTCTCTATAATCACCAATTTTGTCATTGCCGGGGATATTGTCATAGGCTTCACTCTCTGGCAAATGGAGTGACATTCGATAACTCTGGCTCCCGGTATCACGCAGACGAAGTCGGTTGAACAAATTATAGACATCCACCATAAACTGGATGTTCATCTTTTTGTAACCGATTGTTTTACTAGCTCGCACTGTGGCATCAAAATTGTTTACATATTGTGCATTGTTGGTGATGCCAGACGCCCCTTTGGGATTGTAGGTTGTATACCCTCCCTGATTCCAATCCAGAAGCAAGTTTAACATAAAACCACCGAGTAGTTTATGACCCAGAAGGGCGGGTCCAAAATCATCCGGTGTATAGAGGGACAGATTTGTACGGGCATAGGGTGATGGAATGGGACGCTGTTGATAGAGGTTCTCGGTATCTTCATCATAATTCTTCTGAAGAGAAGGATCCTGATACAACTCAGCTTGTCCGAAATTCCCACTGCTGGATACCTGATAAGTATAATTTGCAAATCCGGAAAACCAGCGCCCTGCGGTTTTACGAATTGTCACCTCAAATCCACGAATATCCTCATATTGATTGCTGGTTGTAAGCGTGTAAATATCACTATTGATGGATTGATATCGCGTGGTGGTTTGCTGATCTGTGATATCCTTGTAAAACGCAGCCAACTGAATGAACAAATCGTTAAACAGGATATGATCATAGCCCAACTCATATTCAATGGTTTTCGCCAATGTTAAATTGGGATCACCCATGCTACGTAATTGTTGGCTTGCGTTTCGCTGAACCCGAAACAAGCTTTCATACTGGGGCATTTGCTTGAAATGGCCGTAGTTAAAAAAGAGTTTTGAGTTTTCAGTGATGGGATGAGAGATACCAAGACGCGGACTGAACTGCCATTGCCCTTCGGATTCAGTCATATCAAATTCACGTTCATCACTGTATTTGTTCGAAATAAAGTAGGGATCATAGGGATCAATGGCCCACCAGTCTGTTTTTGAATTGCTGAAATCAAGTCGCAGCCCCGCATTCATTGTAAATCCCTTTGATTCAAGCTTGTCCTGGACATAAAAGCCTAAACGTAAGGGGAAATTTCTCATTTGCACACGATTGGCATAAGATTTCCCCTGGGTTTGCATTTGAATCTGACCATAATCCAGATCCAGATCATTATAGTTCAGCTCAATACCAGCTTTGACCATATTGTAAAAATTGAGCTGACTGGTGAAATCGGCCTTAAGTGTAGTAGCTCGTACGTTTGAAAAATCGCGTGCCATTGAGGCCTGCTCACCTGGTCCAAACACAATACCTTCTGAGGTTGAGGGCCAGTAGCCGAATGGATTCTCATCTCTATAATATCCGGGTATGACTTCAACAAGTGTAGAGGTATCTCGCAATGCTGTGGGTCTTGAATTATATTTTCGACGAATATGCTCAAGAGACACTTCATAAAATGCTTTGGAACTTAATGTATGTGTAAATTTTGTAGCCAGGCTTTGATGACTGATATCAGTCAAACTCCAGGCCCAATCACTGAACATATTAAATAATAAGCTTCCCCCTGTACCGCCTGCAATTTCATTGGGCCAGTGAGGATACGCACTCAGATTCCAGTTATCCTGCATTGTAGAGACATTGCCCATAACACCGGTAACTCGCAATTTCATTGAGGGTGAAATATCAGAAGTGAGTTGGAGTGTCCAGTCATAATCTGAATAATCAGGACGTGTGGCTGACCAGAGCAATACATCACGCTCACGCCGGTAGGATGTGAAAAAACGTAATCCTCCCAACTTGCTTGAGAGAAAGGGAACCGGTCCGCCAAATCCAGCATCAATCTCATAATCTGCCAGATTATTGGTTGGCTCTTTTCGGGTTTGATACATGAAGACACGTTGGGCGCCAAGCGGGGTCAAATCATCGGTTGGGTCCCCATTGGATAGCAATTGTTGAGAAACCTCGTTCCATCCATTGAAGGAAGGATACTGTTCCCTCATATACTGATCCCATTCGCCATTGTCTGTGCCCGTCCAGCAAACTTCATCGTCAAAGTACGGTCGCATCCAGTACGAATCAAGATCGTGCACATCAGGGATACCATTTCCGCGATAATATTTTGGAGCAGGCGGCGTCACACGTGAGGTGAAACTGCCGTGGTATCCGGTCTTGCTGCCTTCTTTGGTTACGACATTGACCAGACCGGATTGAACCTGACCGTATTCCGCGTTGAATCCTCCGCGCTCAAGGGAGATCTCTTGCACAGCGCTGAGGGCAACTTTGGTCAACGGTTGATTATTTCGCGGATCACGCATGGTCACACCATCTAGTAGAAAGAGAGCGGCTTCATTGCTGCTGCCACGAATTCGAAAACCATCCTGTACACCAGCTTGCATACTGACCACACCTCCTACATCCGACACAGGAAGAATCTGAATTTCTTCAGCGCTGATAGAAACCACACTGGTGGCCACATCCTGTTTAATCACAGTTCTCTCGGCAAATACGGTGACAGCTTCTCCTTCGAGTGCTTCCATTTCCATTACGAAATCAGCGCGGGATGTCTGGTCGATACGAACCCGGATGTCTGTGATTGTTAATTTCGCATATCCAACTACCGATACCTGGATACTGTAAGTACCCGGTGAAATGTGAAGGATTGTGTACTGCCCTTTAAAATCAGCTGCGGCCCCCATGTCTGTACCCGCCACAACCACATTGGCACCAGGTAAAGGATCACCCGTTTCCTTGTCGATAACAATACCGGCAATCTTTCCTGTTGTGCTGGACCAAAGTGTTGACGAGACACAGAGTCCAAGGAGCACTAAAACGAACAAGACTGCTCTTGCTTGTCGCTGCATATCGGCTTCCTCCTAAATTGATGTAACGTAATAATTATTTTATATAATGTGAAGCACCTGATCTGACCTTCAGCTGTATTGCAAATATACATAAACTATTTTCAAAACAACAATAAATAAGTAGTTAAATCAACTCGCAATAACCTCAGAACCAATAAAAGTTATGTTACGATTGGCTTAACCCGCTTTATACAAGTTTAAAATGCACCACCAATGATGTGAAATTTATTCAATATATATTATTGTTTGGATCACGTTAATAAAAGATACACAACGAGTATGTTAATCATCAGTGAAAAACTGTGAATTAACGGTTAAAGAGATCGGTTAACATCAGGGTTATTAAATCCATTTAGTCATTGACTACCTATTTGAAAATATCTATATTTGTTAACCTTTCACGCATACTACCTGCTGACGGTCGAAAATAGTAAATTGAGAAACGCCATGCTCAGTACAAAAGAAAAAAGGGTCATACTTAAACAAATCATCCAAAGCGATGCGTTTAACCATTCTCAGGTCTACCAGGATCTATTATCCTATCTGTTTGAAGCATCTATCAACAATAATACTCCAAAAGAGTTTACAATCGCCACAGATGTGTTTAAGAAAGACTCCAATTTCGATCCAAGTCATGACACCATTGTTCGCGTTTATATCTACAACCTACGTAAAAAACTCGATTACTATTATAGCCATGAGGGTCTTAATGACAGTATCCGTGTTGAACTTCCAAAGGGCCATTATGAGATCACTTTTTCCCACAATCAGAAACCAAGACGATCAAATAAAATAAAAGGGAAATTCTGGTTTATTTTCCTGTCTGTCCTGCTGCTAAGCAATCTCTTTATTTTTATACGGAATGTTCAAATCAGTCAAAAAAACCGGGAAGTATCTAATTATCAAACAGATGCAATCTGGAAGCAATTTCTATCTAATGATAAACAAAAACAATTAATTCTTGGAGACCACTTCTTTTTTGTCAAAGAAGATAATGATCTAGAAAAACGAACCATTCTTCGAAAGGACGGTATCAATTCGCTTGAAGAACTGGAGGATTTTAAAGCGCAGGATTTAGAACGACGGGACTATATTCAAATGCGTTTCCCCATGTTTCCCAGAAACAGCGTATGGCCCATGGTAGATATTTTGTCACTTTTAATCCAATCCAATCAGAAGTATAAGCTGAATTATGCATCAAATGTAAAAGCTGCAGAAATTAAAAATGAAGATATTATCTTTCTCGGTTCATTTCATACGCTTTTTGCCTTTAACCAAACATTCAGAAATTCACAATTCAATTTTGAAATCTACCCCAATCATATCTCCTATTATGATGAAACCACAGATTCGGTAATGACATACTCTGCTGAAGCAGATCCAAAATTTTATCACACAGATTTTGGCATTATTCGAAAAATTCCCGGTCCAAATAAAAATATAGTCTTTATTTTTTCCAGCTTTCATGAAACAGGTACTATTGGAATCGTCAAATTCATGACCCATCCTGATTCACTTCAATCACTTGAACATAAATTCATAGAACAAATGGGGTACGTCCCTGAATATTTCGAAATCCTTTTTAAAGCCACAGGATACGATCGAACTACCTATGCCACAACCCTCCTTCATATTCGTGAAATTAGTCCTGCCATGCGATTTTGGTAATTATTGTTTGAGGGATTAAAATAATCTTTTAAATTGATAATTTTTCGTATCCAATTAGGCAATCAAATTCAAAAATTAGAATTTGATATTTTAAACAGATTGAGAGCAGATATAAGATGTCGTGACTATTCATTTATGATAATTCTGACCTTTTTCATATGCTCTAATAGTTACCAATAAATCATTGTACCTGTTCTCCAATATATCCTTGTATCACTGATTTTCATTCTCAATATTTTCCAACATCATACTGTGTGTTATTTAATTCATTTGTAACGATAAAGAGACCTAGCATCTTGCATAAGAATACGATAAGTCAATGAATAACATCAATAATGCCTCAAATAGATCCGGTAAAAAAGATACTCTGATTTAAAGGTTACCCTCACTCACAATCGAATTAAGTAAAATCCTATAGAATAGATAAAAAGAGGGTTCTATGGCATAAGAATTGATGCATACAACAAAGTTGTTAAAAGTGGAATTAAATCTTTAAAGATGAGCCGGGCATATTCTAGCTGAGGACAGTTTTTGGCAGGATCAATTTATATACTTAAATTCAAGATATGAAATATGGGGCAATAGTATGTCAAGATTTTCAAATTTATGTAGTATGATTGTCGTTTTTTTAATGTTAAGTTTATCAATAAATCTTTATGCACAAAAACGGGATGACATTCGATTCATACATCTGAATGAGGGACTCTCGCAAAGCACGGTGACGTGTATTACACAGGACAGCAAGGGGTATATGTGGTTTGGTACACATTACGGTCTTAACAAATATGACGGTACACAATTTACGATTTATTTAAATGATCCTCATGACAGTACCAGCTTAAGTAAAAATGTAATTAGAGATATTCTGGAAGATAGTCAAGGCAACCTATGGATTGGGACCAATAGTCAAGGTATTAACTTATATGATAGAAATCATGACTGTTTTATCAGGTATATCCATGATCCTCATGACAGTACAAGCTTAAGCCACAATGCAGTCAACGTCATTTATGAAGACTCGAAGGAGAATATGTGGGTTGGTACTCAGGGAGGAGGTTTAAATCTATTTGAAAAAGACAGCAAATCATTTGTTCATTTCAGAATATATGATGAGAAAGGCACAAATTTCATCCATAATAATGTGCAGATGATTCATGAAGATGGAAAGGGAAATCTATGGATTGGCTTCGGGGATAGCGAATTACGTTTGTTTGACAGGAACAAGAAAAGATTCAATCGATGCCGATACGCTAAAGCCGAATTAAGAAGTTTAGATATAATTATATTCACTTGTTGGATTGAGGATGATGAAGGTCATCTTTGGATTGGTACGCAGGGTACGGGGCTCATTTCGCTCCGCATGGACAATGCCGGACAAGTTCATTATACCCAATTCTTACACGATGAAAACAACCAAGAAAGCCTTAGCAACAATTCTATAGCCTCCATCCATGAGGACAAATCAGGCAATCTCTGGATTGGCACTGAAAATGGCGGATTGAATTATTTCAACAAGGACACAAAATGCTTTTATCATTATATCAATAATCCCGATGATGAAACCAGCATCAGCAGCAATTCGATCTGGTCAATCTATGAAGATAATGCAGAAAGGCTGTGGATCGGCACATTCAATAGAGGGCTCAATGTGGTGAACCGGTATTATGAAAAGTTTAAGCTGTACAAGCACAGGACTAATGACGAAAAAAGTTTGAGCCCTTATGATATTACCAATTTCAACGAAGACGATCAGGGTAACCTGTGGATTGCCACAGATGGCGGCGGTCTGGATTATTTTGATAGAGGACGAAATGCCTTTGTCCATTACAAGTACAATAAAAATGACATGAAGAGTATAAGAAGTAATGCGGTTCTGTCGCTCTGCAGAGACAGTAAAGACAAGCTCTGGATCGGTACATGGGCTGGAGGCATCAGCGTACTGAATAAAGACCGGAAAACATTTACGCATTATAATACGGATAATTCTGATCTAAGCAGTAATAACATTTTTGCGTTTGCCGAAGATCAAAATGGTTATATGTATATCGCAACTTTCGGCGGTGGGCTGAATATTTATGAGAAATCGAGCAAACGGTTTATTCACTACACATATATTGATTCGGACAGCAGCAGTTTGAGTGGAGATAACATTCTGTCTTTACATCTGGATAAATCTCAAAATCTCTGGCTTGGAGTCATGGACAACGGACTGGACCTGATGCGAAAAAGTCCTGCCGGAGAGGTTAGTTTTACCCATTATTCACATGATCCCAACAACAGTCACTCCCTGAGTGATAATATTGTCAATGTTATTTTTGAGGACAGCCAAAACAATTTTTGGATTGGCACTTCAACGGGCGGACTCAATTTAATGGACAGAGAAAATGGGACTTTTAAAGCTTACAGAAAGCAAGATGGATTACCAAGTGATGCCATTGTGGGGATAGTGGAGGACAATCAAGGCAATCTATGGATTAGTACTCAGAACGGCTTGTCGAAATTTAATCCCAAAGCCAAGACATTTAAAAATTATGACATCAGTGACGGGCTTCAAGGGAATGAATTTTTACGAAACGCTTCTTACCAATGCCGAAACGGTGAGATGCTGTTTGGAGGCAGACTCGGATTTAATACTTTTCATCCTGAACAAATCACTGAGAATCCAATAATCCCTCATGTATTTATCACTGATTTTAAAATATTCAATAAATCAGTGGGCATTGGTGTAAAGAACTCTCCCCTTCTGAAACATATCTCAGAAACGGAAAAACTGAAACTTTCATACAAACACTCAGTTATTTCGTTTGGATTTATTGCTTTAAATTATACACATTCTGAAAAAAATCAATATGCTTATATGATGGAAGGATTTGACAAGGAATGGAATTATGTGGGAAATAAACGCGAAGCCAATTATACTAATCTCGATCCTGGAAAATATGTTTTTCGTGTCAAAGCATCGAATAATGATGACATATGGAATGAAGAGGGTACTTCAATTCAGATCACGATCACTCCCCCATTCTGGGAAACTTTGGTGTTCAGGATTTTTTTACTGATAGTCATTGCACTTTGCATTTTAGGAATCATCGAGTATCGGATTTACGGAATCAAAAAACAGAAAAAAAAGCTGGAATCTCTTGTAGCAGAAAGAACGCAAGACCTGGGTACAGCGAATCAGGAGTTAGAGATCCAGCAACAGCGCCTACTGAAGAATGCTGACGCCTTGAAACGATCCAATGAAGAATTGGAACAATTCGCCTATGTGGCTTCTCATGATTTGCAGGAACCGCTTCGCATGGTTTCATCATACGTTGGATTACTTCAAAAACGGTTTCAGAATAAACTGGATCTGGATGCAGAAGAATTTATAAATTTTGCACTGGATGGCACAAAACGTATGTCAATCCTGATTCAGGATCTTCTCAATTTCTCCCGGATTACCACACAGACCAATCCGTTCGAATCCATTGATGCTGAGGATATTTTGCAAGCTGCATCGGATAACCTGCAAATCACCATTAATGAAACAAGTACGGAAGTTACCCATTCCCCACTTCCCACAATCATGGTGGATCAGCATCAACTCATCCGACTGTTTCAAAATTTAATTGGGAATGCGATCAAGTACAATCAGAATCAACCAAAAATTCACATATCTTCTGAAAAGAAAGATAACCAGTGGCTCTTTGCATTCAAGGACAACGGCATTGGTATTGATCCACAATATCAAGATCGGATATTTGGCATTTTCCAGCGTCTGCATGGACGGGATGAGTATTCAGGAACCGGTATTGGATTGGCCGTGGGCAAGAAAATTGTGGAACGTCATGGCGGAGAGATCTGGGTGGAATCTGAAGGGAAAGGTAAGGGATCGTTGTTCAAATTTACGATCCATAAAAAGTAGAGGTTTGTCAATGCAATATAAAAAACATGCCCCCAAAAAGTCCATTGAGGGATTTGATGGGGGGGGGAAATCGGAGCCATTGTATCGAGAGCTTTTTGAGAATGCTCCAATAGGAATCTATCAATCAACCCCTGATGGGATGATACTCTTGGCAAATGCGATACTGGTCCACATGATGGGTTACGCTTCTTTTGATGAACTTTCTCATCTTAATTTAGAAAGTGATTGGTATCATCCTGATTATCCGCGTTCTAATTTCAAGGCGTATCTGGAAGAAGAGGATCAAATCGTTGGTTATGAGTCTATATGGATGAAAAAAGATGGCACCCCAATATATGTTCGTGAGAATGCAAGACTTGTTCGGGATAAAGAGGGAAACGCATTATATTATGAAGGTTCCGTTGAGGACATTACCAAGCAAAAACAAACCGAGGAAATTCTGAACAATGAGCGTAAATTGTTACATGCCCTCATGGATAACATTCCGGATACCATTTACTATAAAGACACCGAGAGTCGGTTCACAAGGATTAATAAGGCCCAAGCGCATGCATTAGGAGTGGCCAATCCTGAAGAGGCTGTAGGAAAAATGGATTTTGACTTTTTTAACAAGACCTTAGCCCGAAATGCCTACGCCGATGAGCAGAAAATAATGAAAACGGGCCAATCCTTGATTGGCAAGCTTGAGAAGATCAAGATGGCAGATGGTCAATATCATTGGGTAACAGCCTCCAAAGTGCCTCTCAAAGATCAAAAAGGACGGATCACCGGATTGGTGGGTATTTCCAGAGATGTTACTAAGGAGGTGCGGGCAGAGGGAAACCTGAAGCAGGTAATGCGTGAATTAAAACGTTCAAATGCCGAACTCGAACAATTCGCCTATGTTGCTTCTCACGATTTACAGGAACCCCTTCGCACAGTTTCATCATATGTCGCTCTGCTTGCCAGGCGCTATCAGGACAAGCTGGATACCGATGCCATGGAATTCATCGATTTTGCACTGGATGGCACCGCTCGGATGAGAATTCTGATTCAAGATCTGCTTAACTATTCCCGGGTTACCACAGAGGCCAAACCTTTCGAATCTATCGATGCAGAACACATACTTAAAGCGGCGTTAGATAACTTGAGTATCACACTCAATGAATCCGGGACTGAAGTCACGCATTCCTACCTGCCCACGATCTTGGCTGATCAGGGCCAACTCATCCGGCTGTTTCAAAATTTAATTGGGAACGCGATCAAGTACAATCAGAATCAACCAAAAATTCACATATCTTCTGAAAAGAAAGATAACCAATGGATCTTTGCATTTAAGGACAACGGCATTGGTATCGACCCACAATATCAGGATAAGATATTCGGTATCTTCAAGCGCCTGCATGGACGGGATGAGTATTCAGGAACTGGTATTGGTTTGGCCGTGGGCAAGAAAATTGTGGAACGTCACGGTGGAACTTTATGGATCGAATCTGAGGGTGAGGGAAAAGGGTGTACATTTAGATTCACGGTTCCTGAATCATAAGAATCGGATATCAAGGAGTATAAACAGAATGAAGAGACCAACAATCTCATTTATCATTCATAACCTGTATGATCCGTACTGCCAGACACTTTTTTCCGGAATTTCAGAAGGTGCCCGCCAGTTCGATGTAAACCTGCTCTGTTTTCCAGGTAGAGATCTCAAATCTCCCCGTGGATTTGATGTTGAAGCCAATTACATATATGATCTATGCACACCAAAGGGAGCAAACGGCATTATTATATGCGCCAATGTGATTACCAATTTTATCAAGCCCATAGAAGTTGAGCGCTTTTATAGTCGTTTTAATACAATTCCAATCCTTAGTATCGCTGTACCAATTCCGGGAATCCCTTCAGTTGGGATTAATAATGCAGTGGCTATGACAGAACTTGTCGAGCATATGGTTGATCAGCACGCCTACAATCGTATCGCCTTTATTACCGGCCCCCTGCAGAATCCAGAGGTGCAGATCAGGTATGAAAGCTATTTAAAGGTATTAAAGAAAAGAGGAATACCAATTGATCCGGATCTTGTTGTGAATGGTGATTTTGAAATCCCATCTGGATATGATGCGATTCGGATTCTGATGGACGAACGGTGCGTGCAGTTTGACGCAGTGATCGCCGCCAATGACAATATGGCCGTGGGCGCGCTTGCAGCCCTCCGAGACTGTGGCCTTAGAGTACCTGAAGATGTTGCAATTGCGGGTTTTGACGATAACCAACCTGGATTTGCAGCTACACCGCCACTCACAACAGTTCATCAGCCCATTCACCAAATGGGAGTAAAAAGCATTGAGATGATGCTGGAAATGCTGAAAGGTGAAACACTGCCGGAACAGATCCATTTACCTACACAACTGGTAATCCGAGAATCCTGTGGCTGCCTGCCCTTCACCGATTCTTTCAACAAATCAAAGAAACATCAAAAACAGATAAAGAAGTTTACGCCAAAGAGCCTAATAAATACCATGGAACAAGATCCAACAATACACGACATGGGATTTGAAACTGAGAAGTTGAACAATCTGATTTCTTCCCTTTTCTATGATATCCATCATCTCCAATCCACACGATTTATCAGACAATTGCACGATTGTTTGAAAGTATATGTACTATCAGAGCAATCTGTAGCACCTTGTTATCACTTGATCAATACGATCCGAGATCATATTCTTAACGATAAAACTGATATTGCTATATTCTTTCACCTGACCAATCTGCTTGATCAGGCAGGATCATTGATTCGTGATGTCGAACGCCGAATTTTTCATCAACACCAGCTTCAACACGAATCGAATACCCGTATTCTCCGCGAAATCAGTGAATCTCTCACGACGCGTCACACGATAAAAGAACTGATGCAGGTTCTCAATAACGCACTCCAGCGGATCGATATACAAACTGCCTATACGGCCCTTTTTGAATCTTTCGAGGATAAATTGGAGACAGGTCGTCCATCGGTTTATGTCAATCTTGAATTGGCATTGATCCAAGAAAAGAAGATTCGTATTCGAAAATCCGCAAGACGGTTCTCATCTGAAACACTGATTCCTTTTAAATTACGACCTGGTGAGCGGTATACATTGATCGTTCTTCCCCTTTACTTCAGAACCGAACATTTCGGATATGTTGCGCTCGAGCATCTACCGAATATTACAGGACTGACCTATGAATCGCTAAGGGATCAAATCAGTATCGCGTTGCATGGAATACGCTATCATCAGGATTTAATCAAGGCCAAAGAAGAGTCTGAAGATCGCGCCCAAAAGCTGGATGAGAGCAATAAAGAGCTCGAACAATTCGCCTATGTAGCCTCCCATGACCTTCAGGAACCGCTACGCATGGTGTCTTCATATGTCAGTTTAATTGCCAAGCGATACCAAGACAAGATCGATTCAGACGATAGAGAATTTTTTGATTTTGCGCTTGATGGCACAAAACGTATGCAAATCCTGATTCGGGATCTTTTAAATTACTCGCGTGTAACCACTCAGGCAAAGCCATTCGAAACCACAGACACAGAACTAATTCTCAAGGCTGTATTGGCAAACTTAAGTGTGACTATTTCAGAAACAAAGACCAAAGTAACTCATACTAAACTACCAAGTATCATGGCTGATCAAGTTCAACTGGAACGGCTTTTCCAAAATTTGATTGGTAATGCGATTAAATACAATCAGAATACACCTTCAATTCATATTTCTGCCGATAAGAAGGATGGCCAATGGATCTTTGCATTCAAGGATAACGGCATCGGCATTGACCCGCAGTTTCAGGATCGAATATTTGGTATCTTCCAGCGTCTGTATGGACGGGATGAGTATTCAGGAACTGGTATTGGTTTGGCAGTAAGCAAAAAAATTGTGGAA
>JABMRT010000057.1 GCA_013202295.1 Candidatus Zhuqueibacterota bacterium
AAGGAGAAAATCATGAAAAATAAATCTATCCTTATTGTGATCGGCCTTGTCCTTATCACCGCACCATACTTATGGGCGGGAAACGGAATTCAGGCTGGGGCATCTGTATCAAGCGCGAATTTAAAACCTGGTGAAAATGTGACTGTGCCCGTGAGTGTTGACCTGACCAATCTGTCCGAGAAACTTGGCAGCTATACTGCGACTCTAAGCTGGGACGCTTCTGTGCTGAAATATGTCTCCGCTTCCGGAGCAGGCGGACCTTTTGCCAATCCCGTACTCAATGACAGAGCCACTGTAAAAGGCAAGTTGAGTTTCGCGGCTGCAAATCCAAATGGCGCGCATGGCAAAGTCGGATTACTTAATGTTTCCTTCGAGGTTGTCGGACAAGCAGGCTCAGCAGCGGGATTAGGGCTTGAATTTTCTGCCATGGCTTCGGCCAATACATTTAAAGATCTCTTGCCTGAACTTCAGATCACACTGGATGATCTGACAGTCGCGAACATGCTTCCAGAGTCTTTCTCATTGTCACAGAATCATCCCAATCCGTTTAATCCCACAACACGGATTGAATTCTCGGTTCCTGAAGAGACACAGGTCACAGTTGAGATCTATAATTTGCTGGGCGTGAAGGTTCGAACCCTGGTGAATACAAAGAAAGAAGCGGGCAATTTTGATATCCAATGGGATTCTAAAGACAGCAACGGAATCGAGATGCCTGCCGGCGTTTATCTGGTTCAGATGAAAGCAGGATCCTTTTCTGATATGAAGAAGATGATGCTGGTTAAATAATGATTTGAGGCTGTCTCCTTGATCTCAAGGGGACAGCCTGTTCTTTTTGGTTTGAGGAGATGAAATTCTGGACCGATGTGCTGTCATATCATACAAAATCTATTTATTGATATATCATTTTTGCAGAATAGGGAAGGAGGATTTATGCATGAAGACTTAAATAGAAAACCATGAAATTTCCTGCTTTTATTAAAACAGGAATGTCGGAAAGGATGGTGCGCTGTTTTGAGTTTTCAAATCTGTCCCCAAATTCGAGAAGATTGAGAGGAGAAATGAAATGAGATTGAATAATACCAGGAAGCGGCAATTGTTGAACCTTTTTTGCCTGTTATTTATATTTTTTGTTCAGAGTATAAAGGCTCAGTCTAGTGAGAGTTCAACGAGTATAAGAGAGTTCTCTATTGATCTTGGTTCAATTACATCAAAGTCTTTAACTACTGCAATAATAGAAAAAAACCAACCAGGTTTACCCGTACAGGGTGAACTAATCCAAAGTGATTTGGAATTGCTTGAAAGACAACAAACAATGGCCTGGTCAACAATAATGACTGAAACTTTTGAGGGAAGTTGGCCAGCATCGGGTTGGACAACTTCCTCTAATTACACAAATGGGACTGGGACTCCTATCACTTGGGCTCCCGAGACTTATCATAAGTACGCAGGCACTAAATCCGCTTTCCCACACGGCTCTGCAATGGATCCCGCTATCAACTGGAGTTATACAGCGAATCCTGGTGGTGTAATTACAAGCCAAATGATTTAC
Source organism: Candidatus Zhuqueibacterota bacterium (assembly GCA_013202295.1). Taxonomy (GTDB): domain Bacteria; phylum Zhuqueibacterota; class QNDG01; order QNDG01; family JABMRT01; genus JABMRT01. The sequence goes on from JABMRT010000057.1 coordinate 1,553, forward strand.
GGACCTTTCAATTTGTCGGATGCCAGTGATGCAAACCTTACTTTTATGCTATCATATCAACTTGGTGCAGGGGATCAAGTTGTTTGGTTGGCATCCACAAATGGAACAAATTTCTATGGGTCTGGATATTCTGGTGGCTCAATTTACCCAAACTGGACATCGATTACTTTTGACCTAAAATCGGTACCTACCTTGGGTAACATTTGCGGGCAATCAGCTGTTTATATCATGTTATTATATAATGCTGATGATGTCCAGGATTTTAATGAAGCTGCATATATTGATAATATATCCTTGCAAAAAGATGTTGTTGTACCACCTCCTGTGGCCAATTTCTCAGGTTCACCCACCAGTGGTACAGCACCCTTGGCAGTGAACTTTACAGATGCCTCCACGGGATCGATCACTTCCCGGAGCTGGAACTTCGGAGATGGAGGTACCAGTGCATCCACAAGTCCGTCACACACTTACTCCTCAGGCGGAACATACACAGTCAGTTTGACCGTAACAGGACCTGGCGGAAGTGATACTGAGACGAAATCGAATTATATTACAGCGACATCTCCAACACCACCTCCTGTGGCCAACTTTTCCGGTTCACCCACCAGTGGTATAGCACCCTTGGCAGTGAACTTTACAGATGCCTGCACGGGATCGATCTGCTCCAGTAGATGGAGTTTTGGAGACGGGGGTACGAGCACATCCACAAG
>JABMRT010000058.1 GCA_013202295.1 Candidatus Zhuqueibacterota bacterium
GATCTACAGAACATTCGAATTGATAATGATATTTTAGTTTCGGAGGATTGAATCCTCCTGACACGTACGCCCAAAGATGGGAATCTTAGGGCGATCAAAGGGAGTATGAAATGAAATATTTTTGTTTCGTTTTCGTATTGATGCTTATTTTCGAATTATCAACCAGTGCTAATCTTTTAGCCCAAGGCCCTGGCAATGCCCTGAATTTTGACGGCTCAAACGATTATGTAAGTGTTGCAGATGATAATAGCCTGGATATTACCGATGCGATTACGATTGAGGCATGGGTGAATGGAGTTGGCAATACTTCAACCACAACCTATGATTTTACAGATAACACCAATAACAAAGCCTATGGCACTCTCCTGGGAGCAGATACACCATTAAATCCAGGTCATGGTTCCTATATTGAATATAATTCAGGTCAGTATACCGCAGTCAATGCCAATGACGGCTCAAGAAATATCTGGGCTGCCACGTCTTATAATACCTGGGCCAATCTTTGGTATCGATTTAAAATCAATGAAGCCCTTTCAGATATAACTCAGGTAGCCATTACCTGGACAGGGTATGATGAATTGTCCAACTTTGGTGACTTTGAATTGAATACATGGAACTTTACCGGCTCCGCCTGGAATCAATGGTTCACTACGTCTACTCCACAGTCCACGGATCAGACCTATTCCGAAACCTATACCTCTGGTTTTTCTGACATCATAGACGGATCCGGCTATTTGAGTATGGGCATATCCGGTTCCAAGGATAAAGGAATTAGCTGCCCGTTTATTTTTCCCTGGAACGGCTCGGAGTATGAAGTGGACAATGATATTATGCCTTTTCTGCATCCCTTTATGGAAGAGACCGTGGATTATTACAGACTGATGAAACCTTTGAAACCCAGAGATGGCGTCTATCCCTTAATGATCAAAGATATCGTCCCAGAAATGTCATATTATGACAAACTGGAGCTGTGGACCGTGGATCATCCAGAAGAGGTTGATGTGTGGCCTGATCTGGACGGAAATATTTTTACCGTAAGAGATCCTCAACCACCGATATCCTGTATTGATAATAATGATTTTGATTGTTTGACGTTATTTGAGGCCAACGAGGGATATGAAGCACAGAAATATTATACTGGCCAAAAAGATGATTGGATCATAGTAGATTTTGGTGACCTGTCGAATCATAAGGATCTTAAACTGATCTTAACTACGGATTATTCGATTAATGTGCAGGTCCTTGGAGACTTCCAGATTAAAGGCAAGGACGGCGAATGGAAAACCCAATTGACAATATCCCCACACCTGCTTTGGGCCACCAATGTCATCGATATGTCTCAATGGCTGCCCGATGCGAATGGCGAATACAAAATGAGATTTTATTTCACCCAGCCCCATCGCATTGATTGGCTTGCGATTGACACGTCCGAAGAGGTTCCGATCAAAGTTGAAAAACTAAGTCCTATCAAAGTGGATCACTCCAGGGTGGGCGATGTGCGATCCCTGATTCTCGAATCGGATGACAAGCGTACGGTTACGAATGGCTATAAAGGCGAGGAAATGTTTCTGGAGTTTCTCTGTCATAAAATGGCACGCGAAGAAGCAGGTTTTTGGCAGAAGATCTCAAACTTTCTGTCAAGACGGGATCCATATCAAGGCTGGGAAAGAGATTTTATCTTTGTTGGAGAAGGGTATTACGTTCAACCGGACAATCCGGCCGCCAATGGGTTTTTAAGTGAAGAGGACTATCTTGAGCTTAAGAAATATGGCTATGAAGGCCCGGAAGATTATGAGAAATACCGGAAAGAACATCACAGTGTCTATGAGAACTATGTCAAAGTTGAGGTCACTACCAAGGCAAAGATGACGAGCAAGGGAAATGATGCCTATGCCTTGTTAATGGATTCCGGAAATATCTTGGGATACATAAACGGTGAAAGCATCTCCACATCAACACCCTCTGGCTGGAATCATATTGCCTTAACCTACAATAAAGATGCAGGGACAAACAACCAGAAACTGTATGTGAATGGTGTATTAAAAACACAGCAAACAGTATCTGGCGCAATTACCACAAATGCCAATAATTTAATCATTGGAGATCTGTTCAACGGGACAATCGACGAAGTCAGGATATGGAACGTGGCACGCAGTGTGACTGATATTCGTGCCAATATGTGCAAAAAGCTGGCAGGAGCAGAATCCAACCTGATTGGTTACTGGCAATTGGATGAACCTTCGGGGTCCTCCTGCACTGATAGCAGCCCGAATACCAACACAGGCACGATGACCAATATGGACGGGGGTGACCATGTCTGGTCCGGTGTAGCAATAGGGGATGCCAGCACGTATGATTATTCTTCCCCATCGAGTGTCAATCTTGCTTCTGGTGATGGAGATGATGTGACGGTGGGTACAATCACCAATTCTCCTGACGGTGTTCAAATTTATCGGGTTGATTCTGAACCCAATGTAACCACACCTCCTGGAGATCTAAATCAACTTTCTCAAGAACATTACTTTGGTGTCTTCATTGTCGGAGGATCAAGCCCGACTTACACATTGACTTATAATTATGATGGACATCTGGGTATTCAAAATGAGGATAATCTTGATCTTGCTTCCAGAAGTAATAATGCAACAACCAGTTGGACTGATTTGGATGCAACTTTAGATACGGGTGCAAATACATTAATCAAAACAGGTCAAACCGGGACGGAATACATTCTTGGGTCAACAAGCGACAATTCCCTGCCTGTCGAACTAGCCATGTTCTCAGCCGAAGCTGTGCAGGATGGTATTCTCCTCAAATGGACCACGGAATCGGAAGTCAACAATGTCGGATTTATCCTCGAACGCAAATCTGCGGAAACAGGATGGCAAACCATCGCTTCCTATCAAACCCACAACGCTCTCATTGGGCAAGGCAACACTTCCTCCAGAACTGAATATGGATTTGTTGATGAAGACGTCCAGCCGAGTGTGACCTGTTTTTACCGTCTCTCTGATGTGGATATTCAGGGAAATGTCACAATCGATGATGTAATCACCATCACCCTGGATGAACTCCCGGGATTGACAGAACTCCTGCCCGCATTTCCTAATCCTTTTAATCCGCAAACCAAGATTCAATATACCTTGTCAGAAAATGTGGATGTGACACTGTCTGTTGTGGATATGCAGGGACGAACTGTTCAGACTATTATCAAAGGTCAACAACAAATCGCTGGCAGTTATTCCGTACACTGGAATGGTAAAGACCATTCGGGACGATTGGCATCCAGCGGTACATATCTACTCGTTTTAAGAGCAGGGCAGATTCAAAAGACACAGAAAGTGATGATGGTGAGATAGATATTGTCAGACTTGACCATGAGAACCCAGATTTACCTCTAGAAGCCCTATACTGGAGACGAGGAAGCACTTGCCGTCTTGTGCGGCGAGCTCGGCTACCCATGCTCGGCTCATGAGATCGTTGAACGGTTTAGTCATTTTCTAGACCGAGAGGACCACTTCGTTCTGGTTGCTGCAGATGATTCGGATATACCTGTTGGTTGGATTCACGCCTTCATAGCCCAACGCGTAGAGACTGATGCGTTCGTCGAAATAGGAGGAATGGTCGTTTCTGAGGAGTACCACGGTGCTGGGATTGGAACACAGCTTTTAGGGAAGGCTGAGGAGTGGGCAAAATCTCAGAAAGTAAGAATGATACGTGTTCGAAGCAACATAGTTCGTGAGCGTGCGCACGACTTTTATAAGCGCGCGGGTTACAAACATACCAAGAAATCACATGTATTTCAGAAATCCCTACAAGGATTCTAGAATGGGACACCGGACACCCTTTTTCCTTTGATGGCCCCGGGTTTCCTAACCCTGGGCCATGACTGGGGAGGATTCTCATACTGTGGATAGGTGGTAGGAAAAATAAGATATGCAGAACATTCAAATTGATAAAGATATTTTAGTTTCGGAGGATTGAATCCTCCTGACAAGTACGCCCAAAATACACAATAGATTTCTTTCCCTTAGAGAAGAGCATCGCTTTCAAGGAGCAGTCTGTGCATGTTGTTGTTATAAATAATTGGAAGGAAGAAACAGCGGAGTTTGCTCAAGAGATTTCCACAGTGCTTGGAATCACAGCCTTCGAAGTACAGCAACGGATAATCTGCGGCAGTCCAACCGTGTTTGCCAGTTTCGCTGATTCACAGCACGCCCTGGAGATGGTGAAGAAACTGAATCCGATTGGAATTGAGACGAGGATCATCGACACGGCAGAGGTTCGCAGCAGAACGGGCAGTATAATTGTTCGCCATTTTGAACTCAAAAAATCCTCACTTCACATTGAGATAGATGACGGGCGAACTGCCGAGATACCCTATGAAAAGATCGACGTGCTTCTACCGACTACAAGCACCCTCACGTATTCTGAGACAACCACCACCACCGAGCGTAAATTCAGCCTGGGCAAGACGATGCTTATGGGAATGCCGATGTCCAAAAAGGTAGAGACACAGCAGGAAGTGACATCCGAAGAGTACAAGAAGGTTCTCTATCTCTATGTCAGCAAACGACAGCAGCCGATTATTTTCAACCAGGAAGGGTTGACCTACGAAGGACTGGGGGAAGCGATGCAGCTATCACGGGGGCTGAACTTTGCCTATTTGATCAACGAACTGCATCGGCTTAGTCCCGGGGCTGCCTATGATGACCGACTGCTTAAGCGGATTGGACAGGTCCGGTTGCTCAGCCCTACCTTGAATCCTGAAACACACATTGATATTGCAGTCGAGATCCTCGCACAGAGTCTCCGTCAATCCAGTAAAACAGGGCATATCTGATAGAATTTATTATCAGATTTTAAAGCAAGTGAACATCTAAAACAATAATAGGGCAAAACCAGCTTGACAATGCGCGTTTGATTTTTTACTTTCCTGATAAGTTATCCCTGTACAAACTATTAGCACAATGAATCAATTGTTGCGACAATACCCGTTCGTGTGTTTGCAATCTGAGAAGATGATCCTGTTTGTCAATTTTCCAATCAACCTGCGAGGTTTAAATGAAACATTCAGAAGTGGTTGCTGCTCTTTCAGAACAGCTAGAAATTTCAAAACCGGAAGTCTCAAAACTTCTAGATCATTTTTCAAATGTATTTCGCAAGTTACTCGATAACGAAACAACACTCACACTGCCAAATCTTGGTACATTTAAAACCATAGAGCGAGGAAAAAGAAAGGGCTATGATCCGGGTCGAAAGCAGCATATGATTCTCCCGCCCAAACGGCTTTTGTCATATCATCCCAACTCTACGTTAAGAGTTGAAATGAAAGAAAGGGAGCGAACCCAGTGACCGTTAAAATATCATACGCCGATTTTGTTGATCTGCTAATGGAAAAAAGCGACACATCAAAAACCAAAGCAGATCTCTTCATGCATACATTAACAAATATCTTGCATACAGGTCTTGATCGAGACGGGCAAGTTGTGGTTCGCGGATTGGGACAATTTGAACTGCGCTGGCAAAACGAACGCATGGGGCGCAATATTCAAACGGGTGAGCCGATTGAAATACCCGCGCATTATAAGATTAATTTCAGACCTGATGCAACACTCCGCCGGTTTTTTAATCGTAAATACGCCAACCTGAAACCCAAATATTTACCTCACGTTAAAGCACAGAGGGCTGTGGACATTCATCCAGTGGAAGAGGCGAAACCTGAACCCATTCTGGAGATAAAAAAAGAGGTTCGGGAAACTCCACCTGCGCCAGCCCCGAAAAAAGCGGCTCCATCCGTTGTGGCAGAACAAACAGAAAAATCCAAATCACGCAAATGGGCATGGATTGCCATTCCGGTTATTATTGTAGTAATAATCCTGCTTCTTGTTTTCAAAAAAGATTCCCCGGCGCCTGTGGCAGAAACAGCAGCAGTGCCTGTACAAGAAACGCCTCCAGTTGAAGAAGTTATCCCTGAAGAGAAGCCAGTTGATTTGGCATTTCCAGGTGGGATGCATCAAGTTAAACCTGGCGATCAATTGTGGGGGTTGTCCGGCGAATATTATGACAGTCAATACTTGTGGCCTTATATTTATGGCGAGAATGCTGCAAATGTAAAGAATCCGGATTTCCTGAATCCTGCCAGCGAATTGACTATTCCACCACTTACAGGCAATATTGAAAGCCTGACTCAAACCGATAAAGTACAGATCGCTGAAGGATACATGAAAACCTATTTTGCATATAAGAGGGTGGGCAGGCGAGAGGCGCATACTTATCTCTGGACGGCGTATCAATTGGGTGGAGAGAGCATCATCCAAAAATATTCCACCAAGATTGATAAGGCCGATTTAAACCGTATCAGACTGATTGAGGGACAATGCCAGATTTAATTCAGCCTCAATTTTGTTGAAATGAATGACCTAAAAGCTTTTCATTGGTGCACTGTTGAATCGAGTAGGTATTAAAATAAAATGTGCCACAGATAAACACAGATGAAGCACGGATAGAAAGAA
>JABMRT010000059.1 GCA_013202295.1 Candidatus Zhuqueibacterota bacterium
CACGGGGTTTTGGTCCCCGCATTCGGAGGTTCGAGTCCTCCCGCCCCAGCATTTAAAAGGTTTGTGTTTTTAGATTTTTAATTGTAAATTTGTAAGGATTTAATCAACTATACCGTCCGCTCCCGGCATCATTGGCAATCAACATTCGTAACTCAATTACGATGATGGAGTACCGGGGGGTTTGATTGTGTGGGGCGAAGGGGAACAGGGTTTAATGTTCAATGAAAGTATTTTCTGGATCTGCAAATCAACAATTAGCAAAACAAATCGTTGAATATCTTGGTATTCCACTCGGACAGGCAGAGTTAACGCGCTTTAGTGATGGTGAACTTTCGGCAACCTATAACGAAAGTATTCGCGGTAAAGATCTATTTATCATTCAGCCGACCTGTCCTCCCAGCGATAACATGATCGAATTGCTACTTATGATTGATGCGGCGAAGCGTGCATCTGCGGATCGCATTACTGCGGTCATTCCTTATTTTGGATATGCGCGCCAGGATCGGAAGGATCGCCCGCGTGTTTCATTATCCGCAAAGCTGATCGCGAATATGATATCCACAGCAGGCGCAGATAGAATTCTGACCATGGATTTGCATTCTCCATCCATTCAGGGATTCTTTGACATTCCGTTTGATCATCTATATGCATACACCATTTTTGTGGAATATTTGAGTTCCAATAATTTTAACAATCCCGTGGTCGTGGCTCCGGATGTGGGCAGTTCAAAACGCGCACGGGCCTACGCCAATCGATTGAATACGGATTTCGCAATTGTGGATAAAAGGCGATTGGGGCCCAATGAAATTGATTCTGTCACTCTAATCGGTGATGTTGAGGGTCGGGATGTGATTCTGGTTGATGATATTATTGATACAGCCGGCACACTTTGTAGCGCTGCTGAACTCTTAAAAGAGAACAAAGCACATCGGGTATTGGCAGCTTGTACCCACCCGATCCTTTCGCGGGATGCGGTTGAGAAAATTTGTAAATCATCGATATCCAAAGTGTTGGTGCTTGACACCGTACCCATCCCCAAAGAAAAACAATGCGAGAAAATCGAGGTTTTATCCTCGGCATCGCTATTTGGAGAGGCGATCAAACGGATTCACCATGCTGAATCCATTAGTTCATTGTTTGATAATACATTGTAAATGAAAATAGAATTTATGTTATTTTAATGAGGAAGAAATATGCCAGAAGCTACTTTACATGCTGAATTACGTGACAATGCAGGGAGTCAAATTGCAAAGTCACTTCGAAGAAATGGACGTGTTCCTGCAATTTATTATGCACACGGAGAAGATTCGAAAGCCCTGAGTGTTGACACAAAAGAACTTCTGCGGTTAATGAGTGCTCAAGTGAATATTCTGAATTTAATACTGCCTGATGGTAAAGAACATAAGTGCATCATTAAAGAAGTTCAAATCCATCCAGTTACAAGCGAACCAGTTCATGCCGATATTATGGGCATTAAGATGACCGAGAAAATCAAGATTTCGATTCCGATCATACTTCAAGGAACGCCCCTTGGTGTTCGTGAAGGTGGAATTCTTGAGCATTCTCTGCGTGAGGTTGAAGTTGAAGGATTGCCGCTGGATATTCCTGAACATCTGGATGTGGATGTCTCAGAGATGCAAATCGGCGATGTGATTGCATTGACAGATATGCCCATTGACAAGGTTCGATTTATAACGGATGAACATCATCCGGTTGTACATGTATTTCTGCCGAAAGTCGTCGCAGTTGAAGAGGAAGTTGAAGAAGAGGATCTTGAAGGTGAAGAAGGAGAAGAAGGAGCAGAAGGAACAGCAGGAGCGACAGAGGAAGCAGAGGCAGAAAAATAGGCAGAACGATTCAGAATCCAAGCTTATTTATTATTGTGGGTTTAGGGAATCCGGGCGAGAAGTATGTCGAAACGAGGCATAATCTTGGATTTCGGGTTTTAGATCAGCTGGCGAATCAATGGCAATGCAGCTTTTCAGCCAGCAGAGCACCGTATGATACTGCACGATGCCATATCGAACAGAATCGAATCCTGTTTGTCAAACCCATGACATTTATGAATCTGAGCGGTGTAGCTGTTTCACATGTTCTGGCTCGCCATCCAACCGAACTGGATCATCTGCTGGTTGTTTGTGATGATTTTGCTTTACCGCTTGGGAAGCTTCGGTTCCGTGAGCAAGGATCAAATGGTGGACATAACGGACTGGCGTCCATTATTGAAAAACTGAACACAAAAGAGTTTCCACGTCTGCGGATGGGAATTGATAAAGATACTAGACAAGATCCAGCAGATTATGTTTTGGCCCGATTTAAAAAGTCCGAGCGATCCACTGTCAATGAGATGATTGACTTGGCAAGCGAGGCTATTGTAGATTTTATACACAACGGGATTCATCATGCGATGAATCATTGGAACAATTAATCACTTAATCCCTGTTCTTTCAATCACTGGAAGAACCAGAAGACCAAAGGGAAGGAGACTGTATGATCAGACAGTATGAAACCACATTCATTGTTGATGCGCATCTCTCAACAGATGAGATTGAGAAAGTCGTATCGAAGTACACCCAGCTGATGGAGAAGAGCAAAGGCAAGATCAAGCTCATTGACAGATGGGGTAAAAGACGTCTTGCCTACGAGATTGCAAAGAAGCAATATGGATATTATGTGTATGTCAGGTTCGAGGCTGAAGGAACGGTTGTCGAGGCGCTTGAAAAAGATTTTAAACTCGATGACCTGATTCTGCGTTATCTCGTGCTTCGTGTACCCACGATTGTGATTAAAGAAGAGATTCGCAAGGAAGCCAAGTCCAAAGCTGAGGCAGTGGATGACGCAAAGAAAGATGAGAGCATTTCTGATGATTCTCCAGAAGCCATAAAGAAAGATGAGAGCATTTCCGATGAGTCTTCTAAAGTAACTAAAGAAGGGCCAGAACCAGAAGTAAAAGAGGATTTGGAAGCATTGCCATCGGATACAAATGCTGAGATTGATAGTGATAGTGAAAATAAGGCCGAGGAAGTTGAGTCCTCTTCCACCGAAACAGATGATGTTACCAATGAAGAGGAGAAACCGGTCTCTTCAGAGTAATTATATGAGGAGGTATGGGTCATATGATGGACCTCAGAATGCCTGATATCAATAATGTGGTTATAGCTGGAAATTTAACACGAGATCCCTCATTTCGTAAAACCACCAATGGGACGCCTGTGGCCAATTTCTGGATTGCCTCAAATCGAAAGTTCAGAGATAATACCGGACAGTGGCGAGAGAATGTATGCTATGTCGGTGTGGTGGCCTGGTATAAATTGGCTGAAAGCTGTTCGGAAAACCTGCAAAAAGGCAGCGCAGTTCTTGTTGAAGGTGAGTTGCAGAGCCGCAGTCTTCGAACAGAAGAGGGCCGAAATCGAAATATTGTTGAAGTCAAGGCGCGACGCATCCAATTTCTCAACAAGCGCGATGAGGCGTTTGAAGACGAACATTCTGACGAAGCATCCATGTCAGAGCAACACGAAGATGAGGATGTGACAGAAGAGGCAGTCGTTGTGACTCAGTCATCCCAAATAATGGATGAAGAAGTGTCCGACGAAGTTCCAGAGGTAGATACAAAGGACGAAGAACAAATGTCCGACAAAGTTCCAGACGAAGATAAAAATGAAAAAAAACAAAA
>JABMRT010000060.1 GCA_013202295.1 Candidatus Zhuqueibacterota bacterium
AAATCAAAGATAAAAACTGTTCCGGCCCAACGGCCGCGACTTTCGATGGCTCCGACAAAAATGCGGTCTTCAGTTAAATCGAATACACCGTTTTGATTCAGATCATTAACAAGTATATCCAGACTTTCATATTCACCGGTCGTTGTATCCACAAATGATGTATTGTAACATCTGAAGCTAAATGGTAACAGTGATAGGATATCATCTGAATCAATTCGGGTGCCACCTTCATCCATAATGCGTCTTACGTTTGATACAATGGATGTATAAAGCACTGAATCAGGATCCCCAAATTCGATTTGATATGTCCATGGGAAGAAATCACCCTCTGCTGCACTGGGCACGATATTCGGCTCAGCGCCGACACCTTGCAGCCAGCCTTCTTGTGTACTATCATATTCTGCAGTGATAATCGGAGAGAATACTTTCAGTTGAATTCCTTCAAAAATACCCGTTGTTAATGTGTCACCAGCTGCGATATGCCATACATCCAGTGTGTCACTCTCAACCAATGTGGTGTTAATCAACGTCGGTTTTGAGCCACCAACAAGTTCTTCAAGCACATCATTATAAACCAGCGACTTTCCGCCGTCGGTCACATCATGAACTTGCAGACCACTCGCAACATAAAGACCGCCATGGTCTTCATAGAAGTTTACATCGTCAAAAATGTCATTATAGAATGTGACTGCATAACTATGACCTGCTTTTACAGCGTCTTTGGCTACAACCTCAGGTCTAATGACCCCTGATCCAAGCACATTTTCGTTATTCACTTCTGCACTGGCACTGGTCATGTATCCTGCAGATTGCACTCTTGGTGTAACCGCAGCCACATTGATACTCTGTCGCGAGATCTCTTCGATCTCATCAAGCTCAATTACAAAAGGACTCTCTGCGGGAGAGATACCCTCACCTTCTCCGTAATCATCTTCACCCTCAAGCGAGTCGGGGTGGATACCGTAATCGTAAGAAACCAGCACATAATAATAGGTACGGCCATTCTGAGCTGTTGAATCCACAAACGAATGGGCAAGTCCCTTGTCACTTCCAAGATAATAACCCTGACCGTTAACCTGACCAAAGTTGGCAAAATCTGTGGTACCATCGGCTTTATCACACTCAAAAATCGGCTCATAGAGTGTGGGGTTACCAAAACCATCCGTGATGGTCATGGCATCAGACATTTTCTTATCCGTGGCACGATACAGTTTATATCCTTCAAAGTCATTGATTCGATCAAGGAAGGGTTCCACTGTCAACTGATCCGCCCGATTGTCCCAGGTCAGGATCACATGTCCGTCACCCGGTGTGGCAGTCAAAGTCGGTGTCAGAGGCGGCTTGGCAAACCGGTAATCGCGATTATAGATGATCTGCACGGTGCCCTTAAGGCGGAACAGGGCAGGAGCGATATGATCTGCAGAACTCAGCCCGGCAAGTGGATCGTAGGAATACAGTTGAGACATCGAGACACGCTCCGTACGTCCCTGAAAAATCTGGAACGTACCGGATGCAAAAACCTCGGCCAGGTTACGCGGTGATCCAAAAAAGGGATTCAATGAATCCGTTGCCATTTTCTCAAACATGCTTCGATCGTTGCGGAACCAGAGCGAAAGCGGTGTATCCTCCGGTATCGGATACATATCAAACATGGTTAATCCGAGCATGTCCGATTCAGAAATATCAGTTTCTCCAAAATCGGGTTCACTTCCGGTCGTATTAAGATCAGGTCGGTGATTACACTCGGTGCCATCGGCATCCGGAACAAAATAATTCAAATCGCCCGGGGCCACGCCATCGGTTCCGAGATCGTCGCCCGCGTATTCACCGAAATCATACTGGCCGTTGTTATTGGCGTCTATTCCATCGTTCCAATCCTGATCTTCATCTGCGTCCCAGTGTTCACGAAGTTCATTCTCATCCAGTTTGTTGACACGCATAAATTGATCTAGATCGCTATAGCCTTCAGTAGGCCCGACAAGGATTGTGGCTTCATTGTCCCGTTTTTCATCCGTGATTCCATCGGTATCGTTGTCTTCACCATCCCATGAGATACTCGGGCTTTCCAAAAAGGCGAAGCCCGCTATACCCACCGGACGGCCACCAGTACCCAAACCTGTGGCATTCCATGAATAGGCCAAGTCCAATTGAACATCAAATGCACCGATGTCATTGTCACTGGCTTCACCGCCTATTGCATTGTCAAGCCAGTATCCGAATGCGACCTCGTTTAGATCATAATCGGAAATATTGGCAATTGTGTACTGCCAGAAAATACAGTCACGGGCCTGGGGGTTGGACCATTGAAAACCGCGCTGTTCCACACGAATTCCCAGACCACCCCAGGGCTCTCCGTATTGAATGGAGACATCCGAACGTTTCTCGCCAACATAGTGTCCTGGACGCGGATAATACCACGGGCCTGTATGCTGTGTGTTCAGAGGCAGATATTCCTGATCCTGCGCGTCATTGGCCGCGAAATAGGTTTCCATGTCGGCGTTGAACACACCCCGTCCGAAAAAACCGTCCCATTCATCGGGCCACTTGAGTTCACTGTTTGTGGCGGGCCAGCCATCCACCGGCCATGATTGAGGGTCGTCACTCATGGCCGGGGTTTCACTGTCAGGATTCACATAGGTAACAATAGCCTTGAGATTCCACTCAATACCTGAGGCCGGATCTACATCCTGTCGTTCACGATAGTTCGTTTGAAGGTAAAAGAGCGTGTCAAGCAGACCGGCCGCACCCTTGGTTGCGATTTCAGCCGGATCAGTGACCGGTGTGGTATCGCCCTCAATAAAAACACGGCTCGCGACCAGAAGGCCGATCCCGTCATTCATTTTATAGCCGTAATAGGTATTGGGCCATTTTGATGCCTCCGGATCGGGCCAGTCTGACAGCTCGGTCGTATTTTTGAATTCGGTAAAGACACGGTTTCCTGTCATATATCCCTCTCGCCGGGCCGCATCATCACCGGCGGGGTCATCCGGACCTTCATAGATTTTGCCCTGGCCCCACACTGAAGCGGCCAACAGCAAGGTCACTGAGATGAGTAGTAAAACTGATAATGTCCTCTTCATAGTAATATCACCTTTCAGCTTCAATTGTGATTAAATCGGTTCACCCGGAATTAGAATGTCACACCGAGTCCAAGTTTAGCCTGACATGGCGCCCAGAAATTGTTGGGATTGTAAGCCCGGTCATAGTTTTTGATAATGTTTCTGGTTTTATCATTGTTGTCCCCACAAGTTAGTTATTATACAAAATTTTCTAATGATTTGCCAAGATATTTAAATTATTGGGCGCTAACTAATAGATATTCTGGAAAATAAATGTTTTGTCTTTCTGTTGGTTTTGGGAATCTTAATATGAATATCGACGCTTTTTGAGTTGCAGGGAGCATGGAACGCAAGATCGCATACATTATTATTTCACAAATAGAAAGTATAGAAAAAACCAAAGAAAATCAAAGTGGATAATAGGAATCATTCTCTGCAAACATCCACGCAGTCTTTTATCCGAAAATAAAGAACATTATTCACTGCTTTTTTAATCCTGCGAAAACACTGTTTTCTTAACTATTCTCTTGAATTTATAATATTTTTTCTATATATTTTTACTGTATGGAATATTTTATTTATATTTTCACCATGTTACGAGAAGTACTGCTAAATTTTAAATATACATATTCCAGGGCAAGACAGCATAAACAGTAAAAAGGATCACTGCAACCCAGCCCTGAAATTCCATAACATCAGCCTACCCCTGGATAATCGATATAACCAGTGTGAATAAAGCGACAGATATAAATCTAAATTTTGGAGGACTTATAAATGACAGCCAAACAAAATAAAGTTGTAGTCCGGGGCCTTGAAGGAATCGTGGCAGCTGAAACCTCAATCTCCTATGTCGATGGAGTGAATGGAAATCTATATTATCAAGGTTACAATATTCATGATTTCGCTGAAAAAACAACATTCGCTGAAGTTGTTCAATTGCTCTGGACCGGAGAACTGCCGAATAAAAATACAACTATCAATTTCCAATCAGAAATTGTTTCAGATATGCGACTGCCGGGCCAGGTTGTGGAAATGCTCAGGCTGACACCTCCAAGCAGCCACCCTATGGCCGTGTTGCGGACTGCGATCAGTATGCTCTCCGCAATTGATCCGGATGCAAATAATATTTCACTGAAATCCAATCAGCGTAAAGCAAAACGGTTGCTGGCACAAATCCCGACAATTATTGCAGACCTACACCGGATTCGCAACAACGCGCCCCTGATTTCCCCGGATCCGAACTTCAACATCTCTACAAACTTTTTATACATGCTTCGCGGCACACCACCAACCAAACTCGAACAAAAGGCGATGGATCGGTTAATGATCCTGCATGCAGATCATGGCCTGAATGCCAGTACGTTTACCGCTCGTGTGATCACAAGTACACTCGGTGATATGCACTCGGCAATTTGTGGTGCCATCGGGGCTTTAAAGGGCCCGTTACACGGAGGAGCAAACCAACGTGTCATGGAAATGCTGCTCGATATCGGCAATCTTAAAGCTGTGAAGGAATATGTGGCCGGCATGCTTGAGAACAAACAACGTATCATGGGATTTGGACATCGCGTCTACCGCGTTGAAGATCCGAGAGCCAAACACTTGCGCGTTTTCTCTGAAAAACTCTGCGAGGGAACCGATCAGCAACACTTTTTTGAAATCTCCCATCGCATTGAAAACATTGTTAAAAAAGAAAAGGGCATTTTCCCGAATGTGGATTTCTATTCGGCAACCGTACAGCATGCGTTGGGGATCCCGCCCGAATACTTCACAACGATTTTTGCCGCATCACGTGCAGCTGGCTGGATTGCCCATATCATGGAACAGTACGCAGACAACCGTCTGATCCGTCCAACCTCCAAATATCTTGGGAAACTTGGCAGGAAATTTACTCCATTTAAGAATCGTGAATAATACAATTATAAATGAATGTTGGCCCGCGCTAGACGCGGGCTTTTTTATGGGATTACATAGATTAACTACTTTCAAAACTCTTCTATTTTATTTGAAAATAATTATTTATATATTTTATCCATATAAATAAGCATATAATCGGAGAAAAATTTTGGATCAAAAACTTTCAGATCGATTTTATAAAACCGGCAAAGAATTCCTGAATGTGGATTACCCGATAATTTGCGGTGCCATGACATGGATCAGCGAACCCAACCTCGTCGCCGCGGTCGCCAATGCAGGCGGATTCGGCTGTCTGGCAGGCGGTAACACACCTCCAGACATCCTCTCTCAGCAAATTCAGGAAACCCGTGAAAAAACCGACAAACCAATTGGTGTGAATCTGATCACCATTGCACCTGTTTATCCGGAACACATGGTTCTGGTCAAAGATCTGAAATTGGAGTATGTGATTTTTGCCGGAAGCTTTCCCCGTGAAAGAGAGATAGATCAGGTAAAAGCCACCGGAGCGAAGGTGCTCTGCTTTGCCTCTACCCTGTCAATTGCTGATAGGATGTTAAAATACGGTGCGGACGCCCTGATCCTGGAAGGATCAGAAGCGGGCGGCCACGTGGGTCATGTCAGTCTGAATGTACTGTTGCAGCAAGTTTTATTCAAGATTCCGGACGTGCCCATTTTTGTAGGCGGCGGTCTTGCCACAGGCCGGATAGCGGCCCACATGTATCTTATGGGCGCGGCCGGTGTGCAAATGGGAACACGCTTTGCCGTGGCAAAGGAAAGCATCGCACATATAAATTTCAAAAAACGATTCATCAAAGCCAAGGCGCGTGAAGCGATTTCGACACCACAGTATGACAGCCGTTTGCCCGTTGTGGCTGTGCGTTCCATCAAGAACAAGGCGCATAAAGAATTTGGTCAATTGCAACTGGATCTTTTAAAACAACTGGAGCTAGAAACCATTCACCGGCATGATGCCCAAAACAAAGTCGAAGAATTCTGGATGGGCGCATTGCGCCGTGCTGTAGTGGATGGCGATATCGACTCTGGTTCGCTCATGGCAGGCCAGTCCGTGGGCCTGGTGGATAAAATTGAGCCCGTTTCTGAAATCATGCGCGAAATTCTTGAGGATACTGAAACTGAATTACAACGAGTTAAAGATACATTAATCTAATTGGAGTCTCACACCTGATCAATTCTAATACCTGTGTTCCCCCTGTTATGGGGGACCCTCAGCTTCGCTGAAGTAGGGAGTTCCATGATCAACATCACGCCCACAATTTCAATCCATGAATCAGAATTGCAATTGGAATTCATCCGATCTTCAGGGCCGGGCGGACAGAACGTCAACAAAGTCGCCACAGCGGTCCAGCTTCGATTTAATATCCTTCATTCTGAAAATCTGCCAGTAGAACTTAAGGGCCGTTTGATTCAACTGGCCGGGAGCCGTCTTACGAAAGATGGATATATTCTGATTAAAGCACATAGACATCGATCACAGGAACAAAACCGACAGGACGCCATCGACCGGCTTGTATCCTTGATTCAAAAAGCATCGCACAAACCCAAACATCGTATTCCCACTCGCCCGACGCGTTCCTCCAAAGAAAAGCGCCTAGAACAAAAACAAAGACGCAGCCATATTAAAAAGCTTCGTTCTGCTCTAATTCATCACGACTAAATCAATTTGGGAGTTTGCATTCGATTGTCATTTTCTGTCAGAGAATGTGAAAGAGTTCGTTTTCTTCTTGAAATTGAGCAACTTATTCGTCTATATTGTTGTAACATGAAAAGTATAAATCCCGATTCTATTCATGTCGGACAAGAAAATGACACCCTGCAGAAGAATTTTCACAACTTCCAATCGATCTGACAATTTTTACAGGATCATTCAAGATTGGTTTTGTGGTTTTATCAACCGGATCTTTTAGAAAGGATTGGTGGGCAATGAAGGAGAAAAAAGACAACAAGTCTTCTGAAAAAGCCATGTCCAGACGTAATTTTCTGGGTAGTGCGGCCGCAGTGGCTGCAACAGTCACCATTGTTCCACGTCATGTATTGGGTGGCCCCGGATATAAAGCACCGAGTGATAAACTAAACATTGCCTGTATCGGTGTGGGCGGAAAGGGTTTTTCTGACACATTGGGAGTCAGTGGCGAGAACATCGTTGCATTGTGTGATGTGGACGATGCAAAGATGGCCGAGTTCCGTGAGAAAAACGCAGACAAGCCCGAGGTGCTGGCCTGGTTTGACAAAGCCAAGAAATACAAAGATTACCGCAAGATGCTTGAAGAAAACAGGAAGACCATCGACGCGGTTACAGTCAGTGTACCGGATCATAGTCATGCGGCTGCGGCCATGATGGCGATCAAAATGGGGAAACACGCCTTCGTGCAAAAACCATTGACCCATACTGTTTTTGAAGCACGCGAGTTGGTAAAAGCAGCCAAAAAACATAAAGTCGTCACACAGATGGGAAATCAGGGTCACGCCGATGAAGGTTCCCGTTTGATTAATGAGTGGATTGCAGACGGCGCGATTGGAGATGTCACTGAAGTGGATTGCTGGACCAACCGTCCAGTATGGCCGCAAGGTATCGAAGCACCTAAAGAAATGCCTTCGGTTCCGCCGACTTTGGATTGGAACTTGTGGATCGGTCCCATGAAGTGGCGGCCCTATCATCCGGCACTCAGCCATTTCGTATGGCGAGGCTGGTATGATTTCGGAACCGGAGTCGTGGGCGATATGGGTGCGCATATATTGGATGTCCCCTATTGGGCATTGGATCTGAAATACCCGAAAACCGTACAGGCTGTCTCAACCAAACTATTTGAGGAATCTTTCCCGCTTGCGACTGTGATCACTTATAAATTTCCGGAGCGGGATGGCAAACCTCCTGTTACCCTGAAATGGCATGACGGCGGCATGATGCCTAATCGGCCTAAAGATATCGAACAGGGCCGCATGATGGGCGACTCGGAAGGCGGCGTGCTCATGAAAGGGACGAAGGGCAAATTGATGTGTGGATGCTATGGCCGCAGTCCGCGGCTCGTGCCGGAAACCAGCATGCAAGCATATGCCAAACCGGAAAAAACCATCCAGCGTTCGCCAGGCATTCAGGCGGAGTGGACCAAGGCGATTAAAAACGGTGGAAAGTCTACCACGGATTTCAGCTATTCGGCACCTTTGACTGAAACCATGCTGCTGGGCAACATCGCGGTGAGGATGAAGGATAAAAATACAATTCTGGAATGGGACGGCGACAAAGGCGAGATCACCAATTTGCCAGAAGCCAACGAACTCCTACGCATCCCCTATCGTGAAGGTTGGACATTATAGGTTCCCTTAAATAAGGACAGGATACTATCATGACATCACAAAAAAGCAATTCGGATGAAGTAACACGACGCACGTTCATGAAAACCACGGCCACTGCATCTGCGGCAATCATTGCGGGACTTCCCCGTGTATACGCAGCTGGATCGGAAACACTGCGCGTGGGATTGATCGGCTGTGGAGGACGTGGAACCGGAGCGGCACGCAATTGCGTGGATTCCTCTCCAGGTGTACAAATCGTTGCCCTTGGCGATCTTTTTCAAGATCGTGCTAATTCATGTTATAAAAATTTGAAGGACGGCGAGGAAAACCAGTGGGGTAAAAGCGATCCGCTCGGCAAAGCGTTCAAGGTTAAAAAAGATCGTGTGTTCGTAGGGTTCGATGCCTATCAAAGGGTCATCGATTCAGATGTGGACATGGTCATCCTGGCCTGTTCACCCCATTTTCGCGCCAAGCACCTGAGAGCAGCCGTTGAAGCGGGCAAACATGTATTTATGGAAAAGCCTGTGGCCGTAGATCCTCAGGGTGTGAAATCTGTGATGGAATCTGCAGAGCTTGCCAAGAAAAAAGGGCTGGCCATTGTCGCGGGCACACAGCGCAGACATCAGTTGCATTACCTGGATGTCATGCAACGCATCAAAGACGGTCAGATCGGTGAGATACGCGGAGCGCAATGTTATTGGGTCGGCAGCCCGCCCTGGTGGGAACACGGGCCGGATCTGTGGCGGCGTAAAAATGAACTGGGCTGGTCAGATGCGGAATACCAGCTCCGCAACTGGCTGCATTACACCTGGGTCGGCGGTGATCATATAGTCGAACAGCATGTGCACAATTTGGATGTGATCAACTGGGCGCTCGGTGCATTGCCCGTTCAGGCCGTGGGCATGGGCGGACGCCAGGTACGCAAGGGTGATGGATATGGCAATATCTACGACCATTTCGCTATCCAGTATGAATATCCTGAGGGAATCCAGGTGACCAGCATGTGCCGCCAAATCAATGGATGCACCGATATGGTTTCAGAACGGATTGTTGGTACAGTTGGCGAGACCTATACAGACAGCTCAGTGGGACGCATTATGGGACAGAATCCGTATCAATATAAGGGTGATTCTCCCAATCCCTATGAGCAGGAACATGCCGATCTGATTCAAAGCATTCGAAATGGCACTCCGTTAAACGAAGGCCGTCAGGTCGCCGAATCCACCATGACTGCCATTCTTGGCCGGATGAGCGCTTACACGGGCCGTGCCATCAAATACGACTGGGCAATGAATGTGTCCACACTGGATTACAGCATGGAAAAATATGAATTTGGCGATCTGCCCGAACCGGCCGTGGCCATGCCCGGCATCACAGAGCTTATTTAGGAGGGATTCATCTATGAAAAATGGATTTTCCCGTCGACAATTTATACAGACTGCATCACTGGTAACGGCCGCACTTTCGGGAGCGGGAGTTGGACGGTTGAATGCTGAATCCGGATTCAAGCTCAAATACGCCCCCCATCTCGGTATGTTCAAACATCATGCGGGTGAAGATCTAATCGATCAGCTAAAATTCATGGCTGATGAGGGATTCACAGCCCTTGAAGACAATGGTATGAAGGGCCGGTCTATCAAAACGCAGGAAAAAATCGCTACGGAGATGGTTCGATTGAACATGACCATGGGCGTGTTTGTGGCTTATGCGAATTTCGGAGAAAAAAGTTTTGTGACGGATAAACCGGAAGTTCGGGAGATGCTGGTCACCCAGATGAAAGAAGCCGTGGATGTGGCAAAGCGAGTCAATGCAAAATGGTGTACGGTGGTGCCTGGTGCATTCGATACGGGATTGGAATGGGAGTATCAAACCGCCAATGTCATCGAAAATCTCAAGTGGTGTGCCGGTGTGCTGGAACCGGCAGGACTCATCATGGTGCTCGAACCGCTGAATGCATGGAAAGATCATCCTGGTCTATTTTTGACTGAGATTCCCCAGGCTTATCAGATCTGCAAGGCGATTGGGAGTCCCTCCTGCAAGATATTGGATGATCTCTATCATCAGCAGATCACCGAGGGCAATCTCATTCCGAATATGGAAAAAGCATGGGATGAAATCGCCTATTTTCAGGTTGGCGACAATCCGGGACGTAAAGAACCGACCACCGGCGAGATCAATTACAAGAATGTGTTCAAGTACATCCACAAAAAAGGATTTCAGGGCATCGTCGGCATGGAGCACGGCAACAGCCAGCCCGGCAAAAAGGGCGAACGGGCCGTCATCGATGCCTATCGATCCTGTGATAATTTTTAACCTTGAAAAATAAGGGAAGCACAACCAATGAGTGAAGACAAAAAAGAAAAAGCAACGACGAATTCCAAAAGCTTGAACCGGCGCGATTTTCTGCAGGGGCTGGCAGGCGTGCCTGTACTTGGGGCGATGGGAATTGCACTTGCACATAAAAAATCTCTTGAAAAAGTACTGACATCAAGTAAAAAGAAAGTGGTTTCCGGAGATCTTTCAGAGATCAATGTGGCCCTGTTAGGCGCAGGCGCTCAAGGGCAGGTACTGCTTAATGCCTGTCTAAAAATTCCTGGTCTGCGGTTTAAAGCGGTCTGTGACATTTGGGAGGATTACAATCTCAAACGGGTAAGCCGCATCCTGATGAAATACGGACAGGAGGTCAACAGTTATCAGGATTATCACGAGATGCTGGCCAACGAAACCGATCTGGATGCTGTCATTATTGCCACACCCGATTTCTGGCATGCCGAACATACCGTGGCCTGTCTGGAAGCCGGACTGGATGTATACTGCGAAAAAGAAATGGCCAACACGCTTGCCGGAGCCAAAAGCATGGTGGATGCGGCCAATCGAACGGGCAAGCTTTTGCAGATCGGACATCAACGCCGATCCAATCCCCGGTACATTCACGCTTATGAGAAGCTGGTCAAAGAAGCTGGAATATTGGGCAGGATGACTTCTGTGAATGGTCAGTGGAACCGGTCCGTGCAGCCCGACCTGGGTTGGCCCAAGAAATATGCCATCCCGGATGCGACACTGAAAAAATATGGATTTAAATCCATGGAACAATTCTGCAACTGGCGCTGGTTCAAAGGCCTTGGCGGCGGCCCGATTGTAGATCTGGGATCCCATCAAATCGATATTTACAACTGGTTTTTGGAAGCAGTTCCCACTTCGGTTCTGGCCAGTGGCGGTACGGATTACTACGTCAAGGAGACACACGAGTGGTATGACACAGTGCTTGCGATTTATGAGTATGAAACAAAGAATGGCGTGGTTCGTGCCTATTATCAAACCCTGACTACAAACAGCAGTGAGGGATACTTCGAGAACTTTTTAGGAGATCAAGGCACGTTGCACATATCGGAATCGAGAAATCGCGGCAGCGTATACCGTGAACCCACTGCACCGCAATGGGACGAGTGGGTTAACAAGGGATATTTAACTGCGCCGGAAAAACCCAAACAGATCGCCGCCGGAGCTGTTCTGGATGTGCGTGAGACCATCGCACCGGATCGGCACGACATTCCATTAGCCTTTACCGATCCGTATCATCAGCCGCATCTTGAGAATTTCTTCAATTCCATACGAGGGACAGAAACACTGAACTGCCCGGCTGAAATCGGGTATGAGACCGCTGTCAGCGTATTGAAGGTCAATGAAGCGGTCGAATCCGGACGCCGCATGTCATTCGCAAAGAATGAATTTCACGTGTAAATGGATGATGTCGTACTACAAATTTAGATGAAAGGCAAACTATGAATTCAGATAAAAATCATACACTCCCATTCATTGCACTGACAGTTCTGCGTGTGTTAATTGGATGGCATTTTCTCTATGAAGGTCTGGCCAAGATGATGAAAGGCAACTGGTCCTCGGCCGGATTTCTAATCGAATCGAAATGGTTGTTCGCTCCCATTTTTCAATGGATGGCCAATACACCGAAAGTCCTGGCTATGGTGGATTTTATGAACATCTGGGGACTGACTGCCATCGGCCTGGCATTGATTCTGGGTGTGTTCACACGCCTCGCCAGTGTCGCGGGCATGGGACTCATCCTTCTATATTATGTCTGCAATCCACCGTTTGTGGGCCTGCATTACTCCCTGCCCATGGAAGGCAATTATCTCATCGTGAATAAAAATCTCGTGGAGATGGCAGCGTTGTTTGTCACTGCCGTAATCCCCACGGGCCAATTCGCGGGACTGGATCGTATCATACACAAACTTTTGAAGAAGTAAACCCCACATTGGGGCTGCATCATTTGTAAGGCTTTCAGATCCGGTTGCCGGATCTGAAAGCCTTCATCATTTATTTTATTGAATTTGTAAACCAGACATATTACATTATCATCAGGAACCTTAAAATTCATTAATCGGTTAAATTAGAAAGCAAGTAAAACCAGGATGAAGACAGAATTGCCAAAACAAAAAAGAAAACTCATCATTATATTGGGAGCGCTGCTGGTCGTGGGTTTTCTCACAACCAGTCTGGTGAGTTATTTTGTATCCCTTTCTTCCCTTCGTTCTCAAATAGACACGACCACCTTGCCCCTGACAGGCGACAATGTCTACTCTGAAATCCAGCGCGATTTGCTTCGCCCGATCTTTATCTCTTCCCTGATGGCCAACAACTCCTTTCTTCGAGACTGGATTCTTGATGGAGAAAAAGATGTCAGCCAGATGACCAAGTACCTGAATGAGATCATGGTAAAGTACAATACGTTCACCAGCTTTTTCGTCTCTGAGAAAACACATATTTATTACCATGCCAATGGTATCCTGAAGAAAGTAGATCCTGAAGAGCCAAGGGATGCCTGGTATTTCCGTGTCAGGGAAATGGAAGCGGATTATGAAACCAATGTGGATCCTGACCTGGCCAATAAAGATGCGATGACCATTTTTATCAATTACCGGGTTTTTGATTACGATGGCAATTATATTGGCGCCACCGGGGTCGGATTGACCATCAATGCGGTCAACGATCTCATGGAAGAATACAACAAAAAATACAATTGTCATATCTATTTTACAGACAAGCAGGGCAAGATCATGCTGCAATACGGCACGTTCCCTGAGGAAACTCAATCGATTCATGAGATTGATGGCCTTTCCGTTATTGCTGATAGTTTACTGGCAACAAACAGCAATATCCTTCAATACACACGACAGGGTCAGAATGTTCATTTGAATACGCGCTTCGTGGAAGCACTTGGCTGGCACCTGTTCGTCGAGCAGACTGAAATCAAAGAGATGGGCCAAGTCAATCGCGCCTTGCTCATTAACCTCCTGCTCTGTGTTTTGATTACCTCTATCGTTGTACTTCTCGCTCGTCTGACAATGAATGCTTATCAGAAAATTAATGAGACTCAACAGAATGAGATCCTCGTGCAAACCCAGGAATTATTGGAAAATTATCAAGCGCTTGAAATGGCGAATCAGAAGAAAACCGCGGCTCTGGATAAAAATGAACTCCTCATGATTGAGATGAATCATCGGGTAAAAAACAATTTGACCACACTACAAAGTCTGCTCAATCTACAATCCAGCAAGATGCATGACAACGAATCCAAAATTGCGTTTAAGGAAAGTGAAAGCCGCGTTCAATTGATCTCCAAAATTCACCGTATGCTCTCATCTAAAGAGGTGGACTTAAGAAAAGTAAGTGTCGCCCAATATATTCAGGATCTGGTAGCTGACCTCACTCTTGGTTTTAGGGACAATGAGAGTGTTCACGTTCACACTGAAATACAGGAGTTCAATCTGGATTTGAATATCCTGATCCCTCTCGCCTTGATTTTAAACGAACTGATAACAAATGCATTTAAATATTCGTTTGCCGGAAGAGAATCGGGAGAACTGAATATTTCATTACATGGGAAGGATCAGAACCAGATCGAACTTGTTGTGCAGGATGACGGCATCGGATTGCCGGAAGGATTTGATGTCGAAAACCTGGAATCAATG
>JABMRT010000061.1 GCA_013202295.1 Candidatus Zhuqueibacterota bacterium
AAACGAAAGTGATAAAGCTGAAAATATCTTACACATCCCGGATGCTGTTCAGGAAGGTTGGTTCAACTTCTCAGATCTGAGTGACAAAGTCGCACTCGATTATAAATTAAAGGATGATTTTAAACCCAATAAACTGGGAATTCAAGTCAAGGATATTACGGTCACAAATAATTACCAAATGAATGGTCAATGCAATTCACATAAGTCCTTTGGATATCTGAGGACTCCTGAACTGGCGAAAGTAATCGACATTTTCCTTTCCGGAAAAACATATCCAGCAGAGTTGGACAATTTATAATCTTTAATATTGCGGTGTGATCTTGGCAGGAGAATGACTATATTGCATCCGTGACAGTATATGCGATTTTTTGAAATTCAGCATGTTCATTTAAATCAATCGAACGATATTCGAGTTGAATCAGTCCGGCATGGTTATAATCTGACAGGAACAAGTCAGTTGCCGTTTTACCAATTTGAATTTGTCTATCGGAATTTTTGGAGTCCTTCAGATTTGCATTGAGAATAAAATTATCGGGCATAAACGATTCAAAGGCTACTGTCACCTTTTTATTAGGGATTGGATGATTCCAGATTAATTTTGAAACATTGGGAGACTGATCAACAGAGATAGACTTTTGTGTCAGTGACGGATCGTTCAGATCGGCCACCTCGAAAGAAATCGGCTTTATAAACTTGATCGTAATCACGTGGCTGCTTTGATCACGAGCCTGCACATTCAACGCAAACAGCAATAGAATGCCGAGTCCGAAAAATAGATGACTGCGTCTCATCCTTTCCTCACTCTCCCTTATATTCTCTCTATATCCGAAATCAGAAATCAATCAGAGAGAATCGACAGACGGCGATTGGGTAACAAAGCAGTTGTGAAGCTAATGCCCGTACCCTGATGATGGATTGATTTGTTGGGAACCGATTCATCATCATTAAATCAAATATAGTATGACCAATTATGACGAAAATGTCAACAATAATTTAAACATGTCATATATTTTTCTATATTGCGGAAATCAAATAAGATCAAGTATTATAATTTCAGAAAACACCTACTGTGAAAACTGCGTTTATAGTTTTAGTTATCAGGATGCAAACCTAATTAACAGGAAGTACTCATGAAAAAAATAGTCATTGTTGGAGGTGTTGCCGGCGGTGCTTCAACAGCCGCTCGCCTGAGACGCCGGGATGAAACCGCACATATCATTCTTTATGAACGGGGAGAATATATATCATACGCAAATTGCGGACTTCCCTATTATATCGGCGGCACAATCAAGAACCGAAACCACTTATTTGTGCAAACGCCTGAATCCTTTTCAAAACGATTTAATCTCGACATTCGTATTAATTCTGAAATCATTGGAATTGACCGGGACAAAAAAGAAGTCCTTGTGAAAAATGCGGATACTGGTGAAACGACGACAGAGTCCTATGATAAACTCGTGCTCTCACCGGGTGCGGAACCGGTTCGTCCTCCCATTCCGGGGATTCAACTCCCAGGCATTTTTACTCTCAGAAGTGTGCCCGATACGGATCGGATCAAATCCTTTATGGGCAAGAAGAAGCCCAAACGCGCGATTATTGTCGGAGCCGGTTTTATAGGTTTGGAAATGGCAGAAAATCTGCATCACAGCAGGATCTTTGTCACCATTGTGGAAATGGCCGAGCAGGTTATGACTCCCCTGGATTATGAAATGGCCGCAGCAGTACATCAGCACTTGAAAACCAAGCATGTGGAATTCTATCTGAAGGACGCGGTCGAATCCTTCGAAAAATCGGGAAAAGGACTTAATGTTCGTTTATCAAGCGGAAGAAATTTGAAAGCCGATATGGTCATTCTCTCAATTGGTGTCAGGCCGGAGAGCAAGCTGGCAAAAGAAGCGGATCTGGCCATTGGGTCAACAGGCGGAATTCAGGTCAATGAATATCTTCAAACTTCAGATCCAGATATTTATGCGCTAGGAGATGCGATTGAAGTCGAGAATCCAATTATCAATCGAAAAATGACTGCCTATCTTGCGGGACCGGCAAACAAACAGGGCCGGGTTGTCGCGGACAATATTGTATCAGAAAACAAGATCAAATATCGGGGAAGCATTACCACAGCCATTGCCAAAGTGTTCGATCTTACGGTCGCTTCCACCGGCGTTTCGGAAAAGACATTGATCAAAGAGAAAATTCCTTATATCGCGTCAATTACGCATGGCTCGTCACATGCAGGATATTACCCCGGTGCCACACCCATGACAATTAAAATCCAATTTTCCCCGAAAGATGGCAAAGTCTTCGGCGCCCAAATTGTTGGGTATGAGGGTGTGGACAAACGCATCGACATGATCGCCAACACCTTGAAACAGGGAGGCACGGTCTGCGATCTGATGGACATCGAGCATGCCTATGCCCCGCCCTTCTCTTCGGCAAAGGATCCGGTGAATATCGCGGGTTTTGCTGCGGACAACATTTTGCATGGACTGGTTCAAATCGTGCATTGGCATGAAATTCAGAAAGCCGATCCGGATAAGGACTTTCTTCTGGATGTACGCACCAGACACGAAGTGAAACAAGGCACAATTCATGGCTCGTATCACATTCCCCTGGATGATTTGAGAGACCGTATGGATGAGATTCCAAAGGACAGGCGCATCCTCATTTTCTGTGCCGCAGGATTGCGTGGATATCTGACAGCCCGCATCCTCATGCAAAACGGATTTGAGAATGTATACAACCTGTCAGGCGGATACATCACCTACGAACACGCCATACAAAAACAAAGCAACGAGGATATTTTTGACCATTCTTTCATTCATCGGGATGGCGCGCTCTATTCATCCGAAGAATAATTTTGGGATGTAAATTAACGGAGACCTATTTTGATAATTTCAATCATCCTTGCCCATCCGGATTCGGACAGTTTCAACCACGCGATTGCGAACACATGCAAGGATGCGTTGTTTAACTTGGGACATGAGGTTGTATTTCATGATTTGTGCAGGGAGAATTTTGATCCACTTCTGCCACGCAACGAGTTCGAAAAAGATGCTCCCCTTCCTCAAGTGATTCAAGAACATTGCGATGAGATCGCAAATGCCGACGGAATCATCATCGTTCACCCCAATTGGTGGGGCATGCCCCCTGCCATATTAAAAGGATGGATTGATCGGGTAATTCGTCCGGGTGTGGCCTATAAATTTGAGGAAGGCGACTGTGGTGAGAGTATACCCAGAGGACTCCTGAATGCCAAGGCCGCATTGATTTTCAACACAGCCAATACATCTGATGAGCGGGAATTCGAAATATTTGGAGATCCGCTGGAATCCTTATGGACGAATTGTATATTCGGTCTATGCGGAGTGCCAAATATCATCCGGCGGACTTTTACAATCGTAGTAACCAGCTCCGAGAAACAGCGCGTGGAATGGCTCAGCGAAATAAAATCTCTTGTAGAACATACATTCCATTAATTCACACTGTGAATCGTCATTTCATTTGAATCTTGTCTAGCTCAATTGCGTATATTGGGACAATCAGTTTCAAACCAATCCTAAAATATTTTGGAGGAAAGCATGAAACGAGTCCCATTGGCTGTTCTACTGTTGGTAATACTCATCGTTTTTTCATCGGTTGAAGCGCAAGAAAGTAAATTGTCTTTCGAGCAAGCGTTGACTCTTTTCCAATCCGGTCAGACTGCAGAGGCAGCAGATGCATTACGCGCACAGGCAAAAACTGATCCCGAAAACGTCGAATTGCTTACCTATGCGGGAATTTCGGTAGGCTCCCTCGCAGGGGAGGCCGAGCAGGACTATATGGCTGCCGGCCGTTTGGCCATGGAATCCTTTGGGTATCTTGACCGAGCGGTTGCCTTGAATGATCAGCATGTGAAGGCCCGACTTTATCGGGGATTGGTGGCCGTTAATGTCCCCCCTTTCATGGGCCGGTTGGATCAGGGGATTACGGATTTATTGACTGTTCTCAACATACATAAGGCACATCCAGATCAAGTATCCGATGAGGATCATCTCACCGCCCATAGTCTGCTGGCGATTGGATATGACAAGAAAGGCGAACGCGTAAAAGCTTTTGCAGTCCGTCAACGCGGAATTAAATTGTGTCCTGAAGGATCGGATGAGCTGAAGGCGGCGCTGGCCCAATCAGAGGTGCCGGATCTCTCAGGTGTGGATATCGAATCGGAAATCGATTCCATTCACATTCAGGGATTTGATGCGGAAGCCGAAATTCAGAAGGCAAAGGTACTGATTGAGCAAGGGGAAAAGGAAAAAGCGCTTTCTATCCTGAAAAAAGCCGCAGAGTCAGCCCCGAAAACAGAGGCGATTTATCCCCTGATTTTTGATCTAGTGTTTGAAATTGTAGATACTGGATATGATGAAAGTATCCGTGGCGACACGGACACGCGTTCGAAACAGGCATTTGATGTTATGAACTGGTCCGACAAAGCCGTGCTTGCTTTCCCCGAGAACAACCAATTCCGATTAATTCGCGGAGCCATGGGTATACATATGCCCTTCTTCGTGGGCAAATTGGATCAGGCCATTGAAGATCTGGAACAAGTCGTGAACAGTGATGCCCCGGACTCGTTGAAAGCGGAAGCGCTATACATGCTTGGACTGGGCTACACCCGAAAAGCAAGCTCGTATTGGAATGATGTGGCCACCGAATACGAGAATGAGGATGCCTATCAGGACGTTTTGGAAGCCATGCGACCTGCGATACAAAAAGTGGATGAAACCTCATTGGATAAACCTGTTCTGATAGTGGATTTCATCAGCGCATTTCAAGATCAAATTGCCCCACAAATCGCGGTTTGGATTGAGAACAGCGAGGGTGAGTTTGTGAAAACACTTTATGTATCCGGTTTCAGTGGCCACGCCAGAGAAATACAAGTTGTGCTTCCGCAACTGGCGAGTCAAACTGGGTTCAAAGGTGTGGACGGTGTTACTGCGGCCAGTATTGATGCGGGTGAACACGTCATGACCTGGGATTTGACGGATCTCGATGGGGAACGTGTTAAAAAAGAAACCTATACCGTCTTTGTGGAAGTCAGCCACTGGCCGAGCATGAAGTACCAGGTAATAAGTGCAGAGATTCAAATTGGCAAGAAAAAGACGACTGTGATTAAGAAGGAGGGTGATTTCCTGCCTTACGTGGAAGTCACCTATATTCCAAAATAGCAGAAAATATTGCGAAATTAATAAGGCGGTTCATTTTTCATGAGAATCGCCTTTTTTAATCTCCAGATCCTTCAACTCACGTGTTTCCAGATTGAACACCCGAATCAAATGATTGTTCGTATCTGCGATATAAAGTAATCCTTCATGATAAATCACGTCATTGGGTTCAAACAAAGCAAGAAGCCCGCAGTCTTTTTCATCGATTGTGCAGACCGTGTGTTTATCGCGTCCAATAAGAGTATTCACTTCCTTCCTTTCCAAATCAAGTGTTCGGATCGCATGGTTATAAGTATCTGCCACGTATAGGATGCCGTCATGATAATCAATACCAAGCGCATGCTGAAATTGCGCTTTATCAAATCGTCCGTTCTTGTGCCCGAATTCGAAAAGCCCTTTACCGACCAGAGTATGAACTTCGTATTCTTTTAACTCTGCAACACGAATAGCGGATACTTCACTATCCGCAAAATAGAGTTTTGAATCCATGATCGCCAATCCGCTGGGTTGCGCAAGCTGAGCATCCGTAAAAGAACCGTCGATGATATTCTCATAGCCATTTCCTGCGAGCGTGGAGATTTTATTTGCGTTTAAATCCAGTTCCCAAAGTTGATGATGCCCTGCCATCGCGATATAAAGATGATTATCATCAATGGTTAAATCCCAAGGTGAGTTTAATGAAACAGATAAAGGATCGCCCCTGTACTGCCGCTCGCTCCCCTGCTTTCCATTTCCGGATAAAGTTTGAACCTCCTCAGTATCAAAGTGAATGGATCTAATCGTGTGGTTCTCTGTATCCGCCACATACAGGACACCATTCTGATATGCAACACCTTGAGGCTGTTTGAATCGGGCAGTCTGGAATGATCCGTCCTTTAAGCCGGGATTGCCGCTTCCGATTGTGTGGATGATTTCACCAGTCGTATCTGATTTCAGTTGAACAACCAGGATCTGATTTCGATTGGAGTTGCTGATAAACAGTCGATCTGTCTCTTTATCTATCTCGATTTTACCCGGAAAAGATAAAAGAGACTGCTCAATGGAATTCAGCGCAATGTTCAACTTGCTTTTTGCCAGTGTTCCCTTTTCCCGTCCTTCTTTCAAGGCAGATTGGATGGCCTGATCCAGAACGTCACGCTGCCCCTCACCCGATGCAGTTCCTATAACTTTTCCTTCGGAATCAATCAGCAGGAACGAGGGCCAGGCACGAATCCCATATCTTTGCCAAAGCCGATGTTCATTATCCATAGCGACAAGATGATGAATCTCGTAGCGCGCGACTGCGGCTCGTACATTCTCGATCACTTTCTCATTCTCGAATTTGGGTGAATGTACGCCAATCACGAGGACCGGATCATCCTTGTACTTTTCCTCAAGATATTTTAAATCGGGCAGAACATGAATACAGTTAATACAACAGTATGTCCAGAAATCGAGGAGAATGATATGCCCTTTTAAAGCATCCCTAGACAGGGAATCAGAGTTTACCCATTGTAACTCCTTTGGAAAATTGCTTGCTTTAACCCGCATGGTTTGCTCTCCTTGCAGCTGTATGGCAAATAGAATCATCACCAATATCATTGTTTTCTGAAATTTCATCGTGACCTCTTTTATGACACCCTTTAACGCTGCAAAGCAGGATGGGTTTCAAAATTTTGATATGCTTTCTCTTGAGTAAAGGATCATAATTCGCTATATTGTGTATCATCTCAGATCAGAAAGGAATTTAAATGCAGAATCAATCCACCTTCGAAAATCTCAATCCAGTTCGCGTGGATGCACTCGATGAAATTCTTGGTAAACCGTTTAAAATACTTGACGATGGATTTATCCGCGTAATCGATTACATGGGCGATGACAGCGCCATTGTACAGGCTGCGCGTGTCTCCTATGGCAAAGGCACAAAGAAAGTGCGTGAAGATCGTACACTGATTCGATACCTTCTCCGACACCGGCATACATCCCCATTTGAAATGTGTGAATTAAAACTACACATCCGAATCCCCATGGATTGCTGGCGGCAATGGATTCGCCATCGTACCGCGAGCGTGAATGAGTATTCCACCCGTTACTCAATGGCAATTGATGCCGCGCAGACAACAACGCCGGATGAATGGCGTCTTCAGGCCGAGACCAACCGTCAGGGCAGTGAAGGGCTAATGGATTCCACTCAAGGTAATACATTATCGAAGGAGGAATTAGAACTTCAATCTTTCGCACGGTCAATATATACGAAGCGGATCGAGCTAGGTGTCGCTCGTGAACAAGCGCGCAAAGATCTTCCTTTATCTACATATACCGAGGCGTATTGGAAAATCGATTTACACAACCTGCTTCACTTTCTTGAATTGCGCATGGAGCGCCACGCGCAACTTGAGATTCGGAAATATGCGAGTGTTATTGGACAAGAGATCGTCAAACGGTGGTGCCCTCTTACTTGGGAAGCGTTTCAGGATTACTGGTTAAACGCTGTTTCATTTTCACCGATGGAGCAGCAGCTTCTACAGCTTCTTTCGAGTGAAGACCTACAAAAGACTTTGGATAAAGTGAAAGAACTCGGCTGGCTGAAAACCAATGAGGATGGATCACTGAAACTTCATTTCGAACGTTTGGAGTTTGAACAAAAACTGGAGCATATGGGATTACAAATTCCCTGGCAGGATTAACGGCCATATCCTGCACCAATTTTAGAGTCATCCGCCTGCTTCCACCATGTATGGGATATTTACATTTTGTATTTATACTGCCTGACCTGCCAGTAGCATCTCTGTAAGGATGCTTTTCACAGATAAAGTCGGGGATATTGGGACTATGATTCAGATTTCATTCAATCGCTGGAAGAATCGATTCAGAATAATCAGTTTGACTCTGTAATTGTACGGCCGGAAAATCTATAAATTGTGAAAATATATTTGGATAAAATTATTCCAATTTAAGCTATTCATCCGTAAATCCGTTGCTGATATGAGATCCATCACAGAATGGCATATTCTTCGATCCACCACAACGGCACAATGTGTAATGCTCACTTGATTCTGATTTGGAATCCATATCATCATGAAGCTCTATGTGCCCCTTCACTTCATATGGCCCATTCTTGGCAATCTTGATCATGGGCTCACTCCCCCATTCATCCTGCCGCTCTTCGCCTTCCAAATAACTCAATGATCCTGAAGGACAGTGTCGGATGGTATTGACTACCTCTTCTCTCGGTGCATCATTTGGTTTAATCCATTTAAACTTTGAAGGAATGAAAACATCCGGGGACATACGGTAGCACGAGCCGTCACGGGAGCACACTGCTCTGTTATCCAGGATGGTTATTTCCTTGCCCTTGTATTGAGTGACACGATCTGGTTTGCGTTCGTCGGATTTCTCACCCTTGAAATCGATTTTGGAATGTGTGCCATCACAATATGGTTTTTTCTTGGAAGCACCGCAGCGGCAAAGCAATACAGTTGGCTTTGAAGGGATGACGTTGCCTTCAGCATCCACGATTTTTGGGATATGCTTCGCTTTCAATGCGCTTGTCTTTGTGAATTCAATCTGAGGTTTTAGAGGATTATCGTTTCCATCACACATAAAATCATTCTCCAAAGTATATGGAATGTCAGTTCAATTTAACAGGTCAAACGCAAGGATGCAAAGAATAGTTTAAAATCCATTAAGGAAAGTTGTGAGTGATAATACAGGGATTTCGTAGGCACGGGCCTGGCATATTTGGTCCTGATTGTTATATCCCCACTCTGCCATGTAACATTGAACACCTGTCGGTTTGACTTTCACAAGCGTATCGACTTGATCATCGATAAAGTGGAAATTGACGGGCTGCACATCTAATCTATCCACCAATTGGGAAAGAATGGTTTGTTTAGGTATCTCACCTGTGGCTCGACACATATGCTCAGCGGGAAGAACAATCCTATTCAATTTGAGTATAATGCTGGCATATTCGATCTTCTTTGTTGTCACGATATATAATCGTTCTTTCGGAAATGAAGAAAGAAATGCTTGTATCCCTGAATAAAGTGGGCTCAGTTTCGCCCAGGCTTCTGGATCACTCTCAGACAATTTGGCGCGCATATGATAAAAGAGTTCAAAATATAAATCGTGGTCATCCTGATACTTGGACGTAAACTCATCAAAATCTGCCTGATCTTTGATTTGAACTGCCAAGTTCAGCGCTTTAAAAATATATACATAATCCTGACCGGAGCGGATGAAATTTCGAAGCTTTTTTACTTCAGAAATTATATTGGAATCAAGTTCGGAAAGATGATTAATAGGTTTATAGTTTTTATTGTGGAGAGCAAAAGCGTTGTACCCCATAACGAGGCACTCTTCAATACTGTCAGCGATCACACCATCGAAGTCGAGAGCCAGAAAATCTGTATCATGGTTGAAGGGGATCATACTTATTCCCGTATATGCCCATCACCTATGACGATCCATTTATAGGTTGTGAGTTCTTCAAGACCCATGGGACCGCGTGCATGTAAACGATCGGTGGAGATGCCTATCTCAGCGCCGAGGCCGTAAAGGCCACCATCGGATAAACGGGTAGACGCATTCACCATCACGGATGCACTGTCTACTTCTTTTAGGAATTGCTGTGCGTGCGACACATCCTGTGTAATGATGGATTCGGTGTGAGCAGACCCGTACATATTTATGAAATGAATGGCCTCATCAAGCCCATCAACAACCTTCACAGCAATAATGAGATCCAGAAATTCTTCATAATAATCGTCTTCAGTTGCGGATATGACATCCTTGGAATAAATGGCTCTGGTTTGCTCACATCCCCTGATTTCAACGCCCTCATCCTGCAATGCTTGTAATGCATTTGGGAGGAACTGATCTGCAATGGATTCATCCACTAGCAGTGTCTCCAATGAATTGCAGACTGCTGGTCGCTGCACTTTTGCATTGACAGTGATCCGAACAGCCATATCTATATCTGAGTATTTATCCACAAAAATATTGCACACACCCTTATAATGTTTCAGAACGGGAATCTTGGATTTTTCAACCACGCTGCGAATCAGTCCCTCGCCGCCGCGCGGGATAATCAGATGAATCAAATCATCCTGGACCAGCATTTCATCAACGGCTTTTCGATCGGTGGAGGAAAGATAGGAAATCAAATTGGGGTCCACATCGTGCTTCTTCAAGGCTTCCTGAAGTATTTTAGTCAATGCCATGTTGGAGTGAAATGCATTCGATCCACCACGCAGGATTACTGCATTGCCCGATTTCATACAGAGCACAGCTGCCTCGATTGTTACATTTGGGCGAGCTTCATAAATAATACCTATCACACCGATTGGAGAACGCATCCGGCCAACCTTAAAACCCTCAGGCCGAAAAACCATGTTCTCTATTTTCCCAACTGGATCAACCAGTTGTGCAACCTCCCTGCACGCATCAATCATACCCTGAATGCGTTTTTCATTGAGCGCGAGCCGATCCAGAAAAGCTGTGCTGAGTCCTGCCTTCGCTCCATTTTCCAGATCCTTTTTATTCTCTTCGGCCAGGAATTCTCTATTGCAATCCAATCCTTCTGCAATGGATTCAAGTATTTCATTTTTCAGTTTCGTTGATCCCTGCTTCAGGAATTTCTGATATGCCTGATTTGTTTTTTCGGCCAGTTCCCGAACCGACATAAATCCTCCTTATATCACAATCATATTGTCGCGGTGAATGATCTCACTGCCCCTGCTGCTGCAACCCAACTCTGTTTTTATGAGATCCGTATGCTGCCCTTTTATTTGTTCTATTTCGAGATTCCCATAATTGGTAATCCCTTTTCCTATCAGCTCTTCATCTTCATTGTAAATACCGACGATATGACCCTTTTCAAAATATCCTTCTGTTCCTAATACTCCACCAGGCAGAAGGCTTCTTGATTGAGTAAGAAGCGCATTTGCCGCACCCGCGTCGATGATGATTCTTCCTTTAATTTTGTGGTTAAAGAAGATCCATCGTTTGCGCTTCTTCTCATATTTCTTCTCCGGACGGATGAAAGTACCCACATCTTCTCCTTCAAGAATCGCCGCCAGATTGGGTTGGTATCCATCGCAAATTACGACGCCAGTGCCCATTTGCGCAGATCGACGTGCTGCTGTAAGTTTGGATC
>JABMRT010000062.1 GCA_013202295.1 Candidatus Zhuqueibacterota bacterium
CCCGCGTTGAAGATGCTCTTCATGCCACACGCGCTGCGGTTGAAGAAGGTATCGTTGCCGGCGGTGGTGTAGCTCTGCTTCGTTCAATTTCTTCACTTGAGAATGTCAAGGCAGATGGCGATGAAAAAGTTGGTGTTGCTATTGTACGCCGCGCACTTGAAGAGCCAGTTCGTCAGATCGTGAACAATGCCGGTTTGGAAGGCTCTATTATCGTAGCCAAACTTCTGGAAAATGATGGCAGCTATGGCTTTAATGCCCGTACTGAAACTTACGGTGATCTGATCAAAGACGGTGTAATTGATCCGACCAAGGTAGTCCGTATCGCTCTTCAGAATGCTTCCAGTGTGTCCGGATTGCTGCTGACTACTGAAGCTGTGATCGTTGAGAAACCGGAAGAGAATCCTTCAATGCCAGCGATGCCTCCAGGTGGCGGCATGGGCGGCATGGGTGGGATGTACTAAACCATCCATACCATATAAATTCAAGGTCCCAAGGGTTTCAAACCTTTGGGGCCTTTTTATTATTGATCCAGAGCAACGGATTGTCTAACTTACAAGCATGAGTGATACCGCTCCAAAATTATCATTTGTTCAAATGGTACAGCCACGATTCCTGCTGATTGCGGTTGGGATTCTACTTGTACTCTTTGCCGGATTTGTCCTCTTTGAAAATTACCGAACGAACCAGGATGTGTTGTCAATGATGCGGGAACAGGGATATTTGCTCCTTGATGCGCTGAATGCAAGCGGGGAGCGGTCTATAGTAATTTATAATGAACTCCAAAATCAGATCGTTAAACGATTGATCGGGCAGGCTTATCG
Organism: Candidatus Zhuqueibacterota bacterium; assembly: GCA_013202295.1. GTDB lineage: Bacteria > Zhuqueibacterota > QNDG01 > QNDG01 > JABMRT01 > JABMRT01. The sequence goes on from JABMRT010000062.1 coordinate 822, forward strand.
AGTAGTTGACAAAGATCAATTTAAAAATCTTTCCACCCTACAATTAACGCAACTTACCCGAGATCTCCACCTTTACCGGATACAGATCTTTGATGGCTCCGGTACTCTCAGAGCCTCTAGTCAGGTATCTCATTCACTGTCCGGTTTGTCGCAAAGCATTGCAGGTTTGATCCAACCGCTTCTTCAAGGCATTCAGGATACCTTGATCATTGGAATGCGCCAGGGAGATATGGACGGTGAACCACGATTTGCTGTCGGGGTGCAACATTCCAAAGATGGAGCAGTTGTGGTTTCTATTAAAGGGCAACGGCTGTCTGCGATACGCAGGGAGATGGGGCCGGGACGACTCATCCAGGAGTTCGGTCGCCAGCCGGGCGTGGCCTATGTGGCACTTCAGGACACCCTGTCCATCATTTTAGCCAGCCATGCGATCAGTCAGTTAAGCCGCATTGAAACAGATGATTTTCTATCTGATGCGTGGCATTCGGGTTCCAAAGGATTTCGCGTTGTGTCCTTTGAAGACCGCGAAGTGTTTGAAACCGTGGGTACATTTCGAATTAGCGATGAACTGATCGGCCTGTTCCGGGTTGGACTGGAAACATCCCATTATCAGGAGATTCGAAAAAGTGCACGTCTCAGACTGCTCATGCTGGGTGTGCTGGCTGTGGTGATTGGCGTGGTCAGCTTTGCATTTCTCGTGGCCATGCAAAACATCCGGCTTATTGACAAGGCCTATAACCGATTTCGATCCCGATCCAGTGAAATTCTGCAGAATCTGGAGGATGCTGTTATCGCCGTCAATGCCTATGGCGCGATTACCGTGTTTAACCGGGCAGCCGAACGTCTCCTGTCCCTCTCCCAAAAAGATGTGATAGCACAATCCATTCGGAACCTCGGAATCGATTGCCTATCCATACTCAATGAGACCTTGGAATCGCGTCAGGCGAAGCATTGTTCCGAATATACCTGCCGGATCGGTGATGATGAGCGGATATTGTCTCTGCACACATCCATCCTTTTCTCCGAGAATGAAATCGAGACTGCGATTCTGGTCATTACGGATTTGAGTGAACAGAAGCGGCTGGAGTTTCAGGTGCGACAACAGGAGAAATTTCAGGCGATGGGTAAGCTTGCTGCCGCAGTTGCGCATGAGATTCGAAATCCCATCAACGCGATCGGGATGATCGCCCAGCGGTTTCGAAAGGAGTTCCGTCCGCAATTCGATGTGGAGGAATATGATGGATTGGTCCAATCAATTCTTGATGAAGTTCATCGTACAAACCGGATCGTTCAGCAGTTTTTGCAGTTCGCGCGTCCCAAACCGTTATCCTTTCAGTCTGTTTCCGGCAAGACATTTCTTCAGGATGTGATCCAGCTATTCAAAAGCAGTACGCAAATCCAGCACGTTGAGTTCGAATCATCCAACCTGGATGAAGCACAAATTGAGATCGATCCGGAACAGATGAAGCAGGCTCTGCTCAACCTGTTACAAAACGCGCTGGAAGCATCTGGACAGAGTGGCAGAATCACTCTCTCGGGGCGATCCACAAATGTCGAGTATGTGATCACCATTCAGGATCAGGGCAATGGGATATCCGAGGACGAACGGAAAAGAGTGTTCAATCTGTATTTTACGACCAAACCCAATGGAACGGGACTCGGACTGCCGATTACGTTCCAGATCATTCAGGCGCATCATGGATCGATTGATCTTGAGAGCACAGTAGGTGAGGGGACCGTGTTTCGAATCCATCTGCCGGTTCGGCAGGATGACCTTGCTTCAGCATAATGAAGGAGCGAATGATGCCCAATGTCACAATTCTTGTGGTTGACGACGAAGCAACCCAACGTCAGATCCTGGCCG
>JABMRT010000063.1 GCA_013202295.1 Candidatus Zhuqueibacterota bacterium
CGTTCTAAAATATATCCGAGGTTATTGGTTTCAGATTCGGTGGTCCATTTGATGAGAATGCCGTCGTGAATTATTTCGGCAGAGAAAGAGGTGAGTTCCACGGGCAAAGAGACTGCGTCGCCATCCTGCCAGGAGAGATAGGGGTAACCCTCATTGATTTTCGGAGCGGAGTAATCCATATCCCAGTAATTATTGCTGGCCGCATCGTCATAGGGATTGGTTTCAAAATCCCAGGCAGTCGATAAACCGGTACTCCAGGCAACATCAGTAAAGGTTCTATGGTTTTTCATCTCAGCCGTCGTCTTGCCTGTGCCGCCTGGGCTGCTCGATTGTCCCGAGGCTTCTGTATCCCAAAAACTGACTGTTACTGTCGATTTATCTTTGAGACCCATCAGTCCCCCAACATTTGTACCGATTGACAAACTGCCCGCGCTATAGCAATAGTTTACCAGAGAATATACATCAGCTTCACCGATGAGGCCACCCACTGTTGAAGATCCTGAAACACCGGCTCTGCTGTAACAATTGTTTATTGTAATTGCTTGACTTCTACCAATCAAACCACCGATTAAAGTCCCTCCTGAAGCGCTCCCTGTGCTGTAACAGGTGTTCACAGTACCGCCAGAAGCATATCCTAACAGGCCGCCCCCTGTATGGTTTATTACGGTAACGCTTGCCGTACTGTAACAATTGGCTGTGGTCCCGGAATTACACGTCCCTAAGAGTCCACCTGTAGTGTATGTGCCAACAACGGTTCCTGTGGTGTAACAATCGCTGATTGTGCAGATATAGGCATCCCCTGCCAAAATACCTGTCGGACTGGCACCCGTGATATCAGCGTTTGTGACTCCCAAAATATCAATTGTGGCTCCGTTTAGAGAGCCGAACAATCCGATAAACTGTGTGGAGGGCCGATTGATGAACAAACCGGAAATGGTTTTGTTGTTGCCGTCATAAGACCCGGTAAAGGCGTTGCCACTTTCTCCAATGGGTGAGAATCCGGCGCCGCCATCCCAGCCTGATGTGCTCGACGCATTGATGTCGGTGGTTTGAATAAAATATTTTCCCCATTCCGTAGAATTTTGCGACAGCCAGTACAAATTGTCCAATGTTGCAATCTGGTAGGGGGTACCTTCCCCTCCGTCACCAATGGCTGGTGGTGTGGCGGTCTGAGAAAATAAGGGCATTGATGTAAGAAATAACCCAAAAATAAGTGGGAAGGTGGCGCGGCGCATAGATTTGAATGGCATGGTTGTTCCTCTCCAAGGATTCAATTCAGGCGAATTTTCCGATTTTCCAATAATAATACATTTAGGAGATCAACTGGTATATCCGTCCTGTCATTGCAAAGAAAATGTATGGGATTTTTGAACCTAAGGCGTTGAGAGGGTAAAGTAAATGCTGTAATTGTTAAATGCAAGTATTAATGAGGAGATAAAATGAGAATATTAAATTAAATCAATTGAATTCCGTTCCAGATAAATTTAATGCTGAAGAGAATGAGAAGAGAACCGCAAATGCCGAAGACAATCTGCTGAAATCGGGTGCCGAACAGATGGCCGCCCTTGAAAGAAATAGTTGAGAGAATCGTGAGCCAGATCAGATCGCAGAGCCAATGGAAAATGATGAACAAGGATAATCCCACCCAACCAAACTCCACGGCCTGAAAGATGAGGGCCGCTCCGATTGTGGCCCACCAGATGAGAAAGTAAGGATTCCCCGCGCTTAGTACAATCCCGGTCACAACAGGAGAGCGATTCCCGCCTGTATTCTTCACCTCCGCTACCCGCATGGATTTGAGCATATCGATACCCATCCATGCCAGGATGAGACCGCCCACAATCAATAATCCGAGTTTCACCGAGGGAATGTTGAATAAAGATCCGAATCCAAAGAAAATCGCGAGAATGAGAGGCACTTCAAAAATGCCATGGCCGATGGCAATCCAGCTGCCAGCTCGAGGTGAGGTCGTCCCTTTTCCAATCGTAACCGCAGTGAGTGCGCCAGGAGCCATGACTCCTGAAAGAGAGATGAGGACAGTTTGTGCCAAAAAGGGGATGAGCGCCATATAAATTCCAATTTAGATTACTTGATCGGGCCGATTCGATCTGGAGGCCAGATAATTTTATACGCCCGACCTATGACTGCGGTTTCCGGGATTGGCCCGAAAAATCGGCTGTCCACACTGACATCGGAATAATCACCCAGCACAAACAGCATTGAATCGGGCACAACAAAGGGATATTTGATCGCGAACCTGCCCTCAGTCGTGTATTCCTTACGCATGAGGGTTTTATTATTTGAGAACTTGTTATTGATCAATACGTGTCCCTGTAAAATCTGGATGGTATCGCCGGCCATTCCAGCGATCCGTTTGATGAAGATGTCATCCGGTGTGCCCGGATCAGCAAACACAATGACATCACCCTGGCGTAAATAATTGGTTCCATTGTCATACACAATAATACGATCACCCCGTCGCAGCGTGGGCTCCATTGAAGCCGAGGGAATATGAAAGGGGCGACTGAATTGGTTGAATAATGCATATGCTCCAGAGAATCGGATGAACCAGGAAAGGAACAGAAACGCGATGATGATCCAGGTGGTATTGGAGAATCGCTTTTTGAAGTTTCCGAACATATAGAGTATATGCATTGAGGTTAAAGTAATCAACAGCGGAACCAGATTCACCTGAAGATACCCGGGAGCGAATCGGGTCAGGAATATCCACAACAACAGGATCGGGATTCCCCATATCCATTTGCGGATGAGGAGATGTCCTAATCCGGGGATGCATTGGGTCAGAAAAACAATAAACCATGGATTGCGTTTTGCTTCATCATTGATTTGAATATCGCGGGAAAGGGTCATCCGTTCATAGGTGTCAATGATCCCCATAACGTGAATGATGAGTGCTGCAAAAAGAAATCCTGCACCGAGAAGGGTATGTCCATACGGTGAGAATAAAACCCAGAATCCGAAAGTTAGTAATGCCAGTTGTGCACAGAAGATGATCCATCCCCGTGTGCGTTCACCTGCGTAGATTTGGCCCACACCGGGGAAAAACATCGAGAGATTAACGGCCAGCCAGGGATTCTTTATCGACTTCATGAGGTGTCGAACATCCAAAATTATAATAGAGATTCAGTGGTTTGCAAATAGCAGGCCAGATATGATTGTTGGAAAATTAGATTGGATCAAGATAGATCGGGATAGATTACTGTGTGTTGGTTCTTCGGATAAGTTTGAGTATGATGTTCAGTAGAATAAATATGAAGATGAATGCACCCCATTGCCAGCGTGCATTCCAGCCTAAAAGTGCGAGAAGGCCGCCAAATACTGCGCCCAGGCCAAGCCAGAGAAGATGGCCGCCGCGAGTGGCCCACTCAGCGCATAAAAAGATAATCGCGATTAAAAACCAGATTGCCCAGATTGGCATGTCCATTCAAACCTCGGAAATTATCCGGACTGTGTATGTGGCGATAAATAATGATTCGTTCATAAAAATCAACTGTTCTAAAAAGATATGGTATATCCAGTTTGATACCAAAGCTTGATCGCTGAACGGATTGAATTCCCCTTTGTTACGACAGTTCAGCCGATTGACGGTCGATGCCACTTGGGCCACCTTGAATTGCGATCTGGTTTCTTATTGTAAAGTAAATCATCCAAAATTATAGTTGGTTTGATCAATAATCGATTTCTTTTTAGCAATCCACGTACTGATCGGTGCAGTATATTATCCGGATGTGAATAGGGACAAACGCGAATGCACAGACTACAATCCGTGCCTTGCTGCCGCCAGTATTGATAACATGATTCTCGATTAATCTGCCATTTGTTCACACCATTAATCTTTTGTTGTTCCGTTTTTAAAATCGATCCGGATGGACAATTTCGAGCGCATTTCATGCATGATTGACAAAACTCCTGTACTCCGAAATGTAATGACTTTGCTTGCACAAGGGGCAAATCTGTGGTTATCACTGCGAGACGCACCATCGATCCAAACTGTGGTGTAATGAGCAAACCGTGACGGCCGATTTCGCCGAGTCCTGCATCCACAGCAACAGGCACGCACATCACACGGTAATTCGAATCTACGTGTGATCGGGCAGCATATCCCCATCGCCTAATTGTCCTCTCCACAATACGCGCGATTAAGGCTGCTTGTGCATATTTGGCAGCGGATTCTGTAATAACAGTATTTTCAGGCGCACATCGGATCATATTCGTATCCATCTTTACCGCAATCACAATGGCCCATTGATGATTTAATTCAATCGGAGCGCCCCATTCTCCGGGCCCCCGGCTGTTATGACTGTAAATCCATGCGGGATTAAGCTGTGTCGTTCCGACAGATACAGCACCGAGATGTTTGGCAAATCCTTCTAACCGAGCCGTCGCATCCTCTGGTGAAATTGGTACCTGATCAATGTGGTTTTCATCCGGTTTATCCAGATGCGATGCAAGAGGTTCCACAATATCAAAAGCAGCGTGTGAGAATTGAGAAGTGATCGGATCGTAGGTTTTTGATCCTGTAGCCTGAAGTTGAGGCATTGTGCGAATATCTTGATCAGGTTTCAATAATTCCGGGTGTTCATTGTAATAAGAATCCCATTCCGGCGTGCCCTTCCTCAAACGATAGAATCTGTGAAATACGGCATCTCTTTCGTCTACACGTTGAATTTCATCCGACTTATTCAATTTTGACTTGGATGGAAAAGGAAGAAAAATGATAATAAAAAGTAGGGCAGAGAATACGATATAAATGACGAGAATTATGTTCCGGATTTCCGATTCCGGGCTTAAAAGGAGGATGCCAATTAGAATTGATGGTAGGCAGGCTAGAGAAAATAATCCTGCGGCGCGCATTTTCTTCTCACGGATGGACTGGATCACGGCAAACCATACAACCACAAAATGCACTGTGACAATGATCCATCCAATCATTTTAATCAAAACGTTAGTTCCTTCAATAAATACATCATACTTAACATAAGAACTCAATTGAGAATTATCAATGATTTTTCCAATAATAATAGATGTTTAAACCGGAACGAAAAATTGAAGGACCGCGTTCAATGCAAAGAGCAGACTTTATCCTTGACAAAGATCTGCATTCATTGTAACTTAAATCGTACTCTGATTCGAGGTTTTCATGAAAAAAAGTTTGATTTTTACCATCATTCTTGTCACGATTCTGTCCATCGGCTGCGCATATTATAATATCTTTTTTAATGCGAAACGATATTACAATAAAGGCTATGAGGCAACCAAGAAGAACCGCACTGAAAAAGTCACCTCGGCGGAGACCACGAATTATAAAAAGGCAGTTGAGAAATCTGCTATTCTAATTCAGGAATACCCTGATAGCAAATGGGTGGACGACGCGATCATGTTGATGGGGAAATCCTATTTTTATCAGCAAAGTTATTTAAAAGCCGAGCGAAAATTTTATGAACTAATTACCCATTATTCAGAAAGTGAATATGTGTTAGAAGCGCGTCTCTGGCAGGCCAAAACCAAGGTGGGTCTTGAAGAATTTAAAGAAGCTGAAGTTCTGTTTGCCCAGCTTCTTGAACTTGATCTGCCCCAAGAGTTGAGGGGCGAGGCGAGCCTTTATCTCGGAGAATTATACGAAGAACAGGAATTCTACGATCAGGCTGTTGTTGCTTATTTATCGGCAGTGGACGATGGCTTGAAAGAGGTACGTGCTGAAGCCATGTTCTCGGCTGCTGCATGTTATGATTCACTTCAAAATTATTCCGAAGCCGCCAATGCATATAATGCGGTATTGAAATACAGTCCCAGTCAGGAGCTGAAGTTCGATGCCCGTATGAAATATGCGAAAATGCGCAAGCAAATTGGCGAACATGATGAAGCGATCCGCGATTTCGAAGTCTTACTCAATGATCCGCGTTTTAAAACCCAGGCACCGCTGATTCGTCTGGAAATCGCAGATTGTCTCATTCGTAAAAATGATATTGACGGTGCGATTATTTCTTATGAAGATATCATTGAAGATTATGAGAAGACCCGATTTTCTGGGAAAGCTTATTATAAACTTGGCTATTTGTACGAACAGAAACGTCGGGATTATGATCGGGCTTATGAACAATTCAAACTCGTGAAACCTGAGGCTCCCCGCGCAACTTTTGCGGACTCTGCGGAAATGAAGGCTCGTGATATTGAACGCTTTAAGGCTTTGACTGAGGTCATCCAGATGGGGATCAAAGGGGAGACCGGTGCGATCGAACTCGAACGGGAAGAAATCGATGAAGACACGATGAACACGGATATCCTGTTTACTCGATTGGATACGACCCAGATTGATTCTGCCAAACTGACCCTGATTACACAACTGCTCGGTAAATCCTTTCTGGATTCGCTTTTGGAAGAGCAAGACCTGACGGATGAAGAAATGCGATTGCCTAATTGGCAGCAACGCATTGAAGAACGTGAAGAACGGGGGGGAGTGGACTGGCTCGCCTGGCTTGATGAAGATTCCAGGCCGAGCGAGGATGAACTTCTTGAAGAAGTGCCCTATATCGAAAAATACCGTCTCAAAGAAGAACGCCCTGATATTGTGAACAGCGATGCGTTGCGGATATTTCGTGTTGAGGATCTCGATCAAAACCTGGTCTTTTTGGCTGAATTGTATTGGTTTCGATTTAATCTGCCGGATTCTGCCGCAAATCAATATCAATACATAATCAATAATCTGCCAGAGAGTGAATTCGTACCGAAAGCATTATACAATTTAGCTTATCTTTTTACCAATCAATTTGCAGATTCATCTTCATCGGATTCGGTTTATCAGGTATTGGTTGAACGCTATCCCGATACACCGTATGCGGTGCGTGCGCGACAATGGCTTGGGCTTCCCGCCACAGAAGTATCAGTAGATTCTATTGAACAGGTTTTCAAACAAGCGGAACACCAGCTTTTGGCGATGAATGATCCGGAAATTGCCTATCAGATTTATGAAACGATATTTCAAAATTATCCGGATTCACGATGGGCGCCAAAAGCATTTTATACCATGGGCTGGATTTCAGAAAACAA
>JABMRT010000008.1 GCA_013202295.1 Candidatus Zhuqueibacterota bacterium
GGTATGTATATTGTGAACATGCGGGCTGGATCATATCAGAAGAATATGAAGATGATTTTGCTACGATAGTAAGATACTAATGAGGGGCTCCCTATTAAAAAGCGAGAGGATTATAAAAATGAAAAATAAATCGATTATATCAATAATCTTTCTGTTTCTTTTCCACCACTTATTATTCTCACAAGAACCGGGTACTGTGAAATGGGCCTTTACGACAGGAGGTCCTGTTCGTTCTTCTCCCGCTATTGGCTTGGATGGTACAATATATATAGGATCAGATGACAGTACGGTATATGCGATCAACCCTGATGGTACTGAGAAGTGGGCATTTAAAACTGGTGATGAAGTCAAGTCTTCACCAGCAATAGATACAGGTGGGAATATTTATATTGGTTCAAATGATGAGTACTTATATGCGCTGAATTCTGATGGAACAACGAAATGGTCATTTAAATCAAAATATTGGGTGAATAAAAGCCCTGCTGTTTCGTCAGATACAACAATCTATTTTGGGTCAGGATTTTTATATGCATTAAATTCTTCGGGTATTGAAAAATGGTCATTTGATCCTATATTTTATGCTCATTCTTCTCCTGTGATCTACTCTGATGGTACTGTATACTTTAGATCTTCGTATGGTAGTCCGGAAGGAAAATTTGATGGTTATTTATATTCACTTAATTCAGATGGATCAGAGAGGTGGAATTTTCAGATTGGATATGACATTGCATCCGATCCTGCATTTGATGAAAACGGGATTATATACATTGGCGCTTGGAAAAAGGTTTATGCATTTCGTAGCGATGGCACAGTGAAATGGTCGTTTACTGCAGACAGTTATTTTAAGTCGTCACCAGCAATAGGTAAAAATGGTACAATTTATTTAGGATCATACGATACTAGAATATATGCCCTAAATCCGGATAGTACTGAAAAATGGGCTTTTATAACCGGAGATGTAATAAGATCTTCCCCTGCTGTTGGAATGAATGGTATTATCTATATTGGATCAAATGATAAAAAAGTATATGCGATTAATCCCGATGGTACTTTAAATTGGTTCATTGAGACTGAAGGGAAAATTGAATCATCACCAAATATAAGTTCTGATGGTACTTTGTACATAGGATCTGATGATGGTAAATTATATGCTATTCATACAACCAGTATGGGTCTGGCAGATAGCCCGTGGCCTAAATTTCGCGCAGACAATCAGAATACCGGGCGTTATACCTTTGATTATTCTGCTCTCGTTGATGATACAAAAACATATCAATTATATCAAAATTTTCCAAATCCTTTCAATGATTTTACAACAATCATTTATGAACTACCAGAGAAAGATTATGTTGATATCAAAGTGCATGATGTCCTTGGTCGAATTGTAACCCAACTAATTAGTACTGAACAATATGCAGGTATCAAATGGGCTGAATTGGATGCTTCTGATTACCCATCAGGCGTGTACATTGTGAGAATGCGAGCTGGATCATATCAGAAGAATATGAAGATGATTTTGTTGCGATAGAGATAATAAGTTGTAGTCCAACTCAGAGTTGGACTATAACTATCACCTATAATATATATCAATATCCCCGGTACAATCTTTGCTTTTCTAGTAACTACCTGAACCATAGAATATGAGAATGATTGCATATTATTCTACAACAACTAGACGTTGTTGTTGGTAATTTGATTGTTGTCAGGTAAGAATCTGTGGTTGAAACACCATTTTAATACAAGCTTATTACAACGAATTTACATCATCTGCGCTGCACAAGAATACTTTTCATAGGGTGTAGTCTTTGGAAGGTGTTTCGCAACCAGTTACTCAATCCCCTAATTTATGGATCAGGTACGACATGCTCTGCAAATGGTTATGTTAGTCCGATGCAGTATGAGCAGTTATGTGCATAGTTAGGGTGTCTCTTTTCTGTGGGTAAGACCGATCTGTTTTCATAATAAGAAACACCCCAAAGATTTAAAAGAATCTGACATTTCACAATACATCAGTTACTTTGCAACTACCAGAAAAGTATCGGCTGCCACACAAAACCAAGTGTTATACGCTATTGTATTCTTATACAAAGTAGTGCTTAAAAGAGATCTTGGTGATTTCAATCTGATATAGGCAGAGAAATCAAGAGGGGATTTTTTTAAGATACAGAGAATAAATCTGACATCAACCATCAATCTTCGAATTTATAACCGAATCTTTCTTTTCCAATTTTTAGAATATTTGCCATGGTGGTAAATGCTGCAGTACCGCCCGGCTCTGTCGTGTTCAGGGCGCCTGTGAGATTAGCAAAGGTTTGACAAACACGGATGTCTTCGCCCTGAATGAACTTGTAGACGAATCCTGTATTAAAGCTGTCTCCGGCCCCAATAGCATCAACCACGTTTGTGTTTAAAAATGGAGTGGCTTTAATAACCTTGTTTCCATGCTTTAGGATGGATCCTTTTTCACCCAATTTAATCACAATGATGTTGCCTATTCGCGCTAATTTGTCGAGCGCCGTTTCAATATCCTTTTCTCCTGATAATAAGAGTGCTTCTACTTTATTAGGAAGAAAGATATCCACGTGGGGCAGAATTTCTTCAATATCAATATCCCACTTTTCTGCAGGGTCCCATTGTGGGTCAAATGAGGTTGTGAGTCCTAATTCTTTTGCCGATTTGAATAAATTAGCCAGGTCCGGTTTTATGCCAGGTTGTAAGAAACATGAAGCAAAATGGAGATGTTTGCCCTGTTTCAAATGATCTGGAGAAATATCGGAAAGGATCAGATAATTCATAGCCCCCGGATGGGTGACCATGGCTCTGTCCTGATCGAAGTTGAGTACAATAGTAGCTCCTGTTGCCAGAGAATCATCCTGAATAATCATGCTTGTATCTACATTCTTTGCTTGTAAACTGTCTAACACCAGGTCTGCAAAAGTATCTTTACCCGTTTTCCCAATAAATCCAACTTTCGCCCCCATACTGCTCAGATTGCTGGCGAATATGGCTGAAGAGCTCCCAAGAGTTAATGACATGCTGGATGCCAGTTTTTCTTTACCCATTTCAGGAAATGAATCGATCTGGTTAAGAATTATATCGACATTGAGTTCTCCCACAACAATAACATCAAAATTGTTTTTCATTATTAAAATCCCCAAAAATTATTTTTTAATGGTTCAGTCAGTGAATTGATTATTCTGTCTGCTTTTTCCAATTTAGAGTCGCTAGTATAGATGTTCCGCAACGCGACACAAATAATTCCGGCCTTTTTCGCACTATCGACGCCTGCTTGTGAGTCTTCAAATGCTATACAGGTTTCAGGTAATACATTTAACAGATTGATAATTTTTTGATAGATGTCAGGGGCTGGTTTTTTTTGTGATACATCGTCCCCTGAAACAATGGCATCAAATGTATTGTGATAATCATTTCCCAGTACACGTTTCATCACAGCATTGATTTGTACCCAGTCTGAAGAAGAAGCTAAACCGAGCAGAATTTGATTATTTTTACAATGCTGAATTAATTCTATTACTCCTGGAAGTGGATTGATTGATTGGGTAGAAAGAAGATGTAAATACAGTTCATTTCTTCTTTTTACTCCCTCTTGAATATTGATTTCATTTCCTTTAAGGTATGTTTGGTTAATTTGTTTAATATTGTCTTCTATTGAATGCCCAACGAACGAAAAAATAAATTCTTCTGTATATTGGACGTTTCGTTCTTTTAGGAGATATCTGAAAGATTCAATATGAATCGGTTCAGTATCTACAATAACACCATCCATGTCTAAAATGCATGCATTGATCAAGTTAATTCCTTTTCTAAAATCTGTTTGAATTTTTATTCGTCCCAAGGTTTGAATTGGGATTTGTGAGCGTATTTAAAATCAGATTTTTACAGATGAAGATTCCCTGCTACAAACAGCGGGGAGTTTATACAATTAATACGGCCCATTGATTTAATAAGGATATATTTTAACACCTTGAACAACCCTTGTTATTGTTCCACTTTCTGATGGTGTATCAGGTTTTAAGCCCAATTCCAGAGATTTATACATTCCTAATAATTGACCGACTAGTGTATAAACTACTACTAAAAAATCAATATCAATTGCAGTTTTTATAGTAGTAGAAAGGATTATTTTTAAATCAACATCTATCTCTGGAATATCATTTTCCATCACACCAATGCTATAGATACCTCGCTCACCTAAATTAATTGTCTTAATTAAATTAATTTCATAGCGTAATACATATGGATCCGAAGATAAGAAATAAATCATTAATGTTTTATTATTGATTACAGCTTTAGGACCATGTCTGAATCCTAAAAAAGAATCAAATTTAGAAATTATCTTTCCATCAGTTAATTCCTGTAATTTTAAATGGCTTTCTTCAGCGCTTCCCATTAATGGCCCTGAGCCTAAGAACACAGCTCTTTCAAAAGGTAATTTGCATGCTTCCTTTAATTGATGAGTATAGTCATTGTTTATTTTTTCTCCATATTCTGAAAGAGTGCAAATATCATCCTTTAAAGAATCAATAGAAGAAATTTTTGATAATAAAATTCCATTCAGAAGCATTGCAGTAAAACTGCCAGTCATTGCCAAGCTTTGATCATTTGATTCAGGTGGCAGGACAATAACAAATGAATTGGTTTTATCTGCCTTTACTGCAAGCTCTCCTTCATTGTTGCACGTTATTATCAAATGAAATATTTTGCTACATATTTGATTTGCCAGTTGAATAGCTGCAAGGCTTTCCGGACTTTCACCAGATCGGGCAAAAGAAATTAATAAAGTTGGTTTGTCCTTTAAAAAGTAATGATGAGGGTGAGTAACGATATCAGTCGTTGCTATTGCCCTGGATATTAAACCGGTATTTTTCTTAAATATTCCTCTTAAGCTGTTTCCGATATATGCAGATGTTCCGGCTCCTGCAAAAATAATATCAAAATTATCGTCTAAAGAAATTCTATTAAAGAAGGATTGGATGCCCTCTTTCTTGTCAATAATTAGTGAAAATGTCTTTTGCCATAATTCAGGTTGCTGAAAAATCTCAATGGCAGTCAGGTTGGCGCTCAATTCAGTTAATTTATCGTTTGGCAAACCCAAAATATCGCTTTGCATTAGCTGTTTCCTTTCATAAAACTTTCATTAAGTTTCGAAATAATAACAAATAAATATTATCTTGTCAAGCGATATTTCTAAATTATTTTAATATATTTGATTATCATTTAAATTGTTTATGTTTTGTTATAAAATATGAAGAGTGTTAAACATTATTAAAAATAATACTTTATAGGTTTCCTAATCATGATCTTCAATTCACATTGTTTGTTTCTGCACTGAAATGATAGTATAAAATTCGACTGTTTTCTACTTTCGATTTATTTAAAAAATCACTTGACTTTTGTGAAAAAATAAAATAAAATACACTAACTTCGCAAGGAAACAAAAGCTATTAACTTTCGAAAAGAAAAGATTCGCATACTTTTATAGGGGGTGCATAAATTATTATGGAATTATCGGCTGGTATATCAACAACGGATAGGCGATCAAAAATTATTGCTCAGTTGGATGCAACTGGGAGAGTTGGGGTTCAGGAATTAAGTGATTTATTCAAAGTAAGTTCCGTCACTATCAGGAATGATCTAACCTTTCTTGAAAACAAGAATTTACTTTATAGAACCCGCGGGGGTGCCATTAAACAAACAAAAGTGGCTATCGATTTGGCTTTATCTGAAAAAGCAAAAAAGAACTCGGAAATGAAAAAACGGATAGGAGTGAAAGCGGCTTCTTTTATTCAGGATGGGGATACCATTATTCTGGACTCAGGAACAACCACGATGGAAATTGCAAAACAGCTCAAACAATTTAAAAATCTTGTTGTAATAACCCATGCTTTAAATATTGCTTCAGAACTAGCAGGTTCAGACGGTATTGATATTATTATGCCGGGAGGTATGTTAAGAGAAAAATCTTTTTCTCTTGTAGGTCCGATGGCCGAGAAGAATCTGAAAGAATATTATTGTGATCGCTTGTTTCTTGCTGTTGATGGTTTTGATACAAAATATGGTATTTCAACACCATGCGTATCAGAAGCCCAGCTTAATCGCGTAATGGCTGAAATTGCCAGGGAAGTGATTGTTGTCGCGGATTCATCAAAGTTCGGGAAACGAAGCTTTGCCCATATTCTACCTGTTTCGAAAATCGATAAAGTCATTACAGATGATGGACTTGATGAACTGGAAAGAAAAAAACTAGAAAATCAGAATATTGAATTTATTGTCGTATAGCTTGTTGTCAATTTAACTGGATCGTTTTATAATATGAAAGGACAAAAAGAAAAACTATAAGTGAGCAAACCTATCCAACGGGCAATCATACTGGTGTATGAGGCGGCACGGATTTTACAGATCAGAATGTGTCCTCGGGTATTTATTTTGTCCAAGTTATGGGAGCAAAATACGCTACAGACATAAGAATAACTTACATTAGATAAACTACTTATGGAGGCATTTAATGAAGTCTAAACCCTGGCTTTTTTACGCGTTAATTACAACATCATTCTGGGGTGTCTGGGGTGCACTTATAACTATTACTGAAAAGGCGGGTTTCCCAGCCACCCTTGGCTACACGGTCTGGTCCTTGACAATGATATTACCTGCATTGGTTGCATTGAAACTAGTGAATTGGAAACTGGACTATGATAAAAAATCCATCTTATGGGGAGCGATTATTGGTTTTACAGGTGCCGGCGGACAGATGATTCTGTTTACCAAGGCGTTATCACTGGGTCCCGCTTATTTAATCTTTCCGATTATTTCCCTCTCACCAGTTGTGACCATTTTACTCTCCAAATTTCTACTCAATGAAAAAGCCAGTAAATTGGGCTGGATTGGCATTTTCCTAGCATTGGCTGCTATCCCGCTTCTATCTTATGCTGATCCCAGCCAATCAGCTTCTCAGGGTAATTTGTGGCTTATTTTTGCATTGCTTGTCTTTTTCGGATGGGGTGTTCAAGGTTATTTTATGCGATTTGCCAATCAAACCATGAAAGCTGAAAGTATTTTCTTTTATATGATGGTTACTGGAATTTTACTGGCACCTATTGCGCTTTTTCTCACGGATTTTTCCCAGCCCATTAATTGGGGATTCGAGGGTCCGTATCTGGCTTATCTCATTCAAACATTAAATTCTGTCGGTGCATTGTGTATTGTGTATGCATTTCGATATGGGAAAGCAATCATTGTAAGCCCCATGACCAATGCGGTTGCACCGATTATTACCGTGGTGTTGTCTTTGATTCTTTATCAAAAAGTGCCCCATTATATCATTGTCATGGGAATTGTACTGGCAATAATAGCCGCTTTTTTAATGGCCCTTGAAGATGATTCGGAAAGTGTTGATCGATCTCTCATGCCTTAATGAAGGATAACTGTCATGGATAATTTAGATGTTATTGTGATCGGTGAGTTAAATGCAGATCTCATTTTGCAAGATATCCCTTCATTCCCTGAAATGGGAAAAGAGAAAATCGCTAAAAATATGACATTGACCATGGGCAGCGCCTCAGCGCTTATGGCCAGTAATGTCGCCCAATTGGGATTAAAAACCGGTTTTATCGGGAAAATTGGAGATGACCTTTTTGGTCGTTTGGTGACAGACACATTGCAAGATTTAAATGTGGATATCGACGGCATTATGGTTGATGGGAGTGTGCAAACAGGCGTGACGGTTGTGATGAGTTATCCGAGGGACAATGCCATGTTAACCTTTATGGGCGGCATGGAAGATTTTTCTGTTCGCAATGTCGATCCGGATTATCTCGGAAGAGCACGACATATGCATCTTTCATCATACTACCTTCAACCGGGTATGCGTGAAGGGTGTAATGAATTATTTAAAATGGCAAAGGAGATGGGACTTACGACCTCTTTTTACCCGGGTTGGGATCCCTCGGAAAACTGGGAAGATGACATTTTTGAAGTGCTGCCCTATGTAGATATCCTGTTTTGTACCAAGAAAGAGGGACAGTGTATCAGTAAACAGAAAAGTGTCGAAGACGTGCTAAATAAACTTAATGAAGTGGTCTCAACTGTTTTAATTACATCAGGAAGTGAGGGCGCTATTTGCTGTCAATCTGATGGGAATATCGTCAAGGTCAATGCCTATCCGATCGTACCGATTGATACCACAGGAGCCAAGGAAAGTTTTCATGCAGGCTTTCTTCTGAAATGGCTTGAACAGGCTGATCTGGAAACGTGCATGCGATATGGAAGCGCATGCGGTGCCATTGCTTGTACAAGAATCGGAGGAGG
Source organism: Candidatus Zhuqueibacterota bacterium (assembly GCA_013202295.1). Classification (GTDB taxonomy): domain Bacteria; phylum Zhuqueibacterota; class QNDG01; order QNDG01; family JABMRT01; genus JABMRT01. The sequence continues at coordinate 8,326 of JABMRT010000008.1, forward strand.
TTCTGACAGCTATTTTGATTTAAATGAGTTAGAACATTTTCTTAAAACTAACCCAAAAGATATTATCAGTCATTAATAAAAATTAGGCGTTATAAGCGAATTATGTTAAAAGAAATTATTAATACGCATAAACAGGGCAAACCAGTTGGAATTTATTCGGTTTGTTCATCCAATCCCTATGTTATGGAAGCCGCCATGCAGCAGGCGCAAAAGGATGACAGTGTTCTGCTCATTGAATCCACATCAAATCAAGTGGATCAATTTGGCGGATATACCGGGATGAAACCTGTTGATTTTGTGGATTATGTAAAAAAATGCAGCAAACGGATGCAATTTCCTTTTGAGCGGATTATTTTGGGTGGAGATCATCTCGGACCCAATGTATGGCAGGATCAATCCGCTGAAAAAGCCATGTCGTTTGCACTAGAGCAGGTTGAAGCTTATGTGAAAGCAGGTTATTCTAAAATCCATCTGGATTCCAGCATGCGATGCGCGGATGATCCAGGAGATAATGGTAGTGCTCTTTCCACTGAAACAATTGCAGAGCGAGCAGCGCTTCTTTGTGAACGTTCCGAAAAGGCAGCCATTGATCAGACTTCTAAACCCGTCTATATAATCGGCACAGAAGTACCGGTTCCAGGCGGCGCCCATGAAGATCTGGATGTTTTAAAACCCACATCCATTATTGATTTGGCCGAGACTATCGAAATAACAAAAGAAGCTTTTTATAATAAACATTTGGAGGCTGCCTGGGATCGCGTGATTGCTGTGGTGGTTCAGCCGGGAGTTGAATTCAGCGATACCACGGTTGTGGAATATGATCCGAACAGTGCCAAAGAGTTGTCGCTCTTTATCATACAAAATGAACAGATGGTTTTTGAAGCGCACTCCACAGATTATCAGCGAAAAGAAAGTTTGAGGGAAATGGTAGAAGATCATTTTGCGATCCTTAAAGTTGGTCCTGCTTTGACTTATGCTATGCGCGAAGCTGTTTTTGCTCTCGCAAGTATTGAAGAAGAGTTGAATCCATTACGAAAAGCATGGACACTTTCTCGAATCCGTGTTGCTCTGGAAAATATCATGTTGGAAAATCCTAAATATTGGGTAAAGCATTATCATGGAAATGAAGACGACCAGGGATTTGCCAGAAAATACAGTTACAGTGATCGCATTCGTTACTATTGGCCTATACCTGAAATTGAAACAGCACTCACGCAACTTGTGAAGAACCTGTCTACAATTGAGATTCCTCTCACCCTATTGAGTCAGACAATGCCGAATCAATACTGGGCTGTACGTAATGGTTTAATAAAAGCTTCACCAGAAGATTTAATTCGTCATAAAGTGGGCGAGGTATTGCAAATGTATGCTTCGGCAACTGAACAGGGGAAATGATTCAACTCGGTTATTAAATCGTGAATACTGAGTGTAAAAACCCAAATGAAAGGAAATTTTATGAATACAACATATCACAAATATTTCGTAGGGCTATTTTGTCTGATCGTGTTGTTCGTGTTATCATGCGCCGTTAGTCAAAATGGCGACTTATCCGTAAAAGGAAAAAATATCCAGATTAAGTTTAATGAGCAGTTGCAGAGTAAAATTGTGGCGAAATTTGACAATCGTGAAGTCGAACTAGGTGATTTTAATGATTCAGAGTATATTGCAATATCTGGAAAAACCGTAACGGATATCCCATTTGTAAAAAAAGCGACTCGTAGAATTAAAGATGAAATTGGCTCGGGTAAAGAAACAAATTTTGTTGGGGAAAATGACACGCTAAAAAAGGAAATTGCAATTACCATCTATAAAAATTTTCCAACAATGGCTGTATTTCAGGTGACATACACCAATAAGAGTGAAAGCGATCTTTTGGTCGAATCATGGACGAACAATAACTATACGATTTCTGCAAAATCTGATAGCAGTGAAGACGTTCCGTTCTGGTCATTCAATGGTGGTTCTTACACGACCAGACCGGATTGGATCCTTCCCATCAAAGAGGGGTTTGAACAACAAAATTATATGGGAATGAACCATACAGATTACGGCGGCGGAACACCGGTAAGTGATGTTTGGCACAGAGAAGCAGGTCTTGCAGTTGGCCATTTGGAAACTGTTGCAAAACTGGTTTCACTTCCAATTACAATGCCTACTGCTGATGAAGCAAATGTAGCAGTTACTTTTGATATCAATAAAACGTTGAAACCAGGTGAAAGTGTTACTACATTTAAAACATTTGTCTCTGTCCATACTGGCGATAATTTCTCTACGCTTTCTGAATATAGCCGGATGATGGATTTGCTAGGCATAAAAATGCCAGATTATCCTGAAACAAGCTATGAACCAATCTGGTGCGCCTGGGGATATGAACGAAATTTTAAAACCGAACAGATTTATGGCGCGCTCCCAAAAGCAAAAGAATTGGGTTTCGAATGGGCTGTATTGGATGATGGATTTCAGACTGGCGAAGGTGACTGGACTAGTTTGATTAAAAGCAAATTTCCCAAGGGTGAGGAGTCAATGAAAGAATTTGTTGACACAATTCACGAACAAGGGATGAAAGCAAAGTTGTGGTGGGCTCCAATGGCTGTCGATCCAGGAACAGACTTGATAAAAGAACATCCTGAATATTTACTTTTAAATGAAGATGGCAGCACACAGGATATTGAGTGGTGGGATTCCTACTATCTGTGTCCGGCAGATCCAAATGTACAGAAATATACAAAAGATTTAGTAGTAAAATTTATGAAAGACTGGGGCTACGATGGATTGAAAATAGACGGACAACATCTGAATGGCGCTCCGCCATGTTATAATCCCGCACATAACCATAAACGACCGGAAGAATCTGTAGAAGGTGTTGCTGAATTTTTTAAAATTATTTATGAGACTGCCCGGAGCATTAATCCAGACGCCGTTGTCGAAATTTGTCCCTGTGGTGCTACCTATGCATTTCATACGCTGCCGTATAATAATCAACCTGTTGCATCCGATCCTATGAGTAACTGGCAGATCCGCTTAAAGGGAAAGACCTTTAAAGCACTCATGGGCCCGCAGGTCCCCTATTATGGTGATCATGTGGAACACTCTGCCAGCAAAGACGATTTTGCAATCACTGTAGGTATTGGCGGTGTGATCGGTACAAAATTTACCTGGCCGGTTGGGTCAGGGCCGAGACCAAGGACTGATTTGACACCAGAAAAAGAAGCCCACTTTAAAAAATGGGTTGATATCTATAATGAGAAGATGCTGCCTAAAGGCAATTATCGGGGTGATTTGTATGATATAGGATTTGATAGACCCGAAGCCCACGCCAATCAAAAAGAAGATAAAATGTACTATGCTTTTTATGCAGATAATTTTGATGGCACTTTAGAATTAAGAGGATTGGATAAGAAAAAATATTCCATCACTGACTATGTTGCTGATAAAGATCTGGGACAAGTTGAAGGTCCTGATGCATTATTAAAAGTTTCCTTTGAAAATAATTTACTTATCGAATTGTCGCCTATTCAATAAATAGTGGTTTGTATACAAAGGGCTAAAATGTTAATAGATAGAACTTTTAATGCATAATTCAATAACAATAGATCACTTATCAAACCACAAGAATTTTATTCCTATGATAGCAAAATGGCAATATGATCAATGGGGATATCTTCACCCCGACCAAACACTGGATGATAGAATTGAAAAATTAAAAGCATTGACCCATTGTAGTGAAATACCCACAACAGTCATCGCTTTTTATAATCAAGAAGTGATCGGATCTGCGAGTCTTGTTGAATATGATATGGGTACACATAAAGAATGGTCGCCCTGGCTTGCTTGTGTTATTGTAAATTCGAAATTTAGAAGTAAAGGCGTTGGAACTGCGATGGTTCAACGTATCATTGACGAAGCCAAGTTGTTAAAAGTCAAAAAAGTTTATTTATATACTTTTGATAAACAAAAATTCTATACTCGTTTGGGATGGGAATTGATTATGAATGATTTTTACCGAGAATATCAGGTTGCTATCATGGAACGTCAAATCCGGTAAAATCGATTAAACAATTTTTGAGTAGGAGAATTTCAGAATAACTTAAATGTAAAAAAATTGAGACTATACTTTATTTCTAAACCGGTTAGGGTTTTTGATTGGAGGTGAAGGTAAAAACATTTTGATCGCATCAATTCACTAAAAAACGTATGCAAGGAGGAATGGGATGAAAAAACAATGGTTTAGTAAAAGAGTTACAATTTTATTTGTATCTATGCTTTTTGTTTTTCTGTGCAGTTCTATTATTACTGCAGGAACAACAGGGAAAATTGCAGGTAAGGTGATAGATGTTGCAACTGGAGACGCTTTGCCGGGAACAAATATTATTGTAGTGGGAACAAATTTGGGAGCTGCCTCTGATGATGAGGGTGATTTTTATGTTCTCAATATCCAGCCTGGAGTCTATTCTGTAAAAGCGACTATGATGGGTTACACGATACAAATCCAAACCGATGTCCTGGTCAATATTGACAGAACAACTCCAGTAGATTTTAGTCTTGAAACAACAACAATCGAGGGTGAGGTAGTTACTATTATTGCGGGCAGGGACGTTATTCACAGGGACATTTCTTCCAGCCAAGTTATTTCTGATGTTACTGATATTGTGCAAGTTCCTATGGTAACAAATATTGAAGATTTTATCAGTCTGCAAGGGGGTATCGAAGGTGATATGATCCGTGGTGGTTCGATTGATCAGACTGGTTTTATGCTCGATGGCCTCATGATGGTGGACAATCGGTCAAACACACCGATGATGTCCGTTAATCTAAGCTCTGTTCAGGAAGTTTCGATTATCAAGGGAGGATTTAACGCTGAATACGATAATGTACGTTCAGGATTAGTTAATGTTGTCACAAAAGAAGGTGACGTAGAAAAATATAGTGGATCCATTGATTTTCAAAGGATTCCGGCTAATCTTAAACATAGTGGTGCGTCACTTTATAATCCGAGCAACTATTATTTACGACCTTACCTTGATCCCGAAGTCTGCTTTGAAGGCACAGCAGTGGGTGGTTGGTCGCAAGAAATGCAAGATCAATATCCCAGTTTCCTTGGATGGGATAATTTTTCAGCAGTAATGGCTGGCCAGGGTATTAACATCACTCCAACAGAAGCACGTGAATTATTCATGTATCAACATCAAGTAGAAGGCGCTGATGCGGTTGGCGGAAAAGTTGGTAAATATGGTGATCAACCAGATTTCAATTTTGATGCTGGTTTTGGCGGCCCTGTTCCATTGATTGGTGAATATTTGGGAGATTTAACATTTTTTACATCCTATCGGTTAAACAAGGAAATGTTTGGTTTGCCAACAAGTAGAGATTATTTTTCTGAAGATAATTTTTTAATGAAATTAACTTCTCGAATTACGCCAAGTATGAAGTTGACACTTGAAGGCACATACGGTGAAACTCATACTGTGGCCAGTGTTGTAGATAATTTCCAGAATCTTGAAGGTGATTTCCGTGCCGGCAGTGATTATGGACGTGTGAATTATGTCCCAGGTGGAAGCGATATTTTTGATACCAATCTCGGTTTAAATCCTGAAAATATTTATTCCCATCGAGGTGCTGCCAATTTATATTGGCCAAGTTCATTAAGTCCGTTTGATATTTATCGTTCGATGCAGGGAATTTCATTCGATCATGTTTTGAGTCCCAGTACTTTCTATAATGTTCGAATTTCCCATATTCGTGTTAAAAATGTTTGTAGTGGACCCGATGCATGGCGGAATCCCGCAACCGTTAAATCTTTTGGTGATATTGCTGTAGATGAGCAACCCTTTGGATTTTGGTGGGAAGGCGGCCCTCAAATAATGGCTGGCGACGGGATGTTGATCGCGGCCATTGGTGCTGGCGCCAGAGATTATTCTGAAGTAAACACGCTTAACATTAAGTTCGATCTCACAAGTCAGGTCAATAAATATAATCAAATTAAAACAGGTTTTGTCTTTAATTATGATGATATGAACACCCATATGGAAAAAGTCAGTCAGTATGCCCCCGGTGACAGCTGGGTGAATAAATGGCGACAATTTCCATATCGAATCGGCGCTTATGCCCAGGATAAATTAGAGTTCGAAGGGCTTATTGCTAATATAGGAATGCGGTTGGATTATATGCAGCCAAATACAGACTGGTATGATGTAGATCGTTATTCTGAAGAACTGAGCAAACAAAATAAAGACCAATTAACCACTGATGCGGCATCGAGCGAAGCTAAAAGTCATTTAAAAATAAGCCCACGCCTTGGAATTTCGCATCCTATCGGCGATAAAGCCAAACTTTATTTTAATTATGGACATTTTTATTCAATGGCTCCCGCGTTTGATTTATATCAAATCGATTATGGTCTGGCTGCAGATGGTATCACATTTTTAGGAAATCCGTCAGCGGATTTGCCAAAAACGGTTTCCTATGAACTGGGTTTTGAATATGATATCGCTGATATGTATCTTGTTCATGTTTCAGGATATTATAAAGATGTAACCGATGAAACGGGACAAATTGCTTATGAAAATATCAGTGGTAGCGTTTCTTATACCACAATTGAAAATAACCAATTCGCTGATATCCGTGGATTTGAAATTCGTCTTGAAAAACGTTATGGGACCTGGTTCACAGGCTGGCTTAATTACAATTACATGGTTGCGGTTGATGGTCGTTTAGGAAGAGAAACGTATTATCAGGATCGGGCACGTCAAGTTCGAGAAGGATTATATAATCCTTATTTCGAGACTCCTTTGGCGCAACCTTATGCTCGAGCTAATTTGTCTTTGCATAGTCCAAAGAAATTTGGTCCTTCCGTATTGGGTCAAAATGTTTTTGGAAATATAAATGTCACTTCTATTCTTACATGGAAAAAGGGCGATTATGAATCGGTGGCCGACTTAAAAACACAAACGATAAGCACCGAAGATGATATCGCCCAATGGCGTGATGAATATAATGTCGATCTGCGGATTAGTAAAACTGTCGATCTTGGCACGATGAGTGGGTTGCTCTATCTCGATGTTCATAATCTGTTTAATTCTAAATTTTTGCGTGATAATGGATTTGCCAGCGACGCTGACCGACGTGATTATCTCAGATCGTTACATTTGCCTGAATATGCCGGCGATGAATATCAAAGCGCTGGGTTGACAGCAGGTAATGACAAAATTGGCGATGTTGACAAAGACTACATCAATATGCCAAACCGTGCTTTCCTAACCTATTTAGATCCGAGAGTTATAGTGATGGGTTTAAAATTTAATTTCTAAGTAACAAGTAAAAGGGAGTACAATAATGAAAAAATATTCATTTATAGTTAGCTTCTGTCTTCTATTCATTATCCTTGGTATGAATTCATCTCAAGCGGGTGTTTATAAATGGGTAAAAGTCGGAAATTTTCAAACAAAAATTGTTGATTCCGGTGATCAAGGTGAATCATCCGGAGAAGGCACTTTTCACTATTATTACTACGATAAATTTGAACAAGCCGGTACTGACCATTCAGGATGGATGCTCGGAACCAGAGATTGGACCGATGAAAACGGCGCGGTACATACGGTTAAAATATCCGGAGCAGGGCATGGAACGGCTGATGAAACACGCAATACCATTCCAATACCTGACGAAAATGGAAATACCATCAATCGCTATGTCAGATATAAGCTTCCGGAAGTAGAGGTAGATGGCCTGGTCATTAGCGAACCGTTCCCACAAACGGCTGACGCTGTTGATCCGACTAAAATACCAGGTACCGCTGATATAATGATTGAATCAACCGTGAATACATCCATGGGGCTGACCATTCATCAGAAAGTGTTGGCTTGGAGTCAGAAAAATCATGATGATTATATCATCTGGGACTGGACATTCACCAATACCGGGAATGTTGATTTGGATCCTGAAAGTGAACTTCCCAACCAGACATTGCATGATGTTTATTTTACCCGCGCAAATAATTTTTACGCAGGAAGTAATTCTGGAGTATGGCACTCTGCATATGGAGAATCTGAGGGTGACAGCTTGAGAATATCATATGCCTATCCGGCAGCTTATCCTGACGCAGAGCGTGATGATTTTGGCGGCCCAGATTTTGATAGTGGTTTCTTGGGTATGCCATGGTACATCGGCGATGCGATGCTTCATATCGACAAATCAACGAGTGACGAGTCAGATGATCTTGCTCAACCCCATTGGACTGCCGCTAATACAGCTGAATTACTCTATATTAAAAATGAAGCAAATATTAACACGCTGCAGCAACATACGCAACTCTATGATGTCATGCAGAATGGTTTTAGTGAGATGCCTTTCATGACAGGGACATATCCAGGGACGCATCACAATTCACGCATGGATGACATGGGAATTGAAGATGACGTAAGCTATCCCGAAGACTTTGGTTGGTGGAACTGGAGAGCTTGCTCTTATACAGGCACAGGCCCATTTACCGTAGCGCCGGGAGAGTCATTTCGGATTGTCTGGGCAACCGTGTACGGCTCAATCTCACCTGAAAAAGGCTGGGAAGTCGGGCGAGCCTGGCTAGATGAAGAAGCAACATGGGACGGTGAAAACAATCTACCTGAGGTGCATGAATACTTCGGACTTTATGATACTGATAGTGATTATGCAAAAGATTGTTGGGTTGCTACAGGAAAAGATTCTTTGTTCGCTAATGCTTGGGCAGCGCAATGGGCTGTTGAAAATGATTATAATGTTCCTATTCCGCCTCCAGCACCATCAATTACGGTTCAATCATTACCTGACGGTGTAAAGTTAAGCTGGTATTATGATTCAACCGTGGATGATTCCGATGTTGCTGGTTATCGCGTTTATCGGGCTGTGGGTAGTACGGACACAACGTTTTTCCCGATTTATGAATGTGGAGACGGTACTGCAAATCCATTAGCAAATACATATACGGATGATAGTGCTCAACGTGGGGAACCTTATTTCTATTATGTCGCTGCATTTGATCAAGCGGCGGATAATGCGCCAGGTGTAAACGGTGTCAGTGAAAGTCTTGAAAGCGGGAAATATTTAAACCGCACTACTGCAGCTGCTTATCTCACGCGGCCTGCGGGAACTTCCCTCTCTCAGATACGCGTTGTACCGAATCCTTTTAGTGTTTCTGCCCGTCACAAACAATTTACAGGTGATGATAAAAATAAAATTATGTTTTATGATGTGCCGGGTGTTTGTACTATTAGAATATACACAGAAAGCGGTGACCTTGTTAAGACAATTGAACATACGGACCAATCGGGTGATGAAGCATTCGGGAATGTCCCCCTTGACTTTACAACAACCGAAACAGGACAAATTGTCGTTAGCGGGCTTTACATCGCAAATATTTCGACTCCATCCGGTGAAAGTATAAATGTTAAGTTTATAGTCATTCAATAGAAACTCTATGACAATTAACTTCTACTTTATTAGGCTAATTGTTAAAACCTAATTAGGGAGTATTAGAAAATGAAAAAAATAACAATAATATTAATAATAGCGTGTATCGCTATCATTAGCATGCCGGCTCATTCTGCCATGAAAAAAACGGCGCAATCCGGTCTGCAAATATTGAAAATCGATGTTGGCGCTCGTCCGGCCGCGATGGGGGGCGCTTACTCGATGGTTGGTAACGATGCGATTGCCATGTTTTATAATCCGGCTGGAATTGCAGAAATACAATCCGATGTAGACTTTTTTGCTACTCAGACACAATGGATCGCTGATATCACCTACATTGCCGCAGGAGTTGTGAAAAATCTTGGCAATTGGGGGAATGTGGGCCTCAGCGCTCTTACGGCGGATTATGGTGATATTATTGGAACCGAAGTTGATCCAAGTTCAACGTCAGGTTATATTGAAACTGGTAACTTGGATGTAAGTGCTTATGTTGTTGGATTGACTTATGCCAGAAGTTTAACCAATAAATTCAAAATTGGTGGACAGGTAAAATATGCCTATCAACATCTCGGAGAAAATGTGCTGTCGGCAGAAGAAACCGTTCAGAATGATGTCAGCGGATTGGCATTTGATTTTGGAACGATCTTTTACCCCGGGTATAAGAGTCTGCAATTTGGAATGTCTATTCGAAATTTTTCTCAACAGTTCAAATTTGTTGATAAAGCATTTCAATTACCCCTTACATTTTCAATTGGCGCCGCAATCAATGTGATGGATTTCGTGAATGAGGATGGAGAAAATGCATTACTATTGGCTGTAGATGCTCTTCATCCTAATGATTATACAGAGCGTTTGAGCATCGGCCTTGAATATTCATTTCAGAGTATGTTCTTTATTCGCGGTGGCTACAAAACAAACCATGATATTGAAGGCCTTTCTGCAGGATTTGGCATTGAGCATAGTATTGGTGGTTTGGGTCTCAGGATAGGTTATGCATATTCAGCTATTGAAGTGTTTGATCCGGTAAGCCGAATCTCCTTTGGAATTAAATTTTAATTTGGGAGAAAAAAAATCGTGCCTGTTTTAAATCTGCATAGTAAAGGTCTAATACAATGGCCGATCATAGATAGGCGCCAAACATCTTTAAGAAAAGAGAATCAAAGGAGTAACACTATGAAATTAAACTATATAAAAGCTACGTTAATATTCTCTACGTGCATCCTTATGCTTTTGTTGATGGGTTGCGCTGAGGATGTTAACAATTTTTTAACAAACCTTGATGATATAGGAACGCCAACAATTACTGAATTTGAATCTGATTCTGATTTTGGAGGAGCTGAAGCAGTTATAACCGGTACTGGTTTTAGTACTGATCCTTCCAAGAATCTGATTACTTTTGGGCCACACGATAATTTCGGTTATAAAAGTATCAGACCCTCTTCAGCGACTGCAACAAGCTTAACTTTCACCAAGCCCGTTATCAGTGCGGTGGACGACAACATATTCACTGAAGTCAGAGTTTCCCGTCTGGATGATAGTGATCCGGTGAGAAGCAATGCACTCGATGTTACTTTTGCACCTCTAATTTCAACTTTTGCAAGCGGTCTTGTGCGTCCGAGAGCCATTGCTTTTGATGCAGCTGGAGATGGTTATATTGCTGAGTATGATGTGGATAATCTGCGTGTCGTAAAAGTCACAGCAGCTGGAAATGAAGATTATTCAATCTTTCCGGCTACGAATCTCAGGGGAGAAATCGAATTTGACAGCCAGGGTACTCTCTGGGTGGCAACAGCCTGGCAAGCGCTATATGCGATTGCTCCAGGAGGTGGTGATCCTGTAGATACTGGTTGGACCGGCGATGATGCAGGACGATACTTTAAGAGTTTATCTTTTGACGCCGATGATAATCTTTATGGATGCCTTGAAGGGTGTTCTCGAATGGCTCCGGATGGCACAGAAACAGCGCTTGATCTTAATGTAGAAAATTTCTGGCCTGGTTTTGTTACAACAGTTGCCGATGGTTATCTCTATTGGTATACGAAGTCAGAAGGAGAGGGTGTGGAAGGTTTTTATAAAGCTCCCCTTACAGCTGATGGTATCGGAGCAATCGAAACAATATTAGAGCTTGAACCTGGTAACTATTGGCCCAATTCGATTGTTGTAGATACTGATGGTAATATCTATGGTACAGGCGGCGGTTGGGATAACGCCAATCCTTCATCAATATGGAAAATTGCACCTGATGGAACTGAATCAGTCGTCTATGAATTAGGGATTGATTCTTGCTGGGGCCTAGAGTTCCATGGAGAATATATTTATGTAGCAACACAGTATGAAGGCACAGTTCTTAAGTGTTATATGAATGGTGCTGTAGGCGCCGGGCGTTAAATAAAAGTTAGAATATCCCCATCACATAGCATTGCTAAGTGATGGGGATATATATAATATGGTTGATTTAGTCCATTCTTAATGAGCCAGCCTTCGTATTTGCCAAGGTTACCTTTTGTTAATTACCGTTCGTTAGCGAAATTACAAAAAAGAGAATTAAAAAGAATGAGAATATTTTCTTCCATTGTTATTTTACAAATATTATTAATTTCAGCATTTACAAATTTGGCATTCACCCAAAGCAAGGGCGGCCAATGGCAGTTTGAGAATAATGGGAATGATACCGCTGAATGGGATACTACTGATAACTCTGGTGTTTTGGAGTCAGGCGCGTTTTATGTAAATTCAAATCCTTCACAAGAGGGTTCCTATTATTTAAACCTTAACAATTCATATTCTCATTTAAAAATTAATGATAGTGACGATATTGATTTTAAAAATGAAAATATCGGGATTTCGCTATGGATAAATACGAAAGAAGCTGGTGGAAGCAACTACTTCATTTTAAATAAAGGGATAGATGCAGGAGGCCAGAAAACATCAAATTATGCATTGAGGATCGGAAAATCCAAGAATCTGGAACTACTTATTCGAGATTCAAACAACAAAGCACAAACTGCGGTCTCGTCATTCATAATTGAAAAAAATGTATGGACTTTTATCGCCGTATATTATGATTATGATCTTAAAAAGGTCTACTTTTGGAATCAACCGACTCAAAATCCTGTTGATACACTTGATTACGATCCCGATTTTTCAGATAATGCTGATCCTCTCACGATAGGTGGGCGATATACTTCCGATCCAAGTGCGCCGGTATCGTACCATTTTAAAGGTTATATTGATGATGTCAGAATTAGCGGGCGAGTTGAGGATATCCTTTCTCCTGCAACGCATGTCGCTCTGCAAAAGGACTATATAAATCCACCTATGTCGATTAAGATGGGAATTTACCCCAATCCATCCAGTATTTCAGAAAATAACGGAAATGTCTCATGTGCGATAGAATTGAACAATATAAATAATCCATCAATTTCTATTTTTAATGTATTGGGACAGCGCGTTATGAAACGAACATTGTCAGGATTTGACAAGCACCAAATCGTTCAGTGGAATAGAAAGGACAGTCAAGGAAATATACTGCCGACAGGAACCTATTTTGTAAGGATAAATAATGCAGGACAAAAGTTAACAAAAAGGTTAATGATCATTCAATAGTAAAGAATAAATACTGGAGTCAGTGATGAATCGATTAAAACAAATTACAATACTCTGTTTCAGTTTATTAACTGTTACGAGCCATTTTGTCAACGCACAAACGTCTCCCGAAACATTGTATCTTAAAAATTATAAACCAAAGTCCATTTATAATGTGCCCACAACATTGGTTGAGAAAGCCAGATTCTCAGTGATTGATATGCATTCTCATGCATACGCTGAAACAACCGAAGAAATCGCCCAATGGGTAAAGAACATGGATGAAGTCGGTATTGAGAAATCAATTATTTTATCCAAAGCCACGGGTGTTATGTTCGACTCAATTTATGCAGAATACGCAAAGTATCCGGGGCGATTTGAGGTATGGTGCGGATTCGATTATACGGATTATGATAAACCAGGATTTGGTCCAGCTGCCGTGGCAGAATTGGAACGTTGTGTAAAAGTCGGGGCAAAGGGTATCGGCGAATTGGGTGATAAGGGAAAGGGTTTATTTTACTGTAATCCCAAAGCTTATGGCATGCATCTGGATGATCCACGCATGGATCCGCTTCTTGAAAAATGCGCTGAACTGGGGCTGTCGATCAATGTTCATATCGCCGAACCCATCTGGATGTACGAGCTCATGGATTCCACCAATGATGGTTTGATGAACGCATATGATTGGCGTCTGGACAATCAGCCGGATATCGTGGATCATGCGGGGATGATTGATATTCTGGAACGGGCTGTTAAAAGGCATTCACAGACCATTTTCATTGCCTGTCATTTTGCCAATTGCTCATACGATTTGAACAAACTTGGCGATTTGCTGGACAAGTATCCCAACCTCTATGCGGACATTTCCGCCCGGTATGCGGAAACAGCGCCTATTCCCCGCTTCGTATCCCAATTCTACAGCAGATATCAGGACCGGTTGCTGTATGGCACTGATATGGGTTTTGATGTGAACATGTATCGTCTTACCTTCCGAATTTTGGAGAGTGAGGATGAACATTTTTATGCAACTGACCAATTCGGGTATCACTGGTCGTTAAACGGATTTGGATTGAATGAAGAGATACTGAAAAAAGTGTACAGGGACAATGCTTTAAAAGTGATGCGGCAGAATGCCAAATGATTCAATGTCGATGACTTTGTTAAAAAGATGTCCAATTATTCAGGCACGTTTCATGATTTTGCAGATAATCTGTTGCCTCCTTGGTTATGCCCCCTTGTTTGTAAGTGTCAGGTAGGATTATATGTTGCAGCAAATGGAATTTTCTAGGGAATTTGACGTGACTTCAACTCTGTTTCCGGAAAACCTTATTCAAGGGAACAGACATTCAAATTGTCCAATATCCATTTGTTGTAAACAAGGAGGATACAGCCAATGCGCTTAAAACTTCTGATTATTTTATTCTGCTTCCTTTCGATCTCCAATAAATTACAGGGACAAACAGAGACCATTAAATTCGATCATTTTTCCGACCAGGAAAGGGCCCCTCAATCATACATTAATGTTATCCTTCAGGATCAAACCGGATTTATGTGGTTCGGGACAGCAACCGGGCTGGTCAGATATAATGCATATGATTTCACCTATTTTACTCATGAACCGGATAACATGAATAGTCTGCATTCTAACAATATTTTATCCCTGTACGCGGACAAGAATAAGAAAAAATTGTGGATCGGTCTGCAAAATGGTGTTCTAAATCAGTTGGATCTCCATCAGGAAATATTCTCAAGTCATCAGATTCCCCAAATAGAAGACTCCCCCGCAAGTGTTTCCAATATTAATGCCATATTAGAAAGCCGAAATGGAAATCTTTGGATTGGAACCGATGAAAGCGGATTATATCAGTTTCAAATAGATAACAAACAATTTATGCGATATGAATCCGGGACAACAACCATTATCCCAATCCAAGTGACTGGCATTAATTCCCTTTTTGAGGATTCTGAAGGTATTCTGTGGATTGCATCTTTTACCGGTCTTTACCGATACGATCCCGAAAGGGAAGCCTTTGATCAGTATTTGATTGATCCGGGTTATCCTTTACCGCGTGGCGTATGCCAGGCGATGATTATGCTCCCAAAAGGTGTAGACTGGAAAGGATTAAGACTTAAAGCGGAATTAGAGGTAAAAGGTAAAACTTATCCAGTGCAATGGTCATGTGATGAAAAAATCCAGGCTGATGGTTCGATTACCCTACAGCCGGGTGTATAGATTATTTATATCATGAGACATGTCACCGATGAACAATCCCGATTTATCGGGATTCGTCTCTCTCTTATTTATACGCCAGTCGGCACATCTTCGACCGGGGAGAGAAATCTTAATCATTGTTGACCTTCATCTAAAACTGCCAACTTATTTTGTAAGAAATAGGAGTCGAATATAGTCTGTTTGAGGCCGGTTCTACAATAACTGATTTCGATAGAAAAACAATCATTATTACGAACTAGTACCTGACTTTGAAAACCTAAAACAATTTTCAATTCAGTTCTGATGGAGAAATTTATATTAATTAAAAGGGTAAATCACATTCTGTTATTAACTGATATTTGCATTATATTCATTACCAATATAGAAGGATTTAGATAATGTATAAACACTACTCCATCGTTTTACAAATTATGATTGCGACGATACTTACCCTAGGTCTGATATCACAGAGTCTGGCTGAAAATATTGTCCTGGAAAACAAGTTCGGAGTAAAAATCGTGATTCCAAAAACTGATAAGGGCTATGCATTTGGAACAGTTTATCTGAACGAAAGTCCCGTAGAAGAATCTCTACTAAAGGGAATGATTTTATTTAAAGATATTGAGAAAAATCAAGATTTTTGGTTTCATGCTTCAGAAATAAAGAAATTGAGTAATTTGAAATGGAAATTTTCAGGAAGGGGAAATATTGATGGAGCAACAATTGCCTTCAATCTGGTAATTGAACTTCCGGAGAATAATAAGGCAGTTAATCTAGACTATGATTTTAAAGTGGACAAAGATCTTCAAAATCTTCAGGCTTGTTTATTGTTCAATTCTGATTTTGGATATGACTGGAAATGTCATATGTATCCCTGGGCCGCAGATGCCAGATTTATCCAACGGGATCCCTTAAGCTGGATGGGTATTCCCTCTCTTATATTATATAGGGACGATATGTCAATGGGAATGCTGTGGGGAATTGATCCAGCTTCCGATTATTTGAATCCAACAAGCTGGACAAAAGACTTTGGAATATATTTCATTAATCGCCAGGTGCCGGCTCAATACAGAGTTGGTGGGAAAGAGTTAAAAGCAGGAATAAACTATCATTGCCCTATGCAGCTTATTCTTTCAGACAATCAGGATCCTGATTTACTGATCACGGAATTGGTTAAATCATGGATAAAACATAACAATTTTCAGGTTGAAGCGCTACATGTTCGCTCAAATGATGAGGCATTGAAACTGTTTATGCATGGACGAAAAAATACAAGTATGTGGTACCCCGGTCAGGGATATCGTCTTGAAATGGGAGATCCATCCAGTGCATTTATTTATATCGGTGAGCAAGGTCTGTCTGCCTTATTCGAGTATATGCTTTATGAATTAACCAGTGATACAGAATGGAGAAAACGTTCATTCGAACAAATGGACTTTGTTTTAAACGGACAAAATATCAATCCGCATGATCCTCTTTATGGATATATTCATACAGCCTTTAGTTTGGTTGACTACGGCCCAGCGGGAAAAGGATTTAATAGTTATGATCGTGGCTCAAATCCCGGTTACAAAATTGATATGAATATCTATCTGGGTAGATATATGTTGCACATGTGGGAGCGTGTAAAAATCCATGAGGGAATTGATCGTAAAGACTGGTATGATGCAGCAATTAAAGCAATCGATTGGGCGGTTAATCAACAGAACAGTGACGGAGGATTACCGCAAAAAATAAGTTTTACCCCTCTTGACGTCCAAGAGGGTAATGATTGGATGGGTACTGGTCAACCGGAATTTGTAAAATACAAAGGACCAGGGAAAAAATCAATTTCTGCGACATCAACCCGCACGCTTCCGGCACTTTGGCATATCTACAAAATTACCGGTAATGAAAAATATAAACAGATCATGGAAGAAGTAGAAGCTTATACACTTTCCAGCTTTCAAAATAAATATTTATTTATCAGTCATCATCCGGATCTGCCTCCGCATACATTAGAAGAAGGGGGTATCTGGGGCATCTGTGAATATTGGCTCTATAGATTTGAAGAAACCAATAATAAAAACTATCTCAAACATGCGGTGGCAAATGCCCATTTGTCCCTGACATGGAAATGTCCCAAACAGCTCTCCTGGGTAGAAAATCCAACGCAACTAGGATCTGCTGAACAGCAGTATTTTCTCCAATATTCCGTATACTGCTATCAAAATCGACAGGTACAATGTCTAAAAAAACTATATAAATACACCGGGAACTCACTATATGAACAATTGGCAGAACGAATAACTCAGAATATCTTTTGGACACAAATAGCAGAGGGTGATTTGATGGGAGCAACCCATGAACGAATTGCAGATCCCTGGCTTGCACGTAGTGATGGTGATGGCCCGGGTTATAATACGATGGGTACGATTTATATGAGTGAACAATCTTTAGATCTCCTACTTCAAACTGTTGAGATGTACCGAACGGGGAAATTTATATGTAAAGATAATATTATCATCAATAAATCTTATCCCGATGGTCTTGTATATTACAGTGAAGATAACAGGGGTAAGGAAATGACCAAATTACAGATTTTCCCTTCTAAAGGATATGTAAATTCAATGGTTAAATCTTGGAACGCTAATGAAAAGATTTGGATGTTGAGTAATGCGTCTGAAAAGAATTTAACTATTGATCATAAATTAGGTTCATTAGAACATGGAATCACCTACAAAGCACTTATCAATGGTTATGAAATAGGAATCTATCAAGCCAATCAGGATGGAGAAATCAAATTTAGTCATACTAGCAATTTTACAAAGGAGATCGAGGTTAAAATTATTAGTTCAAAATAAACACTTATTTTATATACCTCGGACGGATACGGAATTGCACTGAAGAGTTATCTCTGCTTTTATTGTTATTCGCTCGAAAGCGGGTGTTGCAAAACCAAAGAAAAAGGCCGAAACTGTCATGCCTGCGAAGGCAGACATCCATTATAAAATTACCTAATCTGCAACACCCTCAAAAGCGGGAATCCGCTTAGGCAGGAGCAAAAATATCCTCGTTTATCTGAGAGTAAAAAAATGGAATGATGATTTAACTTCAATTCCGGAGAAGTTAGCATTTTTTCCGACAGCAACCTGGTCGACTACTTAATGAGATAAAATCAGGCTATGAACTAATCGAAATGCAGGTTGCTAAAGAAAGAAAAATTAATTTTACCTCGCTTATCGTTGGAAGGTTCTATGAAGTTGCACCTGTAAGGATTCCTTCTAAATAGGACATAATATGAAAGGGAGGTTTTATGTATAAGAGATTTTTCGTGTTAATGCCCTTTATTTTTCAATTTTCGATCGGTCAAAATATTCTTATAAAAGATAATGTATTCTCCCCATATGCCTGGGCGACTTATTATGCAGTAAAAAAGACAATGCCGATTACTATTGATGGTGATCTATCAGAATGGCACTCTATTCAGGGAGTGACAATGGATCAGGAGGTGTTTTTCTTTGCCGGTCAGGGTATGTCAGCTGCCAAGTGGAAAGGGGTGAACGACCTGTCTGGAAACTTTAAACTGCTTTGGGATTCAGAGTATATCTACATTGCTGCAGAAGTGATTGACGATCAAGTTATCGAACCGCATGGTTCGCTTGTCAGTGGCCCGGAATCGGGTTCGTGGGATGATGATGGCATTGAAATAATGTTTGATAATGACGGTTGTGGAATGTCGAAATATTATATCGGTGATGATCTACATCATGAATTTCATTTTGTGTACAGTAAAGAGAAACCTTTCGTTTTTGACAATTTCTGGCGGCCGGAGCCCGGAGCGCCACAACCGATGTTCAAACTACCAAATGGCGGTGAGGAACCATTGGCCTATCCGGATGAAGTAATGGAAAAAAATGATGTGACCTCCCGATTTTCAGATCCACCTTATAATGGCAAATATGTATTTAAAAAGACAGATAGTGGATATAATTTTGAATTAAAGATGTCATTACCGGGTGCCAAAATGGTCGCTATTAACGAAGGGGGGCATAAAATTGGATTTGATATATGCTTCAACGATAATGATAGCGGTGAAGGTGCCCTGAAACAACAATTACATTGTTCTGGAATGAATGGCATCTTCTGGAGAAACTGTCAGTTTTTTGGTACGCTAATTTTAATAAATCAATAAGCCTTTGAATGCTAAAACTTGAAATGTGTAAACGATGATCTGAAAATTTAAATAATTCTATTTGTGAAAACTATAAACAATAAAATAGGATAATCTTATGGCAAAATTGTCTTTTTATGCAATTGCAATCATCTGGATTTTAGCTTGTGAAAATCCATCGCCAATTCACTATAAGAAAGCAGATGGTGTCATTTATTTTGAAAACAAATCTATTAAACTTGCTATTGATGATAATATGAAAATTACAACTTCATATTTTAATGGAGAAGAGATTAAATCAATGGTTGTTGATCAATCTTCTCCAAATGATTTTCTGGTAATCTATGACAAAGAGGTGAAAGACTTTAAGACTGAGAAATCCCAATTGAATGAATTAAATAACGAATTTGGTTTAGGCAAACAACTTAAAATATTCGGCAAAGCGACAGTAATGATCGAGGAAGTTAAAACGGAACTTGAAAAAGTTTTGACAATCGAACTCTATGACAATTTCCCAAATACTGCGGTCACCTATGTAGAATATACAAATCTATCTGAAAATCCAGTAAAGATTGATAAAGTCGTCAACGTATCCTATACCGTCGATCGCAAATTGTTAGATCCTACACAAAACAGTTATGAGTTTTCGCTCTTTCAGGGTTGTGGGGTAGACTGGGGTCTTGATTATGCCAATATTAAAATTGGCCCGGAATATTCAGCGACAAACTTCATTGGTATTACTATAGCGCACCGTGATCCTCCGGGTGGGGGAATCCCTTTATTAGATTTGTGGAGCAAGGAAATGGGTATGGCGATTGCCCATATATCAGATAAACCAGAGTTCGTAAATTTACCCATACAGACATTGCCTGATGGCCGTGTTAAATATGCCATCGAGGAACCATATTCTCAGCAATATGAAGACATCATTCTGGCTAATAGTGAGACGTTTTCGACAATAAAGTGTGTAGTAATCGTTCATTCTTTAGACTACTTTGATGCATTGAGAACCTATGCTGAATTTCTAAATGCCCAGGGAATAAAAACCTTCAAAGAAACACCAGCAAATGTTCCAAATGCATATTGGAAGACCTGGGGTTATGAACTGGATTTTAAATTAAAAGACATATATGCCAAAGTGCCTGAATTTAAAGAACTGGGCATTGAAATGGTTGTTCTTGATGACGGTTGGTTTTCAAATTACGGTGATTGGGAACCAAGCACTGAAAAAGACAAATTTCCTGAAGGTAGAAAAAGTCTCACGAAATTTGTAAGTAATATGCATGACGAAGGATTAGATGTAGGAATTTGGTGGTGTCCATTAATCGTTGAACCGCATTCTGAAGCTGCGAAAGCTAATGCAGATTGGTTTATGCAACAAAAAGACGGACAACCCTATGTTATGAAAGACCCTACATCATATTACTTATGTCCGGACTATGCGCCTGTGCTGAATTTCTGGGAAGAACAAATTGAAAAACTATATAGTACATTTGATCTTGATTTTATTTATCACGATTGGGCGAACCTTATTGAAGTACCACCTTGCTATAATCCTTTGCATAAGCATGAAAGCCCCCTATCTCCATATTGGAATTTTGGCAAGCAATATAAAGTGATGTATGATAAAGCCCAATCGATCAAACCGGGTTATGCAATTGAAATGTGTGAATGCGGACGCCCTCACGATCCTTATAAAATGCCATTTTATAATATCACAAATGCGTCGGATGCAAATAATAAAGAACAGGTTCGACAAAGGTTAAAAGTAGAGAAAGCCCTGAACGGTTCAAAAGTCTATTTTAATCCGGGCTATATTTTGCCAGAATCAAAAGCGGATTGGGGCTATGATCCCTGTGAGATTGATGAATGTGTTGCTATGGGCGGATACTTTGAATCTTACTATACAGAGCTAACTCCTGAAAAGAAAAAAGAGTGGTTGAAATGGATGAAAATCTATAAAGAAGAAGCGATTTATAAAGGTGAGTATCTTAATCTTTATGATGTTGCAAATGATCTTCCTGAATTTCACGTGACAAAGAAGGATGATAATTTGTACTATTTTGCCCCGGGACCATTTAAGGGCGAGGCTGAACTACGTGGATTGGATAACAAATCGTATACAATTATTGATTTTAGTTCAAATGAAACAATCACCACAGTAAATGGACCAGTTGCAAAAGTAAATATTGATGTTGAAAGTGATATTTATTTGAAAGCAACAGCCTCTATTCAATAAAAAGGAATGAGGAATAAATGAAGCCATTCGAGAAAATTAAGAGCTTCTCTTATGTATTCTATTTTTTAACCTGTGTCCTTATTTCACAGGTATATGCAACCATAGATTATTCAGTGATTGGTGATAAAATTACCTTCAATAATGATGGCATAAAACTGCAAATTGACTCACTTATGTTTTGTAAAGTGACTTATGTTAATGGATCAAAATCCATGTTCATGCATACCACGAGGGTCGATAATGACAATACTAGGCCAAGTCATTTTTTAAGTATAAAGGGTGATGATATCTATCGATTTGTGGTTATTAAAAACTCAACTGTTCCCATAACCACTGAATTAGGCACAGGGTACCGATTGCGAATTGAAGGCAATGCGCATGAACAGCACAATGTCTCAATTAAAAAAATTCTAACCTTAGAATTATATGATAAATATCCCAATGTGGCTATCGCGAAAGTGGAGTATGTCAATACCGGCACTGTTGATTTAAAGATAACGACCCTGTGGGATCAGGTATTTCGTCTTGATCGATCATTGGTAAATCCATCGGTCAATTCAAATGAATTAAAAGCTGTTGGCCTGGGCGGTGTACATACCAACGAGTTGAATTATCAAATTAGAGATTTGAGTAAAGAGTTTAATTCTTCGGGAACAAATTATGAAAATTTGAATGATTTTTATACCGGTGGATTATCCGGAGATATCGCAAAAGGATGGGAAAACTGGGGTGGTGGTGGAACACCACTTCTATCAGTATGGGGTGGCGAAATGGCCATGACCATCGGGCAGCTCGAAACAACCGTGAAACCGGTTTATCTGCCATTAAAAACAGATGATGAAAACAAAGTTTTCATGACCATAAAACAAGTTGATGATATCCCAAATTTTACTGCAGGTTCAACTCTTTCTTCCTATAAAACCATGATATGCGTCCACTCGTTGGATTTTTATAATGGCTTAAGAAATTATTCCTTGATAATGCAGGATTTAGGATTAATGATGCCCGCTTTCACTCAAAATGATTATAGTGAATATTGGTGCAGTTTTGGAGCCGCTGATCGTAAAGGAATAAGCGATGCTGATATTCCTTATATTCGAAGTCGTATTGATCAAATTAATGAGCTTGGCATTTCAACAATTAATATTGATTCCCGATGTTTTGGGCCAACAGGTGATTATTTAATTGAAGACGATCTCTTGGCTCTGGTAAAAGAATTGAAGGATGATGGCTTCAATGTTGGCGGATGGGTTGATTTTGGGTGGGCTCATAAAAATAGTTCAATATACAAATCGAATAAATCATCATATATACTAGATAAATCAGGGAATGTGTATACTGATAAATGGGGGCGGGTTGCCATATGTCCAACCCAGAGTGGTGTGATTGATTCAATGAAAGCAACTGTTGCACTGGTTTTGGATACCTACGGTTTCGATAGACTTTTTCATGATGGTACACTGTTATGTCCCCCTTGTTATAATCCGGCCCATAACCATGCATCCCCTCATGAATCGGAGGAGCTTTGGTGGCAAAATACAATAGGTGAAGTGTATAAAACTGCCAAAGAGATCAAACCTGACGTTACTCTTGAGTTATGCGCGTGCGGAACGGCCCATAGTTTTCATCACTTACCGTATACAACTCATATTACAGTATCGGATCCGGATGTTTTTAGCAAACGATGCCATGAAGTAAATGGGAAAATAATGAAGGCGTTATTTGGTCCACGAGCGCCGGTAAATGGTGATCATATTGAAGGCTGTGGGGAGTATTTACATCCTCCGATGGACTATATGTTTTCTCTTGTCCTTGGAAATGGCCAAGTGTATCAAACCTATTTCTGGAAGGATTTGGCTACTTCTGAAATGACCCTTTATAAGAAATGGTTTGATTTATATCGTGAACATATGATCGCAAAGGAAGAATATCTTAATCTCTACAATTTTGGTTATGAGAACGGTTCTGTATATCCGGTTGTTATCAAAAAGGACAGGGAGCTTTTTTATGCGTTTTATCGGGTTTATGACAGCACACAATGGAGCGGCACGATCGATTTGCTTGGATTAGAAGAGGGTGTTGTCTATACTCTCGTCGATTATACCAATGATAACTCACCGCTTGGAATTGTGACTGGTCCAGTAGCACAATGGGAAATGACAATTGATAAAAATAAACCCGTGTTATTCAAAGCTGTCCCTAAAACTTCACTATAAATTAAAAGTAGCATAAGAATGAAATCCATTAACCATTGAGGAGAACAAAATGAAGAAAAATAACATGAGCACAACTATGGTTTTTATCCTCTTGTTGCTAATCTTGTTTAATCCTGTAAAAGCAACAGAACCAGTCATTTACTTTACCTATCTTTTCAATTGGAATTTAAACCATGCAGGCGCGCCTGTAAGTGGAATGCCTGCTTTGGTTGAGCAGGGCCACAATTCATTGTTGGATGTATTTGAAAAACATCCCGAGTGGACAACACAATTTTATTTTTCGGCATACACAGGTGATTATTTACAGAAAAATTATCCCGAAACCATTAAACGGGTTAAGAATGGGATTAAGAAAGGAAAGTATGGGATTGGCACTTATACATTGAGCCACCCTATTTTGAACTTAACGCCCTACAACAGTCTTGTGCTTCAACTTAGCACAAGTTTGGACTACGATAACAAGATATGGGGATTCAAACCCGAATCTGTATTCTTACCGGAAAATTCATGGGATGTTACGTTGCCTCAGGTGTGGGAAGATGTGGGGCTTAAATGGATTTCCATTTATAAAGATATTGTACCGGCTTATGCAAATGAACTTTACTACCCACCCACAGTCATGCTCGAAGGTGTCAATGGAAAGAATATCCCTGCAGTTTTCTGCGCCCATTATTTAACACGGGGCAGCGCTGAAGAGCTAAAGGTAAAACTGGATTCATTGTATGAAATATTAAAGGAAAAGGGTGTCAAAGAACATTTCCTGGCATTTAAAGGAGACGCGGAAGATATTTACTTTGCTTCACTAGGCATGCTGAATCGCGAGAGTGAAAACAAGTGTTCATCAGGACAGATGTTGCCCCGTCTTCCCGCAATCGCAGAATGGGATGAACGGTTGGAAATGGTCGAGAATCTGCCCTACGCCAAATTCATGACCATGGGGGAGTGGTTGAAAAAATATCCGCCTGAAATTACAGTGCCCAATGAAGAAATTTCAATGGAAGCTGATTTTACAAATTGGATTCGGAATAATGGTGTCGAACGGATCAATATATTAACCGATGAAGCCAGGATGGAAGTGAGCAATGCGACTTATGCTATCATTCTTGCAGAAAAATTAGGATTGAATGTTACCCACTCTAAGAAATTATTAGAGCAGGCAAAATACCAACTCATGCTTTCCGAAGGTGCTGATGGCAGGGCGACAAATCCACCGGCTTCAAGAAAGGTGTTTGTTATGGAAGCCGCAGTTAATGCGACCAAGCTGGCGAAACAAGCGGCTGAGGCAATAGGTAATAATAAGTAAAAACTGTAAAACTGGAGTTTTAATTTCATTATTAAAGGAGGTTTGTTATGAACGAAGAATTGAATCGAAGAAGCTTTATCCAAAAAAGTACGGCTGCCAGTTTAGCACTGGCTGTTGCACCAAACATCGTTTTTGGTAATAAAGATGACCGTAAAGTGCGGCTCGGATTTATCGGTGTGGGGCTTCAAGGGACTGGTCTTCTCAAAATGTGTTTATCAATGGATGATGTTGAAGTGAATGCAATTTGTGATATCGATAAAGCAGCAGCAGCCCGAGCCCAAAAACTGGTTGAAAAATCCGGACGAAAAAAACCGGCGCTTTACACGAAAGACGAAGAAGACTATAACAATTTGGTAGAGAGGGATGATTTGGATGGCGTTATAATAGCGACTCCCTGGGTGTGGCATACACCGATGGCCATTGCAACAATGAAAGCCCAAAAATACTGCGCACCCGAAGTATGGGGCGCTTCGTCAATTGATGAAATTTGGCAGCTTGTTAAAACATCCGAAGAGACCGGCATGCCGTGTATGATGCTGGAAAATCATAATTATGATCGTGATAGTATGGCAATCCTGAACATGGTGCGAAAAGGATTGTTTGGTGAACTCATCCACTGCCAATGCGGTTATCAACATGATCTTCGGGACGTGAAATTCCGGCCCGGAGCAGAGTTTGGAGCCAAAGGTGAAAACGAAGCACGCTGGAGAACAGACCATTCTGTGAAACGTAATGGTGATCTTTATCCCACGCATGGTATCGGGCCGATCGCCAACTGCCTAGATATTGACCGGGGGAACCGATTTGTCACTCTGACTGCCACAGCAACAAAAGCACGGGGTCTGCATAATTATATTGTTGAAAAAGGCGGGCAAGATCATCCCAATGCCAAGGTTCAATTTGCTTTGGGTGATATAGTGACTACTGTGATTAAATGTGCCAATGGTGAAACTGTAATCATTAACCATGATACCAACCTGCCGCGTCCCTATTCAAATATGTATCGAGTTCAAGGTACCAAAGGACTGTGGATGGAAGACAATATGTCTATTTATTTGGAGGGGACAAGCCCTGAACATTCATGGGAAGATTTTGAACCCTATATGAAAAAATATGAACATCCTTTGTGGAAAAATTTTATGAATGACGGTGTAAGAGGCGGACATGGCGGTGCTGGTTTTCTTAAAACACGTGCGTTTGTAGAAAGTGTAAAACGACAAATTCCGACCCCTATTGATGTATATGACACAGCCTCGTGGGCTGTTATAACGCCTTTAACAGAAATGTCCATAGCACAGGGAAGCGAACCTATTGAATTTCCAGATTTTACAATGGGTAATTGGATGAGAAGAAAACCAATTTTCGGATTACATGGTGAATTTTAATTGTTGTTGATAAGGTTACAATAAAATAGAAACCTTATCATAAGTAAATGATTTCAATAATTAGGGAATGAGGTTTTAACCCAAAACCTCATTCCCTAAAAGAATATGGAGATGATTCATTTATGAAGCGAAGGATTTTTTTTAAAGTTGGTAGCGCTGCTGCAATTGGTGCCGGACTGACAGTTCAAAAAGGCCGTGCTTTTGTTCCATCTCATAATTGGGAGAAATATAACTTTGGCTCCGGTCCAGAAGTTAAAGACCGATTGTATCAGGGGCCATTTCCACAATATGCACCTGAAGAAGTTTTGCCGGGCAGTGAAGTGGTGATGGCAACAACACCTTCAAAAAATATTGTTCCCAATTATGGGATGGGGCTGGTTGCTTATGTTTCCGGCGATATTGGTCCGCCAAATATCAAAGGCGAGTCTTTAGAAAAGTCAATTGAAGATCTGGTCAAACTTCCCTTTGTTCAAAAGATTTATATGCGTCCTGACTGGCGTCAAGTGCAGAAGAAACCGGGCCGATTGGATTTTTCTGATTACTGGAAAATCGCATTTGATCTGGCAAAACAATATGGTAAACAGGTTGCATTTAGGGTCATGCTTGAAAATCCTGATGTCCCTTATCCGGGCATGCCTGGATTTTTGATGGATAAAGTCCCATATGTCAAATTAAAAGGGGAATGGAAAGGCGATCCATCAGTGGCTCGTTATCAGAAAGTTCATAAAATGCCCCGATATGATCATCCTGAGTATCAGGCGGCTTTTCGGGATTTGAATGCCATGCTGGCCGATGAATTCAATGGAAATCCTATGGTTGAATATATGGATACTTTTATGTATGGATTTTGGGGCGAAGGGCATTCATGGCCCTTTGACGGTAATCCATTCCCGGATGATATAATCGCAGAGAAGACCTGGAAAAAGATGATGGAAGTTCAGCTTGAGTATTGGACGAAAACACCCCTGGTCACCAACACACAACCGGATTTCAGCAATGTTGGAAATTCAGAAATGCTGGACCGTTCAATTCGTACCAATAATTGGCTGAGAACTGATACTATTTTTATTGAAAATGAGCAGATCGAAGCTTTGGCAAATCGACCGCCATGGATCGCCGCCATTAGTGAGGTGGGTATCACACCAGGAAATTCACACCGCCTTAAAGAGGTCGAGGGAATTACCCGAAATGAGAGCATTATTTATCATGTGATGGATATTGGCGCCAATTACTGGTCCGTGTGGAACTGGCATCATATTTCAGCAAAAAACATCATGAGCTATTATGAAAAATATCCTGATGCGATTGATGAAATTGCGCGGAGAATTGGTTATCGTGTTCGCCCCTCATGGATCTGGAGTTTTGAAAAGGATGGGCATCCAGGTCTTGTATTCGGTATGACGAATGATGGTATTGCAGGTGTACCTGGTGTGCTTCGGTTGACGGTTTTCAGTGATGATGGTAAGGTTCATGAAACCGGCTGTCTTGATCCCGGATACCCCTTACCACAAGGTGTTCGACAGGCCATGATCATATTACCTAAAGGCGTCGATTGGAAGGGTTTGAAAGTAAAAGCTGAGTTGGAAGTGAAGGGCGTTACATATCCTGTGAACTGGGCCTGTCATCAAAAGACCAATGCGGATGGCAGTTTAACACTACGCCCCAATATGGGCTAATGGAAATTAAGTTTTGAATCAATGACATTGAATCTAGGAGTTTGATGCTGCTGAAATGAGCAGCAGTATTTATTTATACCATATCCAAGCCGGGAATTTTACCGCAATCATGCGCATGTTGTTGTTGAAATAAAGGTATTTTCTTAAAACTTGAAATATGATTGTGATGAAATAATATCATTCACTATTTATGATGATAGACGATGCCTCCCCTTGGGGAGGCGAATCCCTGTAATGTGCAAATCAGTCCATTTTCGTGTGCCCATTACGTGCCCACTGATTTGTATAAATAGATATAAATAGATATAAATAGATATAAATAGATATAAATAGATA
>JABMRT010000064.1 GCA_013202295.1 Candidatus Zhuqueibacterota bacterium
CAAATCAATTCCCTTTGAACCATACAGATCCTTCAGGATTTTTGCATTATGGGTGATTTTTCCGAGGTCTATCTCTAATCTTGGAGTCGACATGATAGAGAGGCACTTTCCTGCAGTTCCGGGAAAATATTAAATAGCTGCTTAATAAGTTTTTCGCAACCGAACTTCAGGACGTCTGTTGTGGGGACTTCATGTTTGTATTCATATTCTTCTATTGTATTTTGCACTTCAATGTCTGTCATGTCTTCATGATTGATTGTGATGGCAATGACTTTCGATTTGGAGAATACCTCTAATAATTCGATCTCGCTTTCAAGGGTGGGCATGGGGAAATTTGAGAAATCGCAACGATACTCTCTTTTTGGCGGGTGCTGGAGGATAATTGCATTGGGCATGGCGCCTCTTAAAATTGCGACTGAAGAGGTAAACGCGGGGTGCCCCAGGGAACCCTGGCCTTCGACTACGATGATGTCTGGATCCTCTTGTTCATATGCATTCACAACTGCGTTTTCAACTTCACCTGTAGAGTATCCTGTGGTTAAAACATCCACTGCAATACCAAACTTAGAACCCTGAAGCAGACCGGTTTGACCGGTTGTTACAAATGAAGCCTTTAAACCCTCTTGTCTCAAAGCTTCAACAAGCTTAAGTGCCGTTGTCCTCTTGCCCACAGCACAGTCTGTGCCCAATACAGTGATGACCGGCGTATTGACATTTATGATACGTCCTGAGAAAAGATGTAAGTCTTTGCGATGTGGGGGTTTTCGAACGTCAATGAGTTGCACATCATATTCTTTCGCTTTTTGTACAAATTCTTCATCATCAGTAAAGTATTCGGGCAGGCCGCTTACAATGTTCATGCCCTTTTCCATGGCGAAAAACATTATCTCTCTCTGGCCATCATCAAGATATGCGGAGAGTGGGGCAATGCCGTAGATGAAAAATTCTGGGACATAGCCTATTTTCTCAATGGCTTCATCCATACTTCTAAAGACCAGGATTCCGTTTTTAATTCCATCAAGATATTCTCCAGCATCAAGCCCTGCCTTTGAACTGTCAATAATACCAAGAATATCATATTTCTCTGATTGCCTGGCAAGGCCGTTTGCTACTTTGCCATCCAGCTTTCCAAATTCATTTTCACTGTATACTAATGCTTTCATACTCATTGGGACCCGCTAAAGTTAATTGATTTCCAAGTATCCATCACAGGATACACACATTATGAAGTATTAACTTGTCGATTTAAGTGGTTTATGGCACTAAACAAAATGCTTAATTCGCAGGATAAAAGGTGTTTCGTGAGGTATCAAACAAGTTGGTTTTGCCATCTGCAATCAATACTAACATCAAAAGATATGAAGGTTAAACCATTAAAGTGTTACACATAGCTGGAAGAATGTTACATATATCACATGTTTTCCAGGTTATTCATGCGTTTTTGCTTCAAGTTTTTATAAAAGGAAGGAGAGAGGCCAGTGACTTTTTTAAATTGATTGGATAAATGGGCCACACTGCTGTAATGCAGTTTATAGGAAATTTCTGTAAGATTCAATTCATCATACAACAGCAATTCTTTTACTTTTTCTATTTTATGGTTGATGATAAAATGTTGAATTGTGATGCCACTGACCTCCGAAAATGTGTTCGCCAGGTAAGTATAATCATACCCTAATTTTTCGCTGATGTAATCAGAATAATTGACTTTAGGCAATTCATCGGAGTGATAAATCATTTCGGTAATCACATTTTTAATTTTTTCTATCAGGATGCTTTTTTTATCATCCAGCAGCTCCAGTCCCGATTTAAGCAGGTTTACTTTGAACTGTTCATGCTGTTCTTTTGTTATGGTTTCCAAAATATCAACCATACCCAGCTCTACAATTGCGTAATGTATTCCAAGCTTATTCAGTTCTTCCTCTACCATCATTTTGCATCGCAAGCTGACCATGTATTTGATGTAGAGTCTCATATTATTCTTTTCAACAGAGGTTGAGTGAAGATATTATACATATCCTGCAGACTGTTGTCGCATACAAGGAGATGAGATAAGATAAATATAGTATTACGATTTGAAAATACAAGAGGTTTTTTGTCGGGTGCGGATGAATTCCTGAGTGAAAGTGAAGGATCTGGGTGTGGGAAAATGAGATTGCACCGTACCTTTAAAGAACCGGTCGCTGATGACCATCATACATTTTATCTCGTCGTTCTTTAATATTTGGATCGGAAAAGTACTCATCAAATGTCATTCTGCTATCAATAATTCCTTTGGGAGTGAATTCAATCACGCGATTGGCCACGGAACTGTTTAACTCATGATCATGCGATCCGAATAGAATGATTTCAGAATACTTACTCATGCCATCATTCAACGCGGTTATGGCTTCAAGGTCAAGATGGTTGGCCGGTTCATCGAGTATAAGTGTATTCGCGCCTGAGAGCATGGTACGAGAAAGCATGCATCGTACTTTTTCACCACCGGAAAGTACTTTGACGGTCTTAAAGGCATCATCCCCTGAAAAAAGCATTCGACCGAGAAATCCTCGAATGAACGCTTCTTCCTGATCCTCTTTGGAATATTGACGAAGCCAATCCAGTATGGTTTTATCACCCTTGAAAAACTCTGAATTGTCACGTGGGATATAACTGGGTGTCACGGTGACGCCCCATTCATAAGAGCCGCTATCCGGTTCGAGATTGCCTGAAATCATATCAAACAAAAGGGTTTTGCAATTGTTATTGTACCCGATAAACACGATTTTATCTTCACGATCCACAGTAAATGAAAGATCCTTGATCAGGTGTTCTCCATCCAATGATTTATTTAAATTTTTTACTTCGAGAACATTCTTTCCACAGTTGCGATCTGGTTTAAATTCGATATAGGGCCGCTTTCTGGATGAGGACGGCATGTCTTCAATGGTTAATTTTTCGACCAGTTTTTTTCGTGATGTTGCCTGCCGTGCTTTAGAGGCGTTGGCGGAAAACCGCAGAATGAACGCCTGAAGATCTTTGATTTTGTCATCCCGTTTACGCTTCTCATCTTTAAAACGCTGAACTGCCAGCTGACTCGCGTGATACCAGAAATCATAATTGCCCGCATAAATTTTGATTGTACCGAAATCTATATCCGCAATGTGGGTACATACCTTGTTGAGAAAGTGTCTGTCATGGCTTACTACAATCACCGTATTTTTAAAATTGTAGAGAAACTCTTCCAGCCAGGTGATTGATTCAAGATCCAAATTGTTGGTAGGCTCATCTAAAAGTAAAATATCCGGATTTCCAAATAGTGCCTGCACCAATAAAACGCGGACCTTAACTCCGCCATCCAATGTTTTCATGGGGGTGTTGTGCAAGTCAGTAGAAATACCGAGGCCGTCAAGTAGTTTGCCCGCATCGGATTCTGCTTCATATCCATCAAGATCGTCCAGCTCACCATAGATTTCTGACAGCCGGATGCCCTCTTCATCGGTCATCTCGGATTTGTCCTCGAGTAGCGTTTTTTCAGTCAGGACTTTGAATAATTCCGGATGACCCATTAGGGCTGTTTGCATGACAGTAAATTCATCGAATGCAAAATGATCCTGACTGAGTGTGGCGATTCGTTTTCTTCGTGGAAGGTGAATTTCTCCGGAACTGATATCGACTTCACCTGAAAGTGCTTTTAGAAAAGTCGACTTTCCGGAGCCATTTGCCCCGATCAGTCCGTAGCAGTTTTCTTCCATAAATTTGATTGATACATCCTTAAATAGAATTTGTTCACCAAATATAATTGATAGTTCGGTCGTTGATATCATTCTTGTTCTTTCAATTAGTACTTAATTTTAATTTATCTCAATCGTTTCAAGTTACATTTATTATTTATCCTGATTCGCATCCATATGCGATGGAGCCGGACAAACTACGTCTTTGTAAGCAATTAACCAAGTATTTAATTTTATTTCTACAAAAGTTCTTTTTTTTCAAAGTTACTTTATTTATGAGGCAATGCGTGGTGAATTTGAACGCATGTTAACTATAAAATTGTTTGCATACAACGATTCTCCTCGATATATTCTTATGTTCATACCCAAATTGAATTTTTAAATGATAATTCCGCGGAAGATGTCGTTTTCACACTTCGTCTCCAGACCAACCAGGTACGGAGAAATAATCGAGGAGGGTTAAACATGTTATCTCGACTTCTAATCCTTACAATTTCATTTTTCATTACAGGCACCTCTTATTCTCAGATAGTCGCTGATTTTATCGGATCTCCACGGTTCGGATATGCACCTATGAATGTGGTGTTCACCGATCAATCGACCAATGCCACGTCGTGGACATGGAGCTTCCCTGGAGGATCACCAAACAGTGCCACAGGACAGGGCCCTCATATCATCGCTTATAATTCTGCGGGTTCTTTTAATGTGTCATTAATGGTTCAGGGCATGACCACCCATATGATCATCGACATTGAAACCAAACAGAATTATATCACAATGAATGTGCCTGAACTGGATTTCGGAGATGCACCGTCTCCTTACCCCACCATAGCAGCAGATCCCGGTGTGATGATTCGGACTATACTGCCATCATGTAAATTGGGGGCTTTAATTGATGGGGAAACAGACGGGCAGCCTGATCCAAATGCTGTGGGTGACGACAACACAGGACTTGATGATGAAGACGGTGTCACCTTCCATTGGCTCATTCAGGGAAAGGGACAGACATTTGTTACGGTCGATTTCTCTGACCCCGGTTTGTCTGCACACAATGGATTGCTGAATGCCTGGATTGATTTTGATGGAGACAGCATCTGGGAGGCTGAGGAAAAGATATTTAACTCTGTCATCTTAACACGGGGTGAAGTCCATGAATTGTATTTTTCTGTCCCAGATTCCGCTGTCCTTGGAAAGACATTTGCTCGGTTTGTTTTAACCTCAGCAAGACCTTGGGTGCCGATATCAGGCATCCCTGTGGGGGAGGTCGAGGATTATGAAATTGAAATTCTCAGCCCCTATGATTATGGAGACGCACCCTCTCCTTATCCGACACGGCTCAGTGATCCGGGTTCTGTGCACCGTACCTGGTCCTATCAATTTAGAATGGGGTGGGGGCAAACGGATGGAGAACCGGATGGTCAGCCTGATATTCATGCTCTGGGAGACGATAATACAGATACTGATGATGAAGACGGTGTAGTGCTTGAAACGCCCTGGTCGGGATTGTTGCCCTTGTTTGATGCTGATGCTATTATTGACTTTACCACATCCTCGTGGGATGGCTTGATCGATGGCTGGATCGATTATGATCAGAACGGCATCTGGGAAAATGAGGAACAGATACTTAATTCCGAAGTACTGGCACCAGGTGATATTCATACATTCACCTTTGAAGTGCCTGCGGATGCCGAACCGGGGACAACATTTGCACGATTTATACTCACGGCTCAGGATCCGGCTGATACAAATTTTGCTGGTATTCCTGCTGGCGAAGTGGAAGACTATGAGGTGTTCATTGAACCCAATCTTGATTTTGGGGATGCGCCTGCACCTTATCCTACTTTGCGTGCCGATCCCGGTGTGACATTCCGAGCCAGCTATCCAAACATGACTCTGGGATTTACAGTAGATTCAGAGCTGGATGGTCAACCTGATGTGGATGCTTTAGGGGATGACAATGATGGTTCTGATGATGAGGATGGAGTGACCATCAACTGGCTCAATGCAGGTGAAGAGGGTACGGCCTATATCAGTCATCCAATCATTGACGGTGATACACTCTATGATGGACTACTTGATGCCTGGATTGACTTTGATCAGAATGGTGCATGGGAAGAGGATGAGCACGTGATCGATTCATATCTGGTGGAGCCGTTTACCGGAACCCTTGGTGTAACATTTGATGTGCCTGCCACAGCAATTACAGGCTACACATATGGTCGGTTTGTATTGACAGATGCAGATTCAGCTGAACATCACGAAGGAGTCTTTTGGGGTGAAGTGGAAGATCATCAGATTCAGGTTCTGCCCTCAACAGGTGTCAATGATGAGGAGAAGAATATCCCTTCAGAGTTCTATCTTGATCAGAACTATCCCAATCCATTCAATTCAAAAACCAAGATTCGATTTGGTGTAAAAGAGCAATGTCATGTGCTCCTTAAGGTTTTCAACGTGTTGGGAGAAGAAGTCGGGACACTGGTTGATGAAGAATTCACCGCTGGAAGCTATGATGTTGATTTTATTACCATTAATCTAACATCCGGGATTTATTTCTATACTATTCAGATGAATGATTTCACAGATATTCAAAAGATGGTTGTTTTAGAATAATTCATGTAGTATCCCAGTCATCAGGAATAAGGAGTCTGGATAATGAGTGCTAAAAAATTAAATAGAAGAGATTTTATTAAAACCTCCGCGGCGATTGGGGCTGTAGCTTTGACACCTGCTGTTTTTGGGGCTTTTTCCAGTTCTCCCGAAAAAACAGATGAATATTATAATACCCTTGCAGATGCATTGAACAAACTCCCCAATGCATTTCCCAGAACGGAATCCAATATCGAACTCCAGGTACTAAAAAAGATCTTTACTCCCGAGGAAGCCTGGCTATGTGGACAGCTCACCATTGAGTTTGAATCCATTGACAGTATTGCAGAACGTATCGGGCTCTCGGTTGAGGAAACCAGGGCACGTTTGGAGGAGGTGTCAAAGAAAGGATGCCTCTGGGGCAGTGTTCAACGGGGAGCTGTCAGACTGGCTCCTTTTATTGTCGGGATTTATGAGGCACAATTGTGGGAGATGGACCATGAACTTGCACATCTGGTGGAAGAGTATTTTGATGAGGGCGGTGTGGAGTTCATGCGGCCGCAACCTGCCATTCATCGTGTGGTTCCCGCACAGAGTTCAACAAAATCAGAATGGATCCTTCCCCAGGATGATATTAAAGCGCTTCTGAAGACAATGGTATCCTTTCGTGTGCGTGATTGTATCTGTCGCGTCCAGCAGGAGCTAATTGGTGAGAGAAAATGTGATTATCCAAAGAATGTTTGTCTCAATTTCTCCCCGGTTGAACGACCTCCGTCAGAGCGGGATCTCTCATTGGAAGAAGCGCTCGCTCTCATCGATGAAACGGAAAAAGTCGGATTGGTACACTCAGTCAGTAATGTCGCGGAAGGATTTTACTATGTCTGCAATTGCTGCGGGTGCTGCTGCGGGATTCTTCGTGGCATTACTGAGTATGGTATCGAAAAATCGGTTGCAGCTGCTAATTATATTGCGAGTATTGATCCTGAAAAATGTGAGGGATGTGGCACCTGTGCCCAGAGATGTCATGTTGATGCAATATCGCCAGTTGATGGGAAATCCGTGGTCGATAAAGATAAGTGTATCGGGTGCGGGCTTTGTGTCACAGGTTGTCCACATGGGGTTGCACAATTGGAACGTAAACCCGACAATGAAATCATCCAGCCACCCAAGGATTTCGGGACATGGGAGCATGAACGGCTGGTGAATCGGGGACTGAAGTCCATATAATGTAGAAGGGATGTTTTATCTCGTTCCCACGCAGAGCATTGGAACGAGTGATTTTTGCCCCGGCATTTCGGTTCCGGGATTTTATTTATATTATTTCCACATACCTGTCATTCCGGTAATCTTTTAAGCCGGAATCCACCCATACCCTTCACCCTGGATTCCCGCGTTCGCGGGAATGACAATTAGAGAGCATCATTTTCCGACAAACAGGAATAGGTTTTCCAAACGATGATTGTATCGATTTTAATTTATGATTTAACGCCAGTCGAAGAGGTCTTCGCTGAATTTCATGCGGAATGTCATGTAGAAGTTGGAGTAGTTGTATTCTGAATAGCTGAAGTCCGGATCATCAAAATTCTTGACAATGTATCCGAGACCGAGCTGCATGTTTTTGCGGAGCAGATAATTAACATCCACGCCGAGTCCTGTTTTCATCTGATTGATGGGTTGAAGCTGAACCACGCGGGTATCAATGCCGAGGCTCCAGCGTTTGAGCATTTCAATTTCCGTCCTTAACAAATAAAGCAACGTTGTAGTCTTGCTGCTGAATAAACCCTGTTCCTCATCCAATAATTGCCGCATGGCGAAACGCCCGCCGAATTCGAGCCATGAAAGTGGCTGGAAATATCCATGCATCGAAACAATGATGCGATCCAGCCGGGTTTGTGGTTGGACATGTGTGTTCTGATCCGTGAGATACTGAACCTTGGCCACGGTGTTAAAGACATCCTGTAATTCGGGTCGGTATGCGACACCGAGTTGATAATTGCCGCGAATCCATTTGTCCGTTGTTTTTCCGATAAAACGGGAATCGGAATGTTCCAGCTTGGTAATGACGCTGAGTCCATTCAGAATCTTGAACTGATTGCCCTGTGTGATAATGATTTTTCGTACGGTTTTATCCTTAAATAACTCAAATTTGCCCGTTGATTTCAATGGCATGGCAGGCAGGTATTCATAGGACATGGAGATTGCATTATGATCGGGTGTGGGAATTTCGAGTGAGTCGATGGTTGCCCGGCTTTCGAGCGCGACATTGAGTGTCAGGTCTTCACGTACTTTCCAAAGGTTTCTCAAACCAATACTTGCTCGATTTAGCTGTTCACCGGCCGCGCCGCCAATCTCATACTTGCCGTCCAGCTGTGTGTTGTCGAAGAGTTGGGAATCAAATCCAAGCACGGTCTGTGACTTGTTCAATCCCGATGTCAGGAACTTCTGTTTCACAAACAGGTTTAATTGCTCCGTTAATTTATATGACAAACCAATCGAAGTGCCCGTGGGTTTGGATTGATCCGTAGATCCCAGGTTCTGCTCATGTTCCACCAGGGTTGAAAGCCTGCTGCCCAATTCGTACGTTACTTGTCCACGAATCAGATTTGATTGATAGGAACGGGTCTGTGTAGAATCAGATCCTACTTGCTTGCGAAGCGCGTTTTCATAGCCAAGCCGAAGCTTGGTTTTTTCATTGAGGCTGTATTGATAATGCGTATTGGCCACGCGGACATGGCTTTCGTTGACTGAACCTATCTGATTGAATTGACGGTAATACTCAGATTCTACTGTTCCGTACTTATCCAGTTTGAATGTGCCAGACGCGCCATATTTCTCTGCGCCCTGGTCGAAGCGGCTTCCGGTTTGGGAAGCATTCAGGAAGGTGTTGTCCATACTGCGATAGTAGCCTTCAAGATTGACCATGCGATGCGGTGCCAGTTTCAATTCGGTTTTCCAGGCCTGTCCGGATTGCTCGCCGCTTGAGAAATCCGAATTTCTCGAGTGTGCAAGTTCTCCATTTACAGTGATCCACGAGAAAATGGGCAAGGATAAATCCGTACCGTACAGCATGTAATTGGAGGGTTCTTTCTCCTCGATAATCAGTGAGGATCCCACTTTCAAACGACCCAGGAATTGTCCATCATATCGCACACCGCCGATTGCTGATTTGTCTTCGTTTGACTCATACTCATACGCACATACGATATAGACCGGATTGCCTCTGCTGTCTACACTGGGTACAGGCTGTTTGAACATGAGTGTGCCGTCCACGAAATTGATGTCGTAATCCTGGTAACGGATTTTTTCTGTTGATTTCAACACTTTTTCCGGATGATAGCGATCACGAACTTCAATGCGGATTTTGTCTGAATTAATCGTGATTCGTCCGACATTCAGGTAATAATAGCCGGATATGCCTTCACCCCGGACCTCATCCAGTTTCATCTTGCGGTTATTGAGTGTGGCGAATCCAGTTAAAGTATGATCCCAGGCCTTTACATGTCCCTGGAATCCGGTGAACGATCGATCATACGCGGTAAATTCCGTGCCCCGCATTTCGGTGTTGAAATCTCCGAGAACCATGTAGGATTCATTCCGCTCAATCTTGCCGTAGAATTTGGACTGGGTCTGTGCATCGTAGCTGATTTGACTGGCATCTCCGTAAAGCGCGTATTGCTCGTTCGGGTCCAAATCGCGGAAGAGCTGGTCTTTCATTTCACGCTTGCTGTCATACGAGGCCGTGACATTGTATTGGTTAAATACACTGCCCTTGGCGTAGAATGCAGCATGTCTTGAAACCGGAACCTCTTTGATTTTGCCTTCTTCGTTGGTGTAATCGGCCATCGAGAACTTTGGTTCATGCATCTCGTCGCCGTTCGTTTGATAGAGGGATGCAGAAGCATCCGCCGACCCGACCAGAATGAACGATGCCAGTGCGGTTGTATACTGCACCGGGATTTCCAGGGTCGTGCCTTCCGCGTACACATCCAATGTGGCTGTGCCCACTTGGTCATCGGCCTGGATTGTGAACTCCAGTTTGCCGTCCGTCACAAGCAGTTGAATTCCCGCCATGTTGGTGTCCAAGTCGGTCTCAATTAGAGATCCTTCCGTCAGAGAGACTTTGGCTACCTTTATCCAAGGCACATTGTATCCCCATTCGTCCTGGAATTGTACACTCACCGATTGAAGCGATCTGCCATCCGCAGCGAGCGAGATTTTCTCAGGATTCACCTTGATTTGCTCAGGCGGGCCCACGACATGAATCTTGCGTGCATTTTGATAGATTTTATTTCCTGCACCCATGGCTTCCGTTCTCAATTCAATCGGGCCATACGGCACCGGAACATTGAGGAAGTCATAAATGCCGTCAATTCGGATTGTTCCTGAATCTGCCAATACTTCATTGACGTAAAGCCATGCAGGATTTCCGGCTTTGCCATAGATCGTGACAGCAATATGATGCAGTCCTTCCACAGCATCTTTCTTGGGATTCAGAATGACTACCTGTCCCTGAGCTGCCGTCATTGCTGTCAGGCAAATCCAAAAAACGAGCTTATGTAATTTACGCCATTTCATCAGAGTATATTAATCCGTTTTACTGCAAAATTGGCCTTTGCTACACCGGCCGGACTCAGCCGGATCAGCCGTGATTTTGGATCATTCAGAAAATCCATCGAATTACAGAAGAGATCCACTTCCTTTGGCAAAGTCCGTTCATTGAGCCGCAATACATGCTGTCCGGGATCCACATTGGGAATGGAAAATTTGCCGAACTCATCAGTAATGACACGGGTGCCATCCTCCATAATCAATTCGATCTGTCCGAATGTGGTTTCGTTGTCATCATGCATGCCGTTTTCGTTCTCATCTTGATAAACCTTGCCGAAGATGAAGCCCCGATCATCAAACGCGCCTCGACGAATCATTATCGCTGCGATGGCTTCGTCTGAATAAATCCAGTCTCCGAACTCACATTGCCCGGCTGCGATCACACGGTTTTCGTGCTCACCCAATCCCACAGAAAGGCCTACAATCACCCGGTACTTTAACTGAAAACTCTTACCCGGTTGAAGTGTGTCTGTCACCATCCAGGTCATTGTTGAACCATTAATCCCTGGATCCATGAAGGGCTTGGATTCGAGACGACTTGTTCCGGTCTCATAGCGGAATCCTTCGGGCATCCGGTCCTTCACCTCAATGGGGGTCAACCAGCTCTCCTGACTTTTATTCTCCAAAGTCACTGTGTACGTCAGAATGTCTCCAACTTCGGATACCTTGCGATTGACCGTCTTTTTCACAGAGAGGAAGGGTTGAAGTAATTTGGTTCTTGCTTCAGACCGTTCATCATCCATCGTTTTTACTGTGTCCTGACTGAAATGGATTTCAGCACGGTTTTCGATTTCGCGAATACCCGGGCCAATATCCTCAACAACAATCGCACGTAGAATGATGGAATCAGGTTCAGATGTCAACAGTCCGATGCGGCGCATTCGCAACTGATTTGTCACCGGATCATACGATTCCATTTCCAGAACGGGTTTCTGAACAATTTCATCCGGAAGGAGTCGTATTTCTCTGGGAAGATAATCCACGATATAAACTGTATCCATTACATTGTGTTCTGTCGTGCCATACCAGATGGTGTATGTGAGGGTGTCACCGACCTCAGCACGTTTCAGATCAACCTTCTTGTAGGCGAATACGGATCCTGAAATATCCACTGGCTCTGTGTTTGTGGCACATGAAGAGACGGCCACGGATGAGGTGTGGCTGTCAGAGAGCCATGCAGTATTCTCGATCAGAGTACCGAGTTCAACCGATTCACTGATTCGCGTCATCAAGGTGAGCGTATCCGTCAATCCGGGAACCAGACTGGTTGCCGTCCAGATCACGATGTGTGACTCCGGATCGTAGACATGATCTCCTGACGCGTCGATAAATTCCAGAAATTCAGGAAGTGTATCTCGCAATACCGATTCATGTGCAATCGCAGTGCCGTGATTGACGCATGTGATGGTATAAATCAGAGTATCACCGGGTGAGGCAGTTGCTTGCGATTCCTTGACCACAACCAGAACAGGTTGCGATGAAACCGTGATCGACCACAATGAAGTATCTTGCAGACCTTCAGAACAGGTGATTTTTGCAATGTTGTCAATCACCGTCTGATCATCAATAGGCATTTGGATGACCGTTTCGAGTTCGAGTGTATCGATGAACCCGGGCTGCATTTCCCCGAGATGCCAGACCACGGTATCGGCATTTGCGACCGGATCATGGGTGGCACTCAAATAAGACAGCCAACTCGACAGAGTATCCCGCACAATGACATTATGTACGGATCTGACACCGGAATTACCCACTGCGATTTTATACAGTATGGTATCTCCAGCTGTAAAGAGTGAATCATCCGCGAACTTTTCGATGAAGAGATTGCCGCCGTATCCCAAACAGGCAGAGGCTGTATCCGCAGTATCAACTGCACCCTCCGCGCATTTCAAATAGGCGAAATTGAAGATCGAGTCTGTTCCTGCCTCAGCCAGAATTTCAACTTCCAGATCGATTTCGGATTCTTCTCCCGCAGCCAATGTGGGTACGATCCAATGAAACACGCCATTGGATGTATCCGCCGGTTCGGAGGAAGTAATAAAACGGGTCCCATGGGGAAGGGTATCGTTCACAACGAGCTGTGTCAGGGTCATGGGACCCGTATTTTTTATCCGTAAGCCATAGGTCAGGGTATCGCCGATGAAAGCAGATTCCTGATCTACGGTTTTATCGATCTTTACTGCCGGCCAAGGCTGCCAAACCGTAGCAAGTGCTTTGGAATGGCCTCTGTAGCCGTCCTGGGTTTCGTAATACGCTGTATTGATTACAGAATCCTGGTAGACGGCCTCGATAATTTTACAATGTAATTGGATATTTACTACGCCACCGACTCTGATTTCCGGGATCAGCCATTCAATGACATTTCCCGTGACCTGGCCGGTGGGATT
This sequence comes from Candidatus Zhuqueibacterota bacterium, assembly GCA_013202295.1. Lineage (GTDB taxonomy): Bacteria > Zhuqueibacterota > QNDG01 > QNDG01 > JABMRT01 > JABMRT01. Next base: position 13,292 of record JABMRT010000064.1, read on the forward strand.
TGACTGTACGTAAGACAGCATATGATCAAGCGAGTCCCGGATGGTCACATTGGTTAATGTGGATTCATCCATATTTCTCACCTTGATATGATACTCGATTGTATCGCCCAATGCAACCAGCTGGGCATCGGTGGTTTTCTCGATGCTCACCAATCCCTCCCGGACCCGTGTCACGACCGTGTCGCTCGGCACTTCCATCACCACACCGCCACCGCCATCATAAGCGGCGTGAGCAACGTTGGTGATCTCCGTCCCTGGCGGAGTCTGGGCCCAACCTGAACCAAAGGCCAGGATGGACAGGAGCCCTAAGAGAAAGAGAGGTTTTTGGACGAAACGTTTCATGCTTTGTTATTGCTATCCCGCATCAAGTCAATTAGTTAATGGTGACTGTAAATGAAACAGAAACCGGTGTGGAGGTCGTTACAGTACCCAGATTAAAAGTGGCTGTGCCTGCAACACAGGACGCCTCATCCGCATCTGCAAGATCGGTTTTACCCGCTGCACCGATTTTGAGACTGCCGGCTTTGTACGATGTATTCCCAGGAATGGGATCAGTGATCACCACAGTACCTGCATCAGCAGAGCCGCTGTTGGTTACAGTCACCGTGTAGACCAGGTCGGTTCCAGGAGGCTGATCACCAGCCGGAAGGACTGATTTCACTAGGGCAAGGAAGGGTGCCTCCACATCCGTAGTCAAGGCCTCATCATCACTCGTTGTGCCGTTATCCGAAGTAAATGTGACTGTGGTGACGTCTTGCGTACCATCAGCCGTGCCACCGGGAATAGTTGCGATGGCGATAATCTGGACATTTTCACCTGAAAGAATATCGTCAGTATCCACTGTGCCATCCGCATCAGTATCTGCAAGCACGCTGTCGTCGCTTTCGTCATCATTTTTCTGAGTGTCAAGATAAAACACCCAGGTCCAACCCTCACCCACATCTTTTGACCAGTTGTAATTGTCTGTACCATTTCCAGTGTTTGTAACTACAAGGAGGTATTTTACGGTAGAGCCGGAGTCACCCACTTTATCAGGATCGACGCTGGTTACGGTCACGTCATAGGTGCGGGTGACATCGACGTCTTCACTCAGATCAACCTGAGTATAGGCTGTGCCCGCGCTGTTCTTGTAATTGATTTCAGCTGCATCTGAGATGGTACCCGTCGCATCGTTATTCACAGTCACCTGAAATGTGATGATCACATTGCCACTTGCTGCCACTGTGCCCACATTGATTGTACCTGTGCCACTACTCCAGATGCCGTCACCCGGATTCACTGCGGCACCGGCACCACTGCCATCAGCATCGTATGTTGTAGTACCTGCATTGTATGTGGTATTTGCCGGGATATGAAGTGTCGCCACTGTGGTTAATGCGGATTCATTACCATCATTGTCAAAATCCACTGTATAGGTGATGGTTTCACCCGGGTTGTAAGTGGGCTGATCTGCAACGAGTGAACCGGTGATTGTAGCCAGGGTTGCGGTTGTCACTACCACATCAGAGGTACTGACAGCACCAACATATTGTGATGTGGCTGTTATCTCGGATGTGGTCTGATCGTTTTGGCTGGCACTGACGTTGGTCACTCTTAGGAGTACATTCATAGCCTCATCCGCGTCAAGTTCGTAGGTGCCGGAAATGAGCAAATCAGTACCGTCATCATAGACTCCCACAGTGCCCAAATCCTGATACAGAACGACTGTAAATTTAGTGTCATCTGTATTGGTCATGGCGATCGCGAAATCGTCTGTGAAGTTACCGGTATTGGTGACCACATGCGAGTAAACCACGGAACTTTCGTTGGCTACAAACTGATCTGCAGGTAAAGTAATGGTCACTCCCGGGTCTTCTTTCACTCGGGTTTGAATGATGTTTGAAGACACGCCTGGCATCGGATTGCCGCCACCATCATTATATGTACCAGTGGCCTGGTTGGAAATCATTGTGCCGGCCGGCGTACCCGCTGCAAAAGACTGTGCCGCAAATCCGAGGATAAGCAGCACTGCGAGCAGTAAAGATGTACGTTTCATTTTGATTCTCCTTTGATCAATATTATTTGTTCTGTTATTTTGTTTTCTTCCTGTTTCTGATAAAACTTGATGAGCCATTGTTTTTTTTAGGGTGGATCGTGGCCCGGCGATCCGCGAGTTGTTACCTTTCGGGATACCATAAGCATCCTCCTTTCTTTTCTTTATATATATATTGCCTGTATTATTCATTTTTTGCTTTACTCAACTACAACTTTGAATGAGAGAGTTTTTTGACTGTCAGCAGGAATGGATTCCCGTATCATCCATTTGATATGTGTGATTTCACCAGGTCGGGTGTCGCGAGCGTTTTGATCTCCGGATGCGGGCAGCCTGACGGGCCATTCTGAATAGCGTATTCCCTGATTTACAGAGAAGAGGATCCTGCAATTCTCACCTGCGGCTGATTCTGCGATGTACTGCACGCCTTGCGGGATGGGATCCACAATTTCCGGATCGGTCATTACGCCATCGCCTGTGTTTTTGGCGAGGATGACGTACTCGATTGTGTCGGATGGGGCGTAAACCACATCCGCACCGCTTGTTTCTTCAGCGGTCATGTTCACTTTGCGATCCTGGATTTCGATTTCCAGTTTTGGCTGGCCTTGCGCATACAGACTTGCTGAAATGAGCAGCAGTCCAATGATCCAGATGTTCCTAAGGCTTTTCATGGTATTCTCCTTGATTAGTTGATCGTCACTTCAAATGAAATTGAGCCGCTGCCACCCGGAGCGAGTAACGCTCCACGCTGGAACTGAAGGTGGGTGACTGGAGCCGTTTGAGAGGCGTTGTAACTGCCTCCGCCATCATGGCTGAATAAAATGGTCGTGCCACTGCCTGTGGCCGAATTTTCGACATATGTTGTGTTCGGTGGAACTTGATCTAAAATGATAATTGTGGTCGCGTCCGCGTCCCCTGCGTTGGAATAATCCACAGTGTAGGTGAGCGTGTCGCCGGGTGCCGCGTTGGCCTTGTCCACGCCCTTCACGAGTACGAGAAGCGGCGCGGGATCAGGATCACCTGTGCCCTGAATTGCGAAGGTATAGGGATTTTCATCCGTATCGTCATTTGCGATGGAAATGGTTGCACTGCGTACACCGGTCGCGCTTGGATCAAAAGTGATTTGGAATGTGGTGCTGTCTCCGTATTCGATCATGTTCGATGGAGTAATGGTCACGCTAAAGTCGGCTGCATGTGTGCCGCCAATGGTTACATAGGGCGAAGCGTCCGTCAGATTCAATGTATCGCTGCCGATGCTGTGGATTTTGAATATCCTCGTGATCGCTGGGCCTGAAAGTTCTGTGTTCCCAAAGTCAGTGAAATCCGATGCATCGGGTGTGACATCTCCACTTGTGATGGAAATCTTGTTGCCCTGAACATCCATTTCTGGAACAGCTGTACCTGTGCCCTGAATTGCGAAGGTGTAGGGATTCTCATCCGAGTCATCATTGGAAATCGAGATGGTAGCCTGCCGCAATCCCTCAAGGGTTGGATTGAAAGTGACCTCAAACGTGACAGATCCGCCGCCCGAACTTACTGTGCTGGATGCAGGCTGCTGGCTGACAAGGTAATCACCTGCATTGGCTCCGCCGATTTCGATGATGGGTATGCCAGTCAGATTGAGATCATCGCTGCCTGTATTATAGATAGTAAACGTATGAACCGCTGTTCCGGTTAAAATGTCCTGACTGCCAAATTCTGTGTCGTCACTGACGCCGGGTGTGGCATCGCCATCCACAATCGAATTACCCAGTCCCTGAACATCCATCTCAGCAGCTGCGGTACCCGTGCCCTGAATCGAGAAGTTGTATGGATTTTCATCCAGATCTGTATTGGCAATAGAGATTGCCGCAGAGCGCAATCCGGTAGCAGATGGATCAAATGTAACCTGAAATGTAACGGTTCCACCACCGGAAGTTACTGTTGAAGAAGCAGGCTGTACATTCACAGTAAAATCACCGGCGTGCGCGCCGCTAATTTGGACGATGGGATTATCGGTCAGATCGAGATCTGAACCACCCGTGTTCTCTATAGTATAGGTGCGAATAACCGAACCGATGGCCAAATCCGTATTTCCAAAATCAGAGTGATCCAAAACATCTGGTGTGTTATCGCCATCCGCAATAGAAACACTGTTGCCCTGAACATCCATTTCGGGAGCGAGTCCGGTTCCCTGAATGTCAAAGTTGTAGGGATTTTCATCCGGATCGTTGTTGATAATGCTAATCGATGCCTGTCGTGTCCCGCCCGCACTCGGATCAAAGGTGACCTGGAATGTCGTACTCGAAGCCGGTGTCACTGTACCGGCAGGCTGTACATTCACGGTAAAGTCACTTGCATGTGTTCCTGAGATTGCTACAGTTGGAGTTCCATTTAAGGTCAGATTGGCTGCACCTATATTAAATATAGTAAAGGTGTGCACCACGGTTCCTGATGAGACGAGTATACTTCCAAAATCAGTGTCATCCGTAACATCGGGTGTAACATCGCCATCTGTAATGGAATTGCCCAGGCCCTGAACATCCATTTCAGGTGAGGTAAGCTGATACATACCCGCATCCACAGAGGGATTAAAGTTGTTGAGCGTCAGGGTGTAATAGTTGGTATAGATCTGTCCGTTGTTGACATCGCTGTCCAGAGCATCATTGCCACCCAGATTTGCCGGGCTGAATACATATCCGCCCGGCAGATTGGTAAATTCTGCTCTGTAATTTCCGGGTGGTGTCACTCCTGCGAAGAAGTAAACACCGTAAGCATCTGTGGTTGTGGTTTGGACAATAGTGCCATTGGCCTGAGAACGGAGATTGACTGTAACACCCGGTACACCGGTTTCACCTGTATCCTGAATGCCGTCCTGATTTGTGTCATCCCATACATAATCACCGATACCGGTTGTTATTACGCCGGCATCCCAGGAGTCTTCGATTACTCCCACACTTATGGTGATGTTTGCTGTTCGTCCCATGGCCGCATTGGCATCACTGTCAATTGCATCATTGCCGCCTACATCTTGTGTTGTAAATGCGAATCCAGCAGGCAGATTGCTGAATATGAGATAGTATTCTGATGGCGAAAGATTCTGAAATTTATAGGAGCCATCCGCAGCCGTTGTGGTTGAATTAAGAAAAGTGTCATCACTTTCATAAATCGAGACAGTGACACCAGACAGCCCCAATTCACCTGCGTCTTGAAGACCATTGTTGTTATAATCGATCCAGACAAAATCACTGATCGTACCTGAATTGGGCATAGGCGCTGCGGCAAGTGGACAGGAGGCGCCATCGTTCACACTTAAATTGCCTGTACCTGTACCGATGTAAACACTTGCACCTGTAGTGCGATTGACCTTGTAAAGCCGTCCGCTCAGATTGTTGCCGACATATACATACCCATCATTGGCTGTCCAGGTTGCGCCCCAGGAACCGTTATTGAGTGCAGCATCGTAATCGTCGGCCAATTTGCCGGTTACGGCCCGTGTTCCGGCATTGCCGGTAGTCGGATCGAACCAATGCAGGTCCTTGTTGCTTACACCGTAGAAGATCCCATCGGCGGCCATATATGCGATATCTAAGGCGGCATAAGCAGTTCCAGAAATCGGCATGGCCGCAGACATCACATCTGTACTGATATCGTAAACAGCGTATTGCGTACCGGGACCACTAACGAAATACAGGTTCCCCGAAAGGTCACAGTCGCCTTTCCATGAGGCGATAGGTGAGGTCGCGGAAAGAACGACAACTGTTCCGGTCGCGTCAATACGAACGACATGATCTCCAACGATTCCTGCGTCACGTTCCTGTCCATAGAGCAATCCGTCTTCAATGTTATAGCCGACTGCGTTCAGCCGATATCCGGCTGAGTTAATGATCGTATAGGTATAAGGATTGGTGCTGGCATCGAGATAGGTGATCTTGCCGTCTGTATCCATGATGTGGAAGAAATTAGGTACACAGGCGAGGGGAGCGCCGGGTCCGATGCCATTGCCCATGATTGCGAATGAGTAGGGGCTTTCATCAGAGTCGTCGCTTGTAATTGAAAGGGATGCGGTGCGCAATCCAATCATCGAAGGATCGAATGTGATTTCAAAGGTCACTCTGCTGCTGGATGCAATCGGAGAACTCGGCTGTATTGCTACAGAGAAGTCTGCCGCATCTGCGCCAAGAATCGAAACAAAAGGTGATCCAGTCAATGTGAGACTGGAACTGCCAAGGTTTTCAATGGTGTAAGTGACAGTAACGGTCGTACTATTTACATCGACGTCGCCGAAATAGGTGCTGTCTGTTGGGCTCGGTGTGTTGTCACCGTTCGCAATGCTGAGGCTGTTGCCCTGCACATCGATTTCAGGGGCCATGGTGCCGGTACCCTGAATGTCGAAGTTATAGGGATTCTCATCTCCGTCATCGTTGTCAATACTGATCGAAGCAGACCTGAGACCCGTTGCAGAGGGATCAAATTCCACGGTAAATTCAACGGAACTTCCGGGAGAGAGGGGGGAGCTGGGCTGTAATGTGACGGTAAAGTCCGCTGCATGCGTGCCGGATATAACCACTTTCGGTGATCCGGTCAGGTTGAGATCGCCGGTGCCGTTGTTCTCAATCCAGAAGCTCTGGCTGGCTGTGCTGCCACCGATATCCACACTGCCGAAATCCGTTCCATCCGCAGCGGCAGGTGTGTTGTCCCCATCCACGATTTCGATGGTGTTGCCTGTGACTGCCATTTCACCCAATCCAGAACCTGTACCCTGAATATCAAAGTTGTACGGATCTTCATCTGAATCGGTGTTTGCGATGCTTATGGTTGCGGTTCTGAGACCGGAATCAGATGGATCGAATTTTACTATAAATGTCGTACTGCCTCCACCTGAGGCAACCGGACTGGTTGGTTGTGCAGTCACAGTGAAGTCCGCTGCATGCGCACCACTGATTACTACTGCCGGGACATCCGAAAGTGTCAGGCTTGCAGAGCCGTTGTTGATTATGGTGAATGTGTGTGAATCTGAACCTGATGCGACTGTGATGCCACCAAAATCTGTATCATCCGAAACATCGGGGGTGGCGTCCCCATCCACAATCGAACTGCCATTGCCCTGCACATCCATTTCAGCGGCAGCAGTTCCGGTTCCCTGAATGCTGAAGTTGTATGGATTTTCATCCGAATCATCATTTGCTATGCTGATGGTCGCTGACCGAAGCCCCGCCACGGTGGGGTTGAATTCCAAAGTAAACGTGGTAGTGCCGCCGCCCATGGCAATGGGTGTGGACGGATTGGCTGTTAATGAGAAGTCTGCGGCATGGGTGCCACCAATGATCACATAAGGTGATGCATCGGTTAGATTCAGATTGAGTGAGCCCGAATTTTCGATGGTGAATGTATGTGAGACAGTTCCAGTCGTGATATCTGCATTGCCGAATTCTGTGTCATCAGAAGCATCCGGAGTTGCATCTCCATCCGAGATCGAACTGCCATTGCCCTGTACGTCCATTTCGGCGATTGCAGTTCCGGTTCCCTGAATGCTGAAGTTGTATGGATTTTCATCCGAATCATCATTTGCGATACTTATGGTTGCTGATCGAAGTCCCACAGCCGAGGGATTGAATTCCAGGTTAAATGTAGTAGTGCCGCCACCCGAAGCGACTGGCGTCGAAGGATTGGCTGTGAGTGTAAAGTCCGCCGCATGGGTTCCGCCGATGGTCACATAGGGAGATGCATCCGTTAGATTCAGATCGGCATTCCCGGTATTTTGAATTGTGAAGGTATGTGAAACAGTTCCAGTCGTGATGTCCACATTGCCATATTCTGTGTCATCAGAATCATCCGGAGTTGCATCTCCATCCGTGATCGAACTGCCATTGCCTTGTATATCCATTTCTGGAAATGCTGTGCCTGTGCCTTGAATGCTGAAGTTATAAGGATCTTCATCCGAGTCATCATTGGCGATACTGATTGTGGCTGTGCGCAGCCCTGCTACAGAAGGATCGAATTCCACAGTAAATGTGGTTGTGCCGCCACCCAAAGCAATGGGTGTGGATGGATTGGCTGTTAATGAAAAGTCTGCGGCATGGGCTCCGCCGATGGTCACATAGGGAGATGCATCCGTCAAGTTTAGATCAGCATTTCCGGTATTCTGAATTGTGAATGTGTGTGAAACGGTTTCAGTGGTAATATCTGCATTTCCAAATTCCGTATCATCTGCTGCATCGGGTGTGGCGTCTCCATCTGCGATGGAAGCACCATTGCCCTGCACGTTCATCTCAGGTGCGGTAATACCCGTACCCTGAATGCTGAAATTGTAGGGATTTTCATCCAAATCATTGTTGGCGATGCTGATTGTCGCGGTTCGCAAACCCGTAGCAGAGGGATCGAATTCCACCGTTAATGTGGTCGTGCCGCCACCTGAGGTGATGGGTGTGGATGGATTGGCTGTCAAAGAAAAGTCAGCAGCATGTGTACCGCCGATGGTCACATAGGGAGATGGATCGGTTAACGATAGGTCTAGTGAACCAGTATTTTCGATGGTGAATGTATGAGAGACGGTTTCGGTCGTAATGTCCGCGCTGCCAAATTCAGTATCATCCGCGACATCGGGGGTTGCATCGCCATCCGCGATAGATGCTCCGTTGCCCTGTACATCAATTTCAGGCTCAAGTACTTGATTGAGTGTGAAGGTATCGTAATCATACCAGGTTCCGGCGCTTCGCGGATCTTCAACGACGATGGTGTAGGTCCCGGAAACTGCAGAGGCATCAATTGTCCATGTGCTTGCTGATGAGAGATTACCACTTGCGTCAGTTGTGACTGTACCGGTCCACATGACTGTACTGGAAGCATTCTCGACACGGATATTCCGTACACCGCTGGCGTAATAGCTTGAACTTGAAGGCGGCCATCCTTCGCCGCTTACAGTTAAGGTTTCACCAGTGTTCCAGGTGCCACTTGTTGAGTAGGGCGCACTGTCGCGTGTGTCATATACAAAACCGCGACCGCCGCTTGTGCCCGGTGTGGTCGTACCTGATAAACTGAATGCAGTCGCCATAGAGGTTGTAGCTACAGAGGCATCGTATATCGTGAGGTTGTCACCGGTTGAGGTGAAGGCAAACATGCGCAGTGGCGTGTCTGCAGAAATGTCATTGGCAATACCTGCCTGAAGTGCGGTGAATGGAACCTGCACCTCAAGATCATTGCCATTCTCACGGACATATCCTACACCTTCCGGATCAGTTATGCTGAAATCCTGAGTTTCGCCGGGATTGTAGTAGTAGGTGCGAAGTGTTTCAGTACCTACGCCATCTACCCGAATATCCCAGTCAATGCTGCCGTCTCCATCCACATCAAAAGCGATGTGCCAGTAACCGTCTCTGAGTTGGCCCCCACCCACTGGGCCACGGTCCAATTCAATCCTGAAAAAAAGACTTGTACTGGTTGAATTGAAAAAGGCGTTGCCATCTACATCGAGTTCTCTTGTGAGGCCGTCATCGGCATCCCATTGATCATCCCAGTTATTTGTGTACATTGTGTACCAGCTGCCGGGCCATGCTTCCTGTGCTTGAAGCGTGACTACTGAGGCTAAAAAGAAGAATAGTATAAATAAAATTCTCAGGAGAGAAAGTGCAGAATTAGATAGAAGCTTTGTTGCTGGGGAGATGAGACCGGCTAAAGTCTGTTTTTGATTTGTTGCTTGCAGTGTAAGGATCCTTTTGTTTTTAAACATGTTTACTGCTGTTACTGAGCTCGAGCATTACTCAGGCAAAGGGTGTGCCATATTTCTGACTATAAAATGAATAAAGAATACATTGCTGATGTGATTTATTCGTGCAATAAAAACAAAAGGTTATGTATGGCTGCTATTTTAAAGTATATTATTAATTATAGAAGGATTTCAATGTGAAATTTCAAGGTGTGGCAAAGTGTGAATAATGAAATGATAAAGCCAGTTTTATATTACAGTTGTGTCACAAATATGTTAAAAAATTCATTGAACCATCCGAATTTTCACATTTTGTATAAAAAATATTTTGAGATTTATGAAAAAAATTGTGATGAATTATGGCATGATGCATCGAGGTACATATCATACTATAGGAAAGCTGAAATTCAGTTGCTAAAAAATAATAAAGTGCCGGGATAATTTCCGGCACTTTGTTCCCAATGCAGGTGAGGGAGGGAGAGGAAGTTTTATTGTTTAGTTAAACATGGTGCATTGAATATTTAAACATTGAACATCCAATATGGATGTTAGAATTTATTCGAATATCTCATCTGATTCATCTTGCAACAGCACCCAGAATGTATATATCCCAACAGCCGTTCCAAGGGGCATATTCGGCAGATTGATAAAACCCATGATCACGGCCATGAGACGGGCCCAGTTTTTTCGGGCAAGCAGACCGAATCCAACGATTAATCCCGGCACCGAGATAATCACAAGGAAGTAAGAGATCATACTGCCAACTGTATTTAAAATTGCCATCGCTTCAGGATCACCACTAAGTATGCCACTTCCAACAAAAACGGTGGATACGATTAAAGCAGCAAAGATATTAGGAACGCTGAGTGCGATGTAAAGCGCACCAAGTATTTTAACATGTTTTTCCATGTTCATTCAGCTCTCCTTCGTTCTTGTTTCCATCCTTCGATTTCGCTCAGGATGGAGTGCATATTATTCATATCTTAATGCATCAATCGGATCGATAGTCGCGGCTTTGCGCGCAGGAAAGAATCCGGCTAAAAGGCCGATCAGCGCGAGCACACCGAACGCGACTCCCATGACAGTGGTTGAAATCACAGGTCTTCCCAGGAATTGCATGACACCCTCTTCAGCTGGCATCAACCACATCATTTTAACAAGACTCACAGAGATAAGCACACCGACCAGCCCACCCATACCAGCGATTGCCAGAGATTCAAAGATGATCTGAAATATAATGTGACGCCGTTTGGCGCCCACAGCCCGCTTGATTCCGATTTCGCGCGTGCGTTCCTTCACGACCACATACATGATATTCGCCACGCCCACGCCGGCCACGATCAGAGACATGGCACCCAGTACACCGAGAAAGATATTGATGCCCAGAAACATTTTCATCATGACTTGTTCGTTTTCGAGATGGTCCCACATGCCAAGGGCGTCTTCGTCCTTGGGATCAAACCGATACTTGTTGGCCATCATCTCTCTGATTTGACGAATCACACCCGGATAGACCTGCACGTTTTTGGGTTTGACAATGATGGATCGGACAGTACGGTAATTGTAGATGGACTGAAACGTGCTGAACGGGATGATTGCCCGACGTGTATCCGGGCCGTTATTCATTCCCATCTGCATCTTGTTCGGCATGATTCCTATTACCAAGAATGGGACTCCATCGATATCAAATGTTTTTCCAATCGGCTCTTCGCTTCCGAATAATTCCCCGGCAATCTCAACGCCTAAAAAGACCACACGTCGCCGTTCCTCTACATCCTTGTCATTGATAAAGCGCCCACCGGGTCTCGCGTGTGTACTTCGCAAATGTTCAAAATCCGGATATACTCCTTCCATCCACGTTGAAGCAATTTTATCGCCATTTCGCATGCGGATCCATGTACCATTTTGCGGGCTGATATATTCAAGATCCGGGATGCTTTCTTTGAGCATGTTATAATCATCCATCATGAGATTGATGTCTCGTCCGATAGGCAGGCCTTTGTACCGAATCCGGGTCTGACCACCAAACACGCGGATACTTTGATTACCGGCGCCGCGGACTCCGATCTTAACCTGTCGTCCCAATCCGGTGCCAAAGGCCATAAGCAGGATGACAGCCAGAGTACCCCAGGTGATGGCCATCATGGTCAGAATGGCCCGGGTTTTCTGAGTTTTAATATCCTGAAAAAATTCGCGTAATAAATGAAAGAGTTGCATATTCTGGCCTCAATATCTTAAGCATTCAACGGGATCAAGCTGGGCCGCTTTTCGTGCGGGAAAAAATCCGGCCAAAAAACCAATACTGCTTAAAATCAGAACGGTAGTAAGCGCCACGGAGAATGAGAGTACAGGTTGACCGACATATTCTTCAATCGGAAACATGTTGATTAATTTAACCATTCCGATTGATATGCAGAATCCGATCAGAGCGCTGGTGCCGACGATGAGAAAAGTTTCGAGAAAGAATTCGCCCATGATATGACGGGCCTTTGCGCCCACAGAGCGGCGAATGCCAATTTCCTTTGTGCGTTCCTGGACCACGACATACATGATATTGGCCAGACCGATGCCGCCCACGAGCAGGGAAATGCCCCCGATCACTCCGAGAAATATCGTAAACGAGGCAGCAAAATCATACATGAATTTTTCACTGTCATAAGTATCCCAGATTCCCAGCGTCTCGGTGTCGTCAGGATGGAATGTATACTTCTTAGCCAGAACCGCATACACCTTTTTTTCATTCTGTTTTCCCATCATTGGATCTTGATGCTTATAAACCAAGTTCTCAAGGTAACGGTTACCAAACATGGATTTGAATGTACTCGCGGGGATAAAACAACGATCCTGATCACGCTGATTGTAGGAGGAATCCTGTGTTTTAGGCCGTAATATTCCTATGATCGTGAAAGGAGTATCTCCGATTAAAACCTTTTTACCAATGACATCTACATTCTCGCCATAAAGAAAGTCCTTCAAACGATCGCCCAAAAAAACCACGCGGCGACGGTTTTTCAGATCATTGTCATTGATCCAACGGCCTCCGGATTGCGGATAGATATTGCGCATGGGCCCGTATTCAGGAATGATACCTGTAATGCAGGGTTTGTTCATTTTATCTTCGTACCGAACCGGCATACCCCAGCGAGCATATTCCGGGCTCAAGGAAGCCAATTCCGGGATCTCACGTCTCAAGATCTCGACATCTTCTTCCATGAGTCGAATGGGTCTGTTCCGCCCATATCCTTTATGGGGAATGCTGGTGCTTCCGGGCCAGACAATGGCGATGCCTTCGCCCATGCCATGCATGTCCTTAATCAGCTTGCGTCCTAGACCCGTACCAAAAGCCATCAGGAGAATCACTGTGATGGTGCCCCACATCAATCCGAACATGGTCATAAACGTGCGGCTCTTATATTGCTTGAGATGGTGAAATATCTCTCGTATTGTATCGAAAAAACGGTTCATAAAATCATCCAGAAATTAAATTGAAATAGAAAGATCAGGTGATTTCCTCAAATTTTTTCTCAAGCACTTCTTCGCCCTCTTCCAATCCGGAAATCACCTCAATGAGAATGGCATCACTTAGACCGGTTTCGATTGACCGTTCTTCGGGCGTTTCTCCGTCCGGATTGGGCAATTGAACAAAAGCCGAATCATTCCGAAACGTGATCACCCGCTCGGGAAGGGTCAGCACGCTATCTTTTTGAGAAATGATAATATTGGCATTGGCTGAAAATCCGGCACGGAGGACTGCATCTCCGGCGTCTGTGATTTTAATTTCCACAGGAAACACTGTGGCATTGTCTACTTTTAATGCTTTTAGTGAAATCAGGCTGACCTGGGCTTCAACGGTTTTTCCAGGCAGGGCACCGATAATCAACTGGGCATTCATACCTTCTTTAATTTTGCCCACATCGATCTCGTCTACTGTACCCTTAAAGAGGAGATTGTCCATATTGGCCATTTTCATTAGTTCTGTGCCGGCCTGATAGCTTGTCAATGGCACAACCGGGTCACCCACATTGATGCTCTTCTCAAGGATGTATCCGGTAATTGGCGATTTAATGACTGTCTCAATGTCTGTGCCTTCGATGTTGATTTTGCCTTTTTCAATCAGGTCGAGTCGTTCTTCAGCCATCTTTTTATTGAGTGCCGCCTGATCGTGTAACTGTTTCATCTGCTCATACTCATAATCCGAGATCAAGCCTTCGGTTTGGAGCTGACGGCTTCTTACAAGCTCTGCTGCAAGTGTTTTGTATGCGATATCCATTCTTTCAACATTGCGTGTCGTTTCGGCCAGCTCAAGCGGAGTCGGGTCAGGTTTGACTTCAAGGAGAGGATCACCCGCATTTACAAAATCGCCGACGCCGACAAACAGATTCTTAACCACGCCTGATACTTTTGATTTAACAGCGATCTCATTGAAAGGCTCAATCGAACCTACAGCAAGCGCTTTGTCGATGATATTGTTTTTCTCTACTTTTACGGTGCTTACTTCACTGTTCCCTTTATTCCCTCTGGAAGCCACAACCACGGCGATGATCACGACCAAGATCACGATGATACCGATCCAGAGTACGGGTTTTTTCATTTTCATCTGGGTTTCTCCTAGTTGTTTAATTATTAACTGTATTTTAATATAGGATAATACATATTCAATTCTATAGCATATACGGCTGGCTTGAGTGGATTGTTACATGGAAAGACTGCGGGCTATTACATGAATTATTGTTAAGGAGATATTGGATTCGATTTGATGAAGATGGATATAAAAAAAGCGGCTTGGCAGCCGCTTTTTCAAGTGCATCTTATTCATTTTATTTAAGTCTGAAATCAATCGGGATGGCTATCCATACGTCAACTGGATTTTCATCTTTCAGTGCGGGATCCCATTTTGTTGCTTTGATGGCTTTTACAGCCGCAGCATCGCATTCTACCGAGACTGATTCAGAGATTTTCGTTTCAACCACATCGCCGTCTGTATTTACCTTTGCATAAACAACCGTACGTCCTTCGATGCCTGTTTTGCGAGCAATTTCAGGATACTCAAGATTTTGTTGAATTGCAATAAATCCTCCAACTGGTTTTGGATGCACGTCGTACTCAACGAATTCCACACCTTCCGGGGGATCGGCAGGTTTTTCAACTTCCTTTTGAGTCATTTCGGTCTGCACTGGATCTTCCATTTTTTCACTGCATGCGGCGACCAGGATCAGGATTGCCAAGATCCCAATCAACAGTTTAAAACCTTTAGTAACCATTCAGCACCTCCTTTAGTGGTTTATTGTAATCTGAAATCAACCGGAATGGCAATCCACACGGAAACCGGCCGTGTTTCCTTTTTCGCAGGCTGCCAGGCGGTTTTTTCGAGGGCCGCCAATGCGGCCTGGTCGAGTGATTCATCCGGTGAATTCACCACACGCGCAGTGGTCATTCGACCGGATGTATCAATCCGCACATACACCAGAACCCGACCCTCAAGGCCTGCTTTCCGAGCCGGTTCGGGGTAGATCAGATTTTTTGAGATGGCTCCAAATCCACCAACCGGCATGGGTGGTGCATCATATTCAACAAAATCGATGTCACCATCATCACCTGTTTCGAGTTTGATATCCGGTGAAAGAGAATCAGGATTTGCGGGATCTTTAATTTTCAATGATTCAATTGCTAAATCATTCAACCAGTTGATGAGAAAACGATGCGATGCACGTGGCTGGCCCGGGGCCATGGCAGTGGCTTCTTCATATATCTCAATAAAATGTTGATAATCCGATTGGGATCGAATGGACTGGAACAAGGGTGTCACAGTAATAAACAGCGCTTTTCGCTCCGTGCCGTTTTCCTCCAGTGGTGTGCCGATGACCGTGGTTTCACCCGATTGACCCGCAACGCGCACGGTGTGCTGTTTCTCAAGCATATCTCCGTGAATCTTAACGATGTAGGATAATCGCCCGTCCAGCAATCCGCCTGCAGGTTGAATTTCGATCCAGTTGCTTTTGTATTCTGACTGCCATCCGTCTTTATCACTAAACCATGAATAGCAGAGCACGCGGCGAAGTTTATAGGTCTGGTAATTGTAAATGGATTTTAACCGGTCCTTGACTTCCTCGGCATTCTGCACGACCTCATCCCAGGTCCAGATTGCGGTTTCACCCGGCAGGATAGGGTACTCCACCGCCTCTTCTGTTGTTTGTGCTTCAAAGGCGTGAACAATAAAAAGAGCTGCAATAGGCTCCTCTCCTTTGACGGATTTTGGCTTCTCTGTGCAGGAGAGTAGTATTAATATTAGAATTGTAGCGATGATCCAAACAGCCTTTATTTGATGTTTCATGGCAAATCCTTTGTTTATTCCATCCAAATAACAGATAATTTTGGTTCATCGAACTGAAATGTCATGACTTGTGCATCACGTCCGTTGATGGTGGCCCCGTCCACAATGAGGTCGAGTTCTGGTCCCATATCCTGTTTTATAGATGGATTGCCTATCAGCATCCAAAGCACAAGTACAGCAGCGACCGTTGAAAAACTCCACGCGAGTACTAGCCTGAATCGAGGTTTGAATATCCATTTTCTTTTTACGGGTGACTTGGTCATTTGGGCGAATACATCCGGCCAGAGATCCGCATTCACCGATTCGGGGATGGACAGATTGCGGCATTCTTTGATTGTGT
Source organism: Candidatus Zhuqueibacterota bacterium (assembly GCA_013202295.1). Classification (GTDB taxonomy): domain Bacteria; phylum Zhuqueibacterota; class QNDG01; order QNDG01; family JABMRT01; genus JABMRT01. Next base: position 29,679 of record JABMRT010000064.1, read on the forward strand.
CCTCGAAGTCCTGCATGTGATCCCACAATATCCTGCATGACTCACAGGTACGCTGATGCTCCTCGAGTGCTTGCCTGACATCCACATACCATGCGGAAGGATCTTTTTCCATCCATCTCTTAAATTGGCGGCAGTTCATGATTTAATCCTATATTAATTTCACAATAATTTTTCGAAGCTGCTCCTTCGCTTTCATCCGGTGCACCCGCACAGTGGACTCGTTTATGTTCAGAATTTTCGCCACTTCCTTGCCTCTGCGTCCTTCAAGATCCATCAAGATGAACACCTGTCTGCGTTTGATTGGCAGCTGGTTCAGCGCCTTTTCCATCAGATCGCGATATTCCAGAATTGCATCCGGGCCAGGATTGCCTGAAGTCAATGGTCGAACGGGAAGCGGGACGGATTTACGAAACCGGCTCGACCGAACACGATCGGTACAGAGATTGACGAGAATGCGATAGAACCAGGTTGAGAATTTGCTTCCAGCTCGAAATGATTCGAGAGCCTGATAGGCGCGTATAAAAGCTTCCTGGGAGGCGTCACGGGCTTCATCCCAATCGCGGAGAAATCGATAGGCGGTCTTGATGGCCATCTCTTCATACGATTCGACCAGATGCCGGTAAGCATGTGTGTTACCCGAAAGGCAATCCTTGATGGCCTGTTGATCAGTCAAATGCTCTCTCCAAGAAGCGATTTAAATATGATACGATCCATGCATGACTTTCGTTTATTCATATTTAATGATTTGAGATTAAAATCCAAGACAAATAAAAAAGCCGGGACAGAGCCCGGCCGTAGTAAAATTAGATGCTTTTTTTGATATTTATTTAATAGGTGTAAACGTTTCCTTACTATCTAATTTTCCGTTTAAGAAGTTAAAAATAATACCTTTTGAATAATATTTTAAGCTAGTGTATTTAAAACCTTCTCTTTCTAATGTATAAAATTCATCTGGTTCGCCATATTCTTCTTTAATCTCACTAACTTCACCAGAATTAATTGATTCTGCCATATCAAACGCGGCCTGGCCTTTTTTCATGTTGCCGGTCCGCACATAGCAGACGCCCAGATTGTTCCAGGCAAGCTGGTTTAGAGGATTCAGATCTACAGCTTTTTCATAATAGGGGATGCCTTCTTCCCATCTTTCCGTTTCAAGATAGGCCTGTGCCGCATTCAGGTTGGAGTCGAAATCATCCGGTGCGATTCGAATAACTTCCAAAAAGGCATCGATGGCTTTCTCAAAAATTCCTGCTTTTTCTGGATCATCCTTCTCCAGATTCTGTGCCTGCATATAATAGAGACGGCCCAGATTGAACCAAGTATCCGCGTTGTCCGGATTGATTTTCAGCACATCCGTATAAATTTCAATGGCTTTGTCTTTTTCATCCTTCAGATCATAACTGTAGGCGATATTTTGGATGGCTTTGTTATAGAGATCTGATCCAGGTTCGGATTTATCCACAACACCCTGCAGAACTTCAATGGCTTCATCATACATTTTATTGCGATAATAAACAATACCAAGCGTAGATTGCACTTCAAGGTTGCTGGGATCTTTCTCGATGGCTTGTTTGTATGTTAAAATGGCGAGAGAGTCTTCTTTCATTAACGAGTATACCAATGCTAGATTTGTGAAGGCTTCGCTTTTTTCAGGCACCATTTCTGTACAAAGTGTGAAGTTTTCTTTGGCTTTTTCGAATTCATTGTTTTTAATCGCGCTTGCACCAATATTGAAGAGATCTACATAATATTTATTGCGCTGCTGTGAGATTTCAGCCGCGTGAAGAGCTGAGATATTGAGTGACTTGGTGAATGCATCATTCATTTCCCGATAATTACCAAGGAGACCCTGGGTCTGGCCCATTATAAACCAGGCAGCCGGATCTTTAGAATTAGTATTTACTGCCAACTGGCATTGCTCCAGTGCTTTCTCATACTGACCCTGCTGGATGTAGACTTTGGCTGATGTGACTGCGGTTTGCTGACAACCGGCGCCGATTAAAGCGAGAATGATGACGGCAGTAAAAATGGTGAAAAAACGTTTCATTTCTTTATCCTCCTTCAGAATTTTTTAACGTGCCTAAAAAATCGTACCAATTTACACCATTTGAGGTCGAGAGTCAAGGCCTTTTTAATGAATTGCTGATCTTTATCAGATTCCGCTTGTATGAATATGAATCATCAACACACAAGAATCATCTTGTAATCATAGCTGGATTTGAATATTTTATTTTTACAGCAACAAGATCCCGGTTTATCACTCGGAGATTTTAATCATAAAAATCTTGGGAAATCGCAAGCGTTCCTGCAATATTCATTCAGGCGGGAACCCATCCAGCCAGTTTCACCGTAAAAGTATGAATGATGCTAAAATCCTTTTCTGAAAAACGCATTCGATTTGCGCCGATTCGCAATACACTTCACGGTCCTTCCAGCAATGAAGTGCGGCAATACCGCGTTCGGGTTGAGATCGGTTTGATGACGATTCTGAGTTGTCTGATTATATTGTTTGTTATATCAAAGCGGCTGCCGGAAAAATCCATCCGTCTACCCGAACTGTCGGATCACATTTCAATTTTAATCGATGAAATTCCTATCACACGGCAGGGCAGACCCAAAACCGCACCTTCCCGTCCTGTGATTCCCATCCCGGATGAATCAGAGATACTCCCTGACGATATCACGATTGAACCGGAACAATTTGCACTTGATGCAGGCGTTCCTCTGTTAGGAAATGGCGGGTTTGGAGATTTTGGTGAGGGTGGAAGCGGTTTTATGCCCAGACCAATCCGGGAGGCTGTGCCTGAGTTTCCGGAAGCGGATCGAAAAAAAGGCATACATGGTGTCGTGGAATTGAGTATCCTTGTGAATGCCAGAGGGCGGGTGGACAGTGTGCGTGTCATTCAAAATACCACCGGTAGCAAGCGGCTGGCTCAGGCTGCCAAGAACGCGGCATACCGAAGTTTGTACCGTCCGCCAAGCGGCAAGCTGAAGGGGCAGTCTTGCTGGATTACGCGGCCCTACCGGTTCGAGAGCGATTGAATCAGGGAATCCATTTTCATATTTAAGGAAACAGAGATGAGAGATAAAGGGATTCAAAAGCAAAGCATCCTTCTGGGATTATGTGTTCTGTTACTATTTTCCGATGGCACTGCGCGGGATCGACTGCTCAGATCCGAAGCAGACAGTTTAATTGCCCGGGGCAACGAGCTTCTCAGCTGGGGACGATCCGAGCAAGCACTGCATCCATTTAAAAAGGTATTGGATACCTTTCCAAATGATGTCGATGCCCGTTTCGGACGGGCAGAGGCCCACTTTGCGTTGCATCAATGGGGTGATGCTTCGGACTGGTATGGCAACGTGCTCGATAAAGATCCAAACCGGATCGAAGCGCATTATGGCAAGGCTGTGGCCAAGCGCGAGATCGGAAAACACTCGGTACTTGTGCAGCGCTATCTGATTTGGCGGTCCTCCCGCATACACTTTGAAAAAGCAGCCGCACTGGACTCCACTTTTCGTGACTTGCTTTTTCAATGGGCGCTGCTTGAACGATATGGTGGACAATATAAAAAAGCCATTCTGCTGACCCATCGTCAAACACGCATCCTTTTGAATGAGAAAATCAAGCTGGGTCTTCTGATGATGTATGACTTTTATGTCGAGCATACGGATAAGGATGAGGCCGAGACCTGGCTGGAATCTAGACATACGCCCTATGACCGATTGGCGCTGGGTGAGTTCTATCGGCGCGAGGAGATGTTTCTAAAAGCAGATTCCATGTTTCAATCTCTACTCGATTCGCCCGGATGGATTCCACTTGAGGCAGTACATCTCTCCATGGTTCGGCTTGCAGTACAGACCGATCAGCCTGAACTGGCCGAATTTCATTACTGGCAGGCTGTGGATCGTGTGCGCAACCTGGTGGGTGTAGAGCTAATCCTTCAAGATTTCATGACCATCATCAATGAAAATGAATATCATGCATTTGCCAATCAGGTGACATTGAGCAATTTTACCAGCACAATCCGGTCTTTCTGGAATACCCGTAATCCCCTGCCCGCTTCGGAGACCAACTTGCGCCTGGTCGAGCATTTCCGGCGCACCCTGTATGCCGAGAAATATTATAGATATGATGGCTTTCGACACAAGGTGTACACCACGGATATGTCCGTCACTTTTGATTTTCCTGTCTGGAGGACCGAAAATTACAAATTCAATGATATGGGATTGATTTACATTCGATACGGCAAACCGGATGAGCAATCCTTTGCAGTGTCGGAGAATGTCACAGAAAATATGTCGTGGCTCTATTATTCACGCGGCAATCAGCCAAAAATGATTTTTCATTTTGCTGTGCAAAACAATGCGCCGCCGGGATTGTGGACCCTTGTTTCCGGATTTGACCAACCTGAAATTCTTGAGGGATTGTTGCATTGGGACCGTCTTTATCAGGAGATGTTGTTCTCGACAGGTACTGAACGTTTGGCCCGCTGGCACGAATTGACCACGCAGCGCGCTGAAATGGTGCGTATCGGAATGCGTTCGGATCGTCATACCTGGATTGATGAGACGGAAGTCCTTGAAATGTATCAGACGGCATCCCGATTTCGACAATCCAAGTCTGAGGATGTACTTCAGATCGCATACGCTGTTCCAGTGATGTTCAATTTGAATGATGATTCCGGGCATCATGCCATTCATCTTGAATCAGGATTGGCAGTATTTGATCAAGGAATGTCACCGATTTTTAAGCGTGTTCAGAACGATACGATCAGTGATTCCACAGATATCCGGATTTTTCACGGATATTTTATTGAAGAGTATGAAGTGCCCGTTCAATTGCAGATGGTTAATGTAGCGATCCATGCGCGTATTCCTGATCAAAACAAAGTGAACGCATGGAAATATCAATATGCCCTTTCATCCGAAAACCGGGATGCGCTTTCCTTAAGTAGTCTGATACTGGCTTATGATATCGCTCCCAAATCCAATCCGGCTGCACGACATCGCAATGACTTGAAAATGATTCCGAATCCATCGGGAAAGTTCAAGTCGAATGATCCTGTTTACGCCTATTATGAGTTGTATAATCTCGCCTATGACAAGGATGGGAAAACACGTTATGAGGTGGATTTCGCTCTTTGCCGCGATCCCCGAAATAAAAGTGTATTCAGAAAATTATTTGGCTGGATTGGCGGGGGTGGCGGTTACAAGATCAGTTTACAAAGCGAGCAGCGCAGTGAGTTCCGTACCGTGTCGGATTATCTGAGTTTTGATCTGACTCAGGCAGATCCGGGTGAGTATGAACTCAAATTGATTGTGAAAGATCTTGTCCTTAATGAGAAGGTCGAAGCGATTGCCTTGTTTGAACTGGTGGAATAGAAACAAAATGCTATATGCTAAATGCTAAATGCTCCCTTTGTTGTTTTTAATAATTTCATTACTGTAGAATACACATCGTCAATTGAAATGCTGGTTGTTTGATGATTCGAATTCCTAATGGCGACGAATTGGTCCCCCACAGGCTTCCAATATCTTGGATCAGTGGGGCCGAAGATCGCAGCGAGGGGTGTGCCGACTGAGGCGCAGAGATGCATCACTCCGGTATCATTACAGACTGCGACATCACATAATGAGAAATGGATGATTTGATTCCTTAATGAAGATGGGGGAATTCGAGTTAATTTAAAATCCAACTGCGAAAAAAAGGAATCGGCCAAATTGTTCTCTTGTGGTCCCCAATAAACGGCCAGATTATCCAGTCCATTTTCTTTCAAGCGTTTGGCAAGTTCCACAAATTTCTCAATCGGCCAGCGATTCTCAGGTTTGTTCGCGCCGATGTGCAAGCCGATGACAGGGCTGTCCTTTTTATAAATATCGGGATAGATCTTCTGAAGCGCAGATTTCTCCTCCCCGGCCACATTTATAATTTCAGACAGATTGTTTGTGTCCACGCCAATATATTGGACAATATCCAGATTGCGGTCGCTCTGATGTCGATCTTTTGGGCTGTCTGGTGCGAGTAAATCGTACATGAAATTGCGGGTACATCCACCAAAAATGTCACGTTCTGATCCCAGAATAATTTTTGCACCGGAGAGCAGGGCAATAATATCAGCAGTCAATGAGTGGCTCTCCGAGCTCAAGACGACCGCGAAATCCCATTTTTTATAGAGCTGTCTCCACAGCGTCCAAATTTTCTTTAACGTCCAGTCCTTGCCATTGCGACAGAAGATGAGAATGTTATCCACACACTCGCTGTGAATCATGGTGTCCGCGAAATAGTCCTTGACCACAATGCCCATCCGGGATTCGGGGAAACGATTTTTCAGCGCGCGAATGGCGGGAGTGGACAGAAGAAAGTCGCCCATCTGATCCTGTGGGCGAATGATGAGAATCCGTTCGATGGAATTCCACTCCACTTCTTCAGGTTGCGTTACGGATCGCCCGATCCGATTCTCTAGAAACCGCATGATTTTGTGCTTGAAGAATTGCTCGATTTTACGCCAGCGGATCAAAAACTTCTCCTTGTCATTTGCTTCAAGATTTGGTAATTTATCAATTCAAGATCGGAAAAGCAACTGTTCAAAAAAATATGAAAGGAAAATTCCGGAGGTTAAAGAAACCTCCAGAATTTGATATCATCCAATGGAATTAAGACAATATGGAAAAACTGACGCGAAAGTCTCGGTACTGGGTTTTGGTGCGATGCGGTTCGAACATCCTGATGATTTTGATGAGTCGGCGGCCACTGTACTTCACGCATTTGAAAAGGGCGTGAATTATTTTGATACGGCGCCTCTTTATTTTGAGGATAAATCCGAAAAGATTGTCGGGAAGGCCGTGCTTGAAATGAAAAAACAGAATCGTCCCTTTTACATCTCCACAAAATCGGCTGGCCAAACCGCGAGCGATGTGCGCAAGGATTTGGAAGAATCACTCCGGAGGCTCAATCTCGACACCATTGATTTCTTTCATTGCTGGTGTGTGATGACGCTGGATGACTGGCAGAACCGGCTCAAAGGCGGAGTTGTGCAGGAAATCCTGAAAGCCAAGGAGGAGGGGCTGATTCGCTATCCCGCAGTCTCAACCCATTTGCCAGGTTCAGACATCCACCATATTTTAAAGGATGGCTATTTCGAGGGTGTGACGCTGGGGTATTCCGCAGTTAACTTTACTTATCGTGAAGCGGGGATTCAGGCCGCAGCAGAGCGAAATCTCGGCGTGGTGACCATGAATCCTCTGGGCGGGGGATTGATCCCGCAAAATGAAGAGACATTTTCCTTTATCAAAATGGATCCAGAGCAATCCCTGGTTGAAGCTGGATTACAGTTTTTGAAAGCACAACCCGAAATATCCACAATGATCGTAGGGTTTCGGAATAAATCCGATGTGGATTCTGCTGTGCAAGCGATTGAGGATGGAACACCCTTTTCATCCGAACATTTGAAAAATATGCGCCAGGCGCTCAAAGAGAATTTTAATGAACTCTGCACCACCTGTACCTATTGCAAGGATTGTCCTGAAAACATCGAGGTCTGGAAGTTTATGGAAGCCTCGAATTATTTTGAGATGAAGGGCGGGGACACACCGTATGACCGACTGAAATGGCATTGGGACAAACAACTTGATGAGTTGGACCGATGCACGCAATGCCGTTTGTGCGAAGAGGTCTGTACACAGCATCTTCCGATCCTTGACCGCTTTGAGCAATTAAAATCCAAGAAACCGTCAAAATGAGGATATCATGGAGCGACGTCAATTTCTAAAGTCCCTGACTCAGAGCAGTGCCATTCTCGGATCTGGCGCCGCTCTGTCCATACTTGGAACCCAATGTGGTTTAAGCTCCACCCCCCTGAAAAATGTGATTGTCATTATCGGAGATGATCATGCGGCTGGTGTGTTAGGATGCTATGGCAATCCACTCATCCAGACTCCTAATCTTGACAGAATGGCAAAAAAGGGCATCCGATTCACGCATGCCTATGCACAGGCGCCGGTGTGTTCGGCTTCCAGGCAGTCGTTGCTCACAGGCAAGTATCCGCATGCCACTGGTGTGACTCTGTTGACCACCTCCTTTCCGGATGAATCCAACGTCACCATTCCCGAACATCTGAAGCAATTCGGATTCAAAACGGCTGTGATTGGTAAAACCCATTTCAACAATGGTGGTTCGCATGGATTCGATGTTAATATCAACAGACATCATCATCGCGAGTATTTGAATAACCACCCACCCAAACAAATTCCGGATGGAAAAAAAGTACGTCCAAAGTGGAGGCCGTTTCGCGATCCTGCCCCGATCTGGCTCAATGCAGATATGCTGCCATCACCCGAGTATGACGCTGATACAGAAACCACGTTCCTGACCGAACAGGCTGTTCAGTTCATCCAGAAAAATAAAGAGAATCGATTCTGTATGTTTGTTGGATATCATGAGCCGCATTCGCCATTTTACTTCCCAATCGAATGGGAAGGCAAGTACAAACCGGAAGATGTGTCGCTTCCCAAGGGCAGCCCTGACGATGATCGGTGGGTGCCCGAAATCTTTCGTAATTTATCTGAACAGGATCGGAGAGGAATTATTGCTTCGTATTATACTTCCGTGGACTATTTGGATTCCAAGGTGGGGCAAATCCTTGATGCCGTCCGTCACAATAAACTGGAAGAGAACACTCTGGTCATCTATATCGGCGATCAGGGATATCTGCTAAATGATCATAAAAGATTTGAGAAACATTCGATGTGGGAAGAGTCGGTTCGAGCGCCTTTAATCTTGCAGGCTGGCGGGCGATGGGGCAAGGATCGAGTCGTAGGCGGTTTGACCGAGTTTGTTGATTTGGCTCCAACTATATGTGCTGTTTTAGGAGTTTCCGCCATGGATGAGGCGCAGGGGCAGAGCCTGATGCCAATGCTGGAAGGGAGGACTCCAGCAAATAAAGATTCTGTTTTTTCTGAATTTCTGTGCGATAATAAGGCCATGGTCCGAACCAAACGATGGAAATATATATTTACATCTGGGAAGCGGGATTTAGGGCAGGGATATGCAACAGGCGAGGGACCGTCCGGCATTTTGCACAAATTGTATGATTTGATGAGTGATCCCAACGAGACCAAGAATGTTGCAGGAGATCTGGCGAATTCATCCATCCTGCAGATGATGCAAGAACGAATGTTAAAGCTGTTTAGACGGACGGATGCTCGTGCGCAGGATATCCCTTCCGATATCTCAATTGAAAAACAGCTGACTTTGTTTTGTGAACCTCCTGATGTGGGTGCAGATTTGTATGCGAAATGATACCCCACTAACGACTCTGTTGGATCTCCCCTCAAAGGGAGATTTCCTCAATTTTTATTGCTTTTATAGGAAAAAACTGTGATGAATCGAAGACAATTCATTCGAGCAACCAGTACAGCGGCTGGGTCTGCAATCCTTGGCAGTTGTGCCAGACAAAGACTTTATGAAACACCGAAAAAGCCGAATATCATCTACATCCTGGCTGATGACTTGGGGTATGGCGACTTGGGCTGTTACGGTCAGACTAAAATCCGAACGCCTCATCTCGATCAGATGGCTGCAGAGGGCATGCGTTTCACGAACCATTATTCAGGAAGTACGGTTTGTGCTCCTTCCCGTTGCTGCCTCATGACCGGTTTACATACCGGGCACACTCGTGTCCGTGGTAATTATGAATCCGGCCCACATGGTTTTGGCGCTTGTCTTGAGTTGCGGCCCGAAGATGTGACCGTTGCCGAGTTACTTCAGCAAGGCGGATACAAAACCGGCGCATTCGGCAAATGGAGCCTGGGTATTGAGAAGACGACGGGCGCGCCCTGGAAGCAGGGATTTGATCAGTTCTTCGGATATTTAAATCAGGGAAATGCACATCGGTATTACCCGGATTTTCTCTGGGAGAATGATCAGAAAGTAGAACTGCCCGAGAATCTGGATGGTCAGCAAAGTACTTATTCCCATGATTTAATCATAGATCGAGCTTTGGATTTTATCCAACAAAACAAGACTCAGCCCTTTTTTCTCTATCTTGCGATTGCGATTCCTCATGCCGATCTTCTTGTGCCAGATGATTCCTTGCAGGAATATCTGGGGCAATTTGAAGAGACGCCCTATAAAGAAAAATTTTATAAAGGACAATCCACACCTAAAGCGGCTTTCGCGGGCATGATCACTCGCATGGATCGGGATGTGGGACGATTGTTCGCGTTGTTAAAATCCTTGTCAATTGACGAGGATACGATTGTAATTTTTTCCAGTGACAACGGGCCGCATAAAGAGGGTGGGGCTGATCCTGATTTCTTTCAGAGTGCAGGATCTTTTCGCGGTTATAAGAGGGATCTGTATGAAGGCGGCATTCGGGTGCCAATGATTGCACGATGGCCGGGACGTATCCAGCCCGGTCAAACATCAGATCATCCATCTGCATTCTGGGATTTCTTGCCCATGGCATGTGAACTGGCCAATCAGTCCATCCCGGATGGAATAGATGGGATTTCCATACTTCCCTCAATGACCGGGAAATCCCAGAAAAAACACGATTACTTATACTGGGAGTTTCATGAAAATTCGACCACCTCGCAAGCTATCCGATATCAGAATTGGAAAGGTGTGCGGCATGCGCCGAATGGACCTCTGGAACTTTATGATCTGAAAACGGATCATGGCGAGGAACGGAATGTGGTCGATAAACATCCAGAAGTCTACAAACAATTAACCGCAATTTTTGATTCAGCACGAACCGATCATGAACTCTGGCCGCTCAAATATTATAAGTAATATTGACTCATTTACTTTTTACTTGAACTTAGGTTATCATTTTTGTATTATTCAAAGAATTTCAATAGCAGGTTTTACTTGTATTCTTTTTGTTTGCAGTCAGGTCCGAAGGGCATGTGAATTGCTATATTCTAATTCGGTTTATTAATAACGGTTCCAAGGGGGTATCCAGAATGAAATTAATGAGTCATATTGTTATTTTACTACTAATCGGTTGTTTGGTGGTTCCCTCAGTAATGGGTCAAAGTTTGGAGGAACGACTTGAAGAATTAGCGGGAGATATTGGTACTGGATATCTTCAACCGCTGGCTGATGCAGTTGGTGCCAACTTAAACAGTGGTCTCTACCATACTGCAAAGGTGAAAAAAGGCGGGCTTCATTTCTATGTCGGAATTGATGGTGTTGGCGCGTTGATCTCAGAAGATCAGAGGGTATTTACAGCAGTAAATGATTTGGGTGAGGAATATGAAAACGTGCCCACCATTTTTGGTCGAGATGAGGATGAAACTATCACATTCAACGGAGCCGATGTCAATCTTAAAGGATTTAATTTAAAAATGTTTCCTATTGTAGCACCGCGACTCACCATTGGTAATATTATGGGTACGGAATTAATGCTACGTGTTGTCGAACTGAATATCGGAGCAGATTTTGGTAAATTTTCAATGCAAGGATACGGAATTCGGCACAGCATCAGCCAGTATTTTCCTCTGTCGCCAATTGATATGAGTTTTACACTTTTCGTTCAGGACATCAAGATCGGAGATATCGTCAGTATTTCGACTCATTATTTTGGGATTCAGGCCAGTAAAAAATTTCTGGCACTTGAATTATATGGTGGTGTGGGTATAGAAGGCGCCAGCTTAAAAGCAGAATATACTTTAGGCGAGGAATTTCAAAGTTTTCCAAATGAAACAGTTTCTTTTTCACTCGATTCTAAGAACAGAACCCGTCTGAATGTGGGTGTGACCTTTCACCTGCTGTTGTTGAAGATTCATGCAGATTATAATCTTGCCTCACAGAAGACGTTTGTTGTGGGCGCGGGAATCGGATTATAGATAGAATTCCATCGGGGTCGCTTTAGGGGGATGAAAAAGTTACGGATCTGACTTTTCATTAAGAGCGATCTCATCACATCATTCGCTTATTTTTCAGACCGGGCTTTTTCGGCACAGGAGAAGTCTGGTCTTTTTTTGAATACGAATGAAACGTTTACAAGAAAATATAAGAATCCAGGCCTGTTTCTGCCACCATGAGGTAGTAAAAGGATTTTCTCTGTTCAGCGTGAATCGTTACCTTTGCAGCAGATGTTTGGGTATCTGTTTGGGCAGTATCCTCGCGATATTCTTTTATTATTTGGGAATTCAGGTTGGACTGCTTGCCGCTTTTTTTCTGATAATGCCTCTTGTCATTGATGGAATATTTCAGACTCTGCGAATCTATCAGAGCCGAAATGATATCCGAATGATATCAGGCGCATTGTTCGGATTGGGTTTGAATGTATTGGGATTGATCAGATGACAGATGATACCAAAATCTGCATTGGCATGCCTATGCTTGCAATAATCTTGGTCTGGTGCTTCATGGACTATCGTTTCCTTTTAGCCAGTCTCATTTTTGGCGCCAGCCTGGCAGCTGGTTATTTCATAAGAAAACTGATTCGTAGAAAAAAAAGACACAAGAGAAAAAAACGGCGAACTTCGCAAAGAGAGGATGTTCATATACCCGCAGAAGGATATGATCAATCCAATCAGTCTCATTATCAATCGGCTCAGCAGACCTATCATTATCATTCAGGATCACATAGGTCTAAACTTTAAACCTATGTTTCCCACAAAAACATCTATTTGTTTCTCGCCCTGCTATTTTACTTTTTATAAACAGGAGCACAGATGAGTCTGGTTCATAAACTCAAATCACTTGATATGCAATGGAAAATCTTGATCGCGATTGTTTTGGGATTGACACTCGGTCTTACCTTAAATCAAACAGTTGGGCCCAATGTTCAGGAAGGCCCCTTTTTTATTCTGAAGACGCTGTTTCAATACGGTGGTGATATATTCATCCGGCTGCTTCGCATGACCATCATCCCGCTGGTGTTCGCCTCCATTTTTATGTCCATCGTAAATCTGGGCAACATACGAAAGCTCAAGCGTATCGGATCGGTTACTGTGGTCTATTATCTTACCACAACTGCTTTAGCGGTTTTGGTTGGGATGCTGCTTGTCAATTGGATTCATCCCGGGCGGGGAATTGACCCTGCGGCGATTGAGGCGATGCAGATTGAATCTGTGGTGCCAGAATCCGTGGCTGCCCAGGGTGTGGGTGAGCGCAGTTCCCTGTTGATCATTCTGGATCAACTGGTCGATATGATCCCTAAAAATCCGATACAAGCCATGGCAAAGGGTAACATTCTTCAACTGATTTTCTACACGATATTTTTTGCGCTCATCGCCGCAACACTCGGGAAGGAGGTTGAGCCTGTTGTGCGGGTCATTGAAGGCATTGACCGGATTATGCACAAATTCATTCTGGTGATTATGAAGATTGCGCCTTACTGTATCTTCTTTCTTGTCACTGTACTGATCATGGATCTGGGATTCAGCGTGCTTGGTGCATTGGGTAAATATGCGCTGACTGTGCTTCTGGGCCTGATTATTCATGCGGGGATCACATTGCCGATCCTGGTTCTTGTATTCGGTAAATATAATCCAATTAAGCTTTTTAAGGCAGTTCTCCCAGCTGTTCTTACGGCTTGGTCCACAGCATCAAGTGCGGCCACCTTGCCGATTACGATGGATTGTATCGAGAAGAAAGCCGGCGTGGATCGTAAAATCGGTACATTTGTCCTACCGCTTGGCGCGACCGTGAACATGGATGGCACCGCGCTCTATGAATCTGTGGCTGTGATTTTTATAGCTGAGCTTCTGGGATTTGATCTCACAATCGGTACACAGATGATCATTTTTGTGACTGCGACGTTGGCAGCGATTGGGGCGGCAGCTATTCCCTCCGCTGGACTAGTTACGATGGGTATTGTGCTCACCGCTGCCGGGTTACCTTTGGAGGGTATCGGTCTTATTTTAGCGATTGACCGTATTTTAGATCAATTCCGTACGGCAGTGAATGTGTGGGGTGATTCAACTGCGGCTGTGGTTGTCGGGCGGATTGAGGGGGCGATAACGGAACTAAAACAAGATTAGTCATATTTATTTTCAAAACATGTTGCAATTACGTTTTCAATTATTTATATTGATCACTCTGTAAGTAATATAAATATAATTAACTAGGCCTTTCAAATATGGGTTCATTTCCTGTTCACAAAGAGATGACATTTAAATCTGGAAAATTTACATTTAGTGCAAAATTTTCGGATGAAAAACTAACATCAAATTTAATCGAAAGTGAAATATTATTTAAAACAATCAATGACTTGCCAATATTGCCTAGTATTTCAGCTCAAATGCAAGAGGAGATAGTAAAACGATCAATATTCAGTACCGCTGCACTTGAGGGAAACCCATTACCTGAAAAAGCAGTAATTGAAATTTTAAATCAAGATAATTATAATGAGAATTCCGAGAGAGCAAAGAAAGAAATCCAAAACTTAAAGGAGGCATATAAATATTTAAGGGCAATCTATCCTCCAGACAATTACCATAAGATAGGTGAAGAATTGATAAGAAATATCCATAAATCTATTACCAGTGGGATAAATTATAATGATAATAGCCCTGGAAAATTTCGTAATTTTATGGTTAAAGTTGGAGATGCCAACCATGGTGGCATATATACACCGCCTAAAATCCTTAAGGATATTTCAAATCTTATAAAGATTTTTATTGAATGGATCAATTGTGATGAGATGATGAAAATCAATCCTATTATAAGAGCTGCGTTGTCTCATTATCATTTGGGGCTCATTCATCCTTTTGGAGATGGAAACGGCCGAACAGCGAGGCTTGTTGAAGCGATAATACTTCAGACATCTGGATTTAGATATGTACCTGTGATGCTTTCAAATTTCTATTACAGAAATATAGATGATTATTATTGGGCTTTTTCTAAATCTATTAGAAATAAAGAGGATGATGTCACAGATTTTCTTGAGTTTGTACTTAGAGGAATGATTGAATCATTAAATGAAATAAAAGAAACAATTACCTTCCATATCAGGGTATTAACCTTAAAAGACTACTTCTTATTTTTATACTCTGAGAAGAAAATTACTAATAGGCAGTATGATCTATTGTTAATATTGATAGAAAACATACATTACCAATTTACATTAAATGAAATACATAAGTCACACCCACTCAATATTTTATATCGAAATGTGAGCCCAAGTACAATCAGAAGAGATATTAAAAAACTGCTTGGTTTAGGGTTGTTGAAGGCTGTTAATGAACAAGGTTTTCAAATTAATCTCAATGCTTTGGAATAGTCTCTTTCTTGTTCTATTTACATATTCTTAATATATTTAAAGAATGACACCCAAACAAAAAGCAATAAATGCCATACAGGAAATGCCTGATTCAATAGATTGGGCAGATATTGAAGAGCGCATCAGCTTCTTGGCTGCGATCGATCATGGTTTAGAAGATGTCAACGCAGGGTGCGTTGTAACTCATCAACAGGTGAAAGAAAGAATTCTTGATGGTTTCAAAAAAATTCGAGCAAAGCAAAAGGTAGCTCAACCAGGTGAAATCAAAGAGATGATTATACAAGACCGAAAGAGATAAGACACATCTCATTTAAAATTATCAATAGCAATTCAATCTTATAAGCGAACGTGTGGGGTGATTCTACTGCCATTTTGTTTGTGGGGTGGATTGAGGGGGCGATAACAGAGGTTAAATAAATATCAAGTCCCCGGCACTTGCGAAGTGCCGGGGACTTCCACTTGATAAACCATCCCCTAAGAAATCTTCATATTGTACTTTTTTTCACAAAAAACTATTGACAAGAATAATTCTATTCTGTATATTCGAGAAGTATTGTGAAACAAAGTACAATAAGTCTAGAATCACATTTTTTTTGTTGAAGATATTTTCGTGTTCTTTGGCAATATCTCTTGAATGCACCCAACGCTGATTCCGATTGATAAATCGTCCTCAGATTTTTAAAATTGCGTCCTCCTTTCTGACAAGAATCCAAATTGTAATTCCAACACCATCCTCACTTATCAGCATCTAATTCATTTAAGCATTCCCTTTACTCCAGAAACACTCTGATGGTATGCATTCAAGCTATTGCATGAATGGTATTCAATTCACAATAGGAGTACGCCGATGCTGATAAAAGAACAGGCCTTGCTTTCATTTTTTGAAAAATGTGCAGATGGAAGTGTTGGAGCGTATTCAGAAGTTATTGTCCCTATCCTGACAGAAGGGCAGGATGGGCAAACTCGACTGGCTCCCTTCTCAAAAGAAAAAACATGCATTCTCGATGGATTCCGCTCAGTAGATCCCACAAAAATTCTCTATTACATGCCTCGGGAAAAAGTGCTTCCCGTTGAAACATCCAACAAAAAACGTATTGTAGCTGGCGTGAAAGCCTGCGATGTCAAGGCCATGCAGGTGCTTGATACGGCCCTGGCCGGTGAGGATTTTGTGGATCCTGTGTATCAGGCGTGGCGTGAAGATACAGTGCTCATCAGCACGGATTGTTCCTCAACAGCGCCGACTTGTCATTGCACGATTCTGGGCGGCACTCCCTATGCTGAATCCGGATTTGATCTGAATTTATCCAAACTGGGTGATTCCTACATTATCCAGACCGGATCGGAAAAAGGAGAGGCATTCCTCAAATTCCTCGAAAAGAACGCGGATGTTCAAAAATCAAACGACGCGGATGTGAAGGCCGTGCAGGACAACCGCAAGAAGATGGCCGATCAAGTGGCCGCGCAGAACAAGGATCTGGAACGGTCCGACAATTATCCCAATCTTCGAAAAGATATGGATAAAGAGTGGCCCGTGGCATCCGAGACCTGCGTGGGGTGTGGAGCATGTACAAATATTTGCCCGACCTGTTACTGTCTGATCCTGAATGATGAAACCAAGGCGCAACAGTTTGTGAAAGTGCGCGGTTACGATTCCTGCCAGTGGCACGGATACGCGCGAGTCGCCGGCGGGGATTCACCCAGACCGAAGATGTCCCAGCGCTTCCGCAATCGTTATTTGTGTAAATTCCTCTTTATGCAGAGTAATTTCAATCAGCTGGGCTGCACAGGATGCGGCCGTTGCACAGAGGCTTGCGCGGGGAATATTGACTTCCGCAAAGTCGTGAAGCGGATTGTGGACGGCGTTGAAATGGCAGTGGTTGATTAAAGATTACAACCAACTATTTAAGTTGGAGGAGATAGATGCAAAATCCATTTGAAGTGATTCCGGCTGAAATTTATGATGTGAAACAGGAGTCACCGCTGATCCGGACATTGAGCCTGAAACCGGAGAAACCGATCGAGTTCCAGACAGGTCAATTCATGGAACTCACAATTCCAGGAGTCGGCGAGGCGCCTTTCACACCCTCCACCTCTCACTTTGTGAAAGACAAGATGGACATTACAATCATGAAAACAGGATTCATGACCGAGTATGTGCATCAGGCCAAGGTGGGGGATAAGGTCGGACTGCGTGGACCGTTCGGTACGAATTATCCACTCGACAAATTCGAGGGCAAGGATTTGCTCATCCTCGGCGGTGGATGTGGACTGGCGCCATTACGTTCGCTTTTCCTAACCCTGCTCGATGAAGTGGATCGATACAGGAGTATCACATTCCTGGCCGGCTCAAAAAGTCCCAAAGACTGCATTTACAAAGATGCGGCAGCCGGATGGAAAAAACATCCCACAGTAAAATTCCATCGTGCTGTCGATGTCGTCCCGGAAGGTGAAAAATGGGATGAGGATGTGGGTGTGGTCACAGTCCTTTTGAAAAAGAGTGAGATTGATCCGGCGAACAATCCGGCCGTGGTATGTGGACCGCCGGTCATGATGAAATTCGGAACGATGGATCTGCTGAAAATGGGATATAAAGAAGAGAACATATATTTATCCATGGAAAAAAAGATGTATTGTGGGCATGGGCAGTGCCGTCATTGCGTAATGGGTGAATATTACGCGTGCAAGCACGGACCTGTGTTTCCTTACGCACAAATCAAGGATGAGGAGGCGATCTGGGAATGAAACGACTAGTCATCGATGTCCCGGCCCTCATGGAATCCGATGTGCCGGCCGAAAAGATCAAATGCGAATATCTGTTTCACCGCAAGAATCCGGGCCCCTTCTCGGTGCTTGAAGTAGCAGAGTTCGCATCGTATTGCCGTCAATGCCGTGACGCCTTCTGCGTATCGGCCTGTCCGAAAGAGGCGCTTGAACGACAGGATGATGGTATGATCAAACGGTACAACATGCGCTGTGTGGGATGCAAGAGCTGTGTTCTGGCTTGCCCCTTCGGATGCATTTTTCCTGAGGTAATCAATTATATTACGGCCAAATGCGATAATTGTCTGAATCAACTCTCCGAAAATCCCGATTACCAGCCAGCCTGTGTCAAATCCGCACCTGCGGAAAGCTTCAGCATGCAGGATGTGGCCAAGGAAGATCCTGAAAATCATCTCTATTTTGTCGGAGATCATATCGCGGTCAAGAGCCCCGGATGGCGGCAGAAGGAGGGGAAAGCATGATAGGACTCAAACTGCTTCTTCTCCTCGGCTTCATGCTGGGAACGGCCGTGTTCGGCCTGATCGTCGGATGGGTGGATCGCAAAGTGTCCGCGCGCGTGCAGTTCCGTGTGGGCCCGCCACTGCTTCAGAATTTTAATGACTTTTTTAAACTCATGGGCAAAGAGACTATCCTTGTCAAAGAGGGAATTCACTGGCTCTTCATTGCCGCACCGCTTGCAGCGTTCAGCATGCTGGCTGTGATCTCGACCATGATTTGGGTGGCTTTAATCCTGAATCAGGGATTCGGAGGCGATCTGATTGTCGTGATGTATCTCATGATGATTTACTCTGTGATGATCGTGATTGGTGGATCCAGCACAGGGAATGTGTACTCCTCCATCGGTGCGGGGCGCGAAATCAAGCTCCTCCTGGGAGACGAACTGGTCTTTATTCTTGTTTGTCTGGTGCCGATTATTCAAACCAATTACGCGCTGCAGCTCGATCAAATCATTGCAAAACAAGCGGAAAACGGCATGGTGATCGGGTCCGTATCTGGTACGATCGCTTTTATTCTCGGGCTTCTCTGCATTCAGGCGAAAATAGCGATGCCGCCATTCCACATTGCCGAAGCTGAGACCGAACTGGTTGAGGGTCCGCTCATGGAGTACAGCGGTCCGCTGCTTGCCTTCTGGAAGCTTAACCATCACATGATGATTGTAGCCTATCCACTGCTTCTCGTTCTTCTCTTTTTCGGCGGATTCAATCTGCAGGGCATCGGCATTCTCTGGGCCGTTCTGAAATATCTTGTGATTGTGGTTTTAATGATTCTGATTAAAAATACAAATCCCCGTATACGCATCGATACCGCGCTCCATTTCTTCTGGCGCATCGCTGCACCGCTGGGACTCATTGCTGTCATCTTAGCCGTTCTGGGAGTTTAATATGGGATGGTATAACAAACGATTGGCCAAATCAATCTGGGTGTTTCATGTGAGTGCATCGCCGTGTAATAATTGCGATATCGAAATCCTGGATTTGCTCACACCCAAATATGACGTTGAACGACTCGGCATCAAGCTGGTCGGCTCGGTCCGCCACGCAGATGTGCTTCTCGTATCCGGAGTGATCAATCAGAAGGTTGCTCCAATGGTCAAAAAAATATACGAGCAGGCGCCGAAGCCGATTTTTGTGATGGGTGTCGGCACCTGTCCCTCAGGCGGATGCTGTTTCAACGACAGTTATAATATCGTGGAGAACCGGGAGGATGTTATTCCGTTCGACATCTACGTACCAGGATGTCCACCCAAACCTGAGGCCATGATTGCCGGAGCCGCAAAATTGATGGAGGTGCTGAATGGATAGAACTGACCGCACCGACGATTTCCTCAAGAAATTTGAAGGCAAATTAACGAATGTCATTCGCAAACCGAAACGCCTCTATTTTGTGGTGGATGACAAGGATATCCGTGAAGTTGCACAGTATATCTTTCGCGACATGGCTTGCCGGCTCTCCACGGCCACAGCCACCGAAGTGTATGACGCGATTGAAGTCCTTTATCAATTTTCTCATGATCCCTCAGGGTGTTATTTCTGCCCTCGTGTCCGGATCAAAGATAAAAAGAATCCAACTATGAATTCCATAACGCCCGTTGTGAAGGGCGCAAATTGGATCGAACGTGAAATGTTTGACTTCTGGGGCGTGACGTTTAAAGATCACCCCCGGCCTGAACCGCTTCTTTCCAGGAATCATCCGAACAAGCTCGATAAACCGCTCCGGTTCGGGAGGGTCTCATGAAACTGAGTGAAAACATGAATCAAGTGCCGGTCGGTCCGTTTCATCCCTTACTCGAAGAAGCCGAATATTTCAATTTGACGGTCGAAGGTGAGACTGTTGTCGATATCGATCTTGACATCGGCTGGATGCATCGGGGCCATGAATTTATTTCTGAACAGAAAACATTTACGCAATCCATATTTCTTGTCGAACGCATTTGCGGGATCTGTTCTACTTCGCATCCATTAGCCTGCGTACACGCGATTGAGGATGTGGACAATATTGAGATTCCCGAACGCGCGGCCTATATCCGCACTCTCGTGGGCGAGCTAGAACGGATTCACAGCCATTTGCTCTGGCTAGGCTTGGCAGGCCATTTCATCGGGTATGACACACTTTGGATGTGGGCGTGGAAGTACCGCGAACCGGTGCTTCAGATGTTCGAAATCATTTCCGGCAACCGGAATCACTATGGGGTCATGCGTGTGGGTGGTGTGTCACGCGATATTGATTTGGATCGTGTGAAGGAACTCCACAAAATCCTCGACACGGTGGATGCCAAAATCAAGATGATCGCCGCAGCTGCGCCGGATGATCCTGTCCTTAAATCCCGTCTTGTGGGTGTGGGCGTGCTCACCAATCAGGATGCGATTGACATGTGTGCGGTTGGGCCCACATCCCGTGCTTCTGGTGTTCCGTGGGACGTCCGAAAAGACGAACCCACCGATGCCTATGGCTTGGTTGATTTTGATGTCATCGTCCTTCAAAATGGAGATGTGTGGGACAAACTGGTTGTCAGGCTGCTCGAGACTTTGGAATCCACAAAGATATGCCGTCAATGCCTCGACAAACTGAAAACCGTGAAGGGGCCCATCCTGAATAACGTGAAAGAGATTTCCGCGGGCGAGGGAATTGGCCGGTATGAAGCTCCCCGCGGTGAAGTGTTTCATTATGTGCGAACTGATGGTTCCAACCGGGCGATTCGTCACAAAATCCGAGCACCGAGTTATGTGAATATTCCGACCTATTCGGCCTCTTGTAAGGGTATCCCCATTGCCGACGCACTGATCACGTTGGCCGCGGTAGATCCCTGCTATTGTTGCACGGAGCGGGCGCTCAGGGTGAAGGGCGAAGATCCCGACGCCATTGATTTTGTCAAGCTGTCGCGTGAGAAGACCGAGCGAATCAGGAGGGAAATCCATGGCCACTAATCCTTATATCGCATTGATTCTAATTCCGATTGTTGTCGGTCTGGTCAATCTAATCTTACCGAGATTGCTGCAAAAAATCCTGACATTAATCGGAATTGGTCTCACCGGATTTCTGACATTGAAGCTTGCCCTCGATCCCGAATTTTTTGAGTGGATCTATGAGATCCAATATCTCGGATTAGACAAACTGGGAATTTTCGCACTGGTGGGTATGCAGGTCCTGGCCTTGATTATCCTACTTTTTGCGCTCAAAGGAGTCAACTCCGACATAGAAAGATCCTTCTTTATACTCTATCCCCTGACCGTGGGATTTTGCAATGGCGTGATTCTGTCTGACCACGCAATCGTATTCATGGTTTTCTGGGGTCTGTCCGGAGTGACACTGTATCTGTTCAACCTTCTTGGCCGGGGAAAAGAAGCCTCAGAATCCGCTCGAAAAACCTTCATGCTCATCGGTGGAAGCGACGCGTGTCTCATCCTTGGATTCGTCATGCTGGGACTTGCCATGCCGCAGGCATCCTGGTCCATTACGGCCATGCAGATGCCGCTCTCTGGAAGTATCGCAATCATCGCGTTTGTCTGCCTGCTGATCGCTGCGCTTGCCAAAGCTGGCGGATTTCCATTCCATACATGGGTGCCATCCTATTCAAAAGAGGCTCCTGTTGAAAGCGTGGCATTTCTTCCTGCTTCTCTGGACAAGATTCTGGGTATCTATCTACTGGCCCGTATGGTGATGCAGATTTTTCAATGTGCCATACTGGTTCACATGATTCTGATCAGCATCGGCGCGATCACGGTCATTGCCGCTGTGATGATGGCGCTCATTCAGCACAATGGGCGCAAATTGCTTGGATACCATGCCGTCAGTCAGGTGGGGTACATGATCATGGGCGTGGGCAGCGGTTCACCGATCGCTTTCGCTGGTGGACTTTTTCATATGCTCAACCATACCATTTACAAATCCAACCTGTTTCTGGCGTTGGGATCTGTAGAAAAGCAAACCGGAACGAATGAACTTGATGATCTTGGCGGGCTTGGCAAGAAGATGCCGATCACGCTGATCATGGCCATGGTTGGCGCATTCTCTATTTCGGGACTTCCACCGTTTAATGGATTCTTCTCTAAGTGGATGATCTATCAGGGGCTGCTGGATTTGGCCAAAGAGGTTTCGCCCGGATATGAAATATGGCTCCTGGTCTGTTTCGTCCTGGCCATTTTCGGAAGCGCGCTGACATTGGCCAGTTTCCTGAAATATCTGCATGCCATTTTCCTGGGCAAACTTCCGAAAAAGTATGACAAGATCAAGGAAGCGCCGATCAACCAATGGCTGTCCACCGGACTGTTGTCAGCTCTTTGCGTTGTACTCGGATTATTTGCTATGGAGCTTCCGTTAAAAATGCTCATCCTTCCTATTCTTGAAGAGAACGGCATGGCCGGATTTGAGTATGCGGGCCTCTATAAATCCAAATTTACTTTGGTCATGATGGGGCTGGTTTTCCTCATCGGGCTAATTACTTACATTCTGACACGAAAAGTCCGGTTCGATGCGATATATCTTGGCGGCATGGATGCACTTGAAAAGTTCCGTGTCACAGGCACCGAGTTCTATCAAGAAATTCGCCGGATGAAACCGCTCTGTACGATTTATGACTGGGCCGAGAAAAAGTGGCTGGATCTGTACGCGCTGTTGGGCGGCTGTTCCAATTCCCTCGGTGGATTGTTCCAGAAGGCACATCCGGGATTGTTATCCCTGTACCTGCTTTATATAGTGTTGGGGATGTTGGTATTTATGCTATTAAAATAGCACACGGTATACGCTACAACGTATACGGATGATCCGATTCTGTTTGCTGTGTACTGAGAGCTGAATACTCGATCTAGCTGATCGATGAGGAGGAATATATGCCGGTTGAAACATGGTTGTACTTTACACTGGGATTCATGATACTCGGCTCCATTATCGCACTGGAGATCAAAGACATTCTCTCTTCCATTGTCGCGATCGGGGTTGTGGGGCTGGGTGTTTCTGTGGCGTTCCTATTTTTGCAGGCACCGGATCTGGCAATTGTTCAGTTCCTTTTTGAAATTTTCGCAATGATCATTCTCGTCCGGGCTTTTGTGAAGAAGGACTATCATGCCGAGACACCAGCGCGAGTCAACGGATTTCTTGTGGCGATCTCGATGCTTGTCATTATCGCGATATTCGTTTCTAGTATCTCCGTTTTCAAATTACTGCCTCCTTTTGGTCAGCCTCTCTTTGAAACGGCTCAGCATTATGTGGATCATGGTGTGCGGGAGACCGGTGCTGTGAATCTAGTGACTGCAATCATTCTTGACTACAGGGCCTATGATACGTTGGGTGAAGTCACCGTTCTATTTACAGCCATTCTCGGTACAATTACAATTTTACGCATACGAAACGGGAAAAATGCGGGGAGGAAGGGCGCATGAATGATCCGAAAAATGGTATGACCCTGATTGTAAAAACCGTAACCCGGGTGACGGTCTGGCTCATTGTGCTGTACGGGATTTATCTGATCCTGCACGGCCATCTCACACCCGGTGGTGGATTTGGGGGCGGAGTGATCCTTGCGCTGGCGTTTCTAAATATTATGCTGGCCTACGGGCGAGATGCCACACAGAAATGGCTCAATATTAAATTCCTTGAAGACATAGAAGCCGTGAGTGCGACACTCTTTCTGTTTATGGGTATACTCGGTATCGCTCTGGGCGGACGTTTTCTGATGAATTTCCTACCTAAAGGAACCCCGCACGCTTTGTTTAGTGCCGGAACCATTCCCATATTAAATATTCTGATCGGCATCAAAGTGGCGATGTCCCTTTTCCTTGTGGTCTGGGTACTTGCCGGTTTGCATGAAGAGGAAGGAGGCAAAAAATGATCCTCTATCTGATGTGTTTTGCGCTTTTCCTCGTCGGCGTTTATGGATTGCTCACCAAGCGGGATCTGATCAAACTGATCCTTTCCATTGCGGTTATGGGTTACGCGGTGAATCTGTTTCTTATCCTCTTTGCTTATAAGAAGGATGCAGGGATTCCGATTCTTCTTGAGGGGGTAGTGCAGGGTTCCATGGTGGATCCATTGCCACAAGCACTCGTTCTCACCTCTATCGTTATTGAACTGGGAACAACGGCATTGCTCGTGGCGCTGGCCATCCGGCTGGTTCAGAAATATAAAACCTTTGATATTACCAAAATCAGGAGGCTTTTCGGATGATCCTCCCGTACTTTATTGCCATCCCGCTGCTGTCGGCTTTTCTGATTTCACTGATCGCCGGGAAAAAAGATTACTGGGCCATTTTGCTTTCCACAGTTGCCGGAGCCTCATTGCTGATCCTGTCCATCTACAGTATGATTGTGCAGAATGGTGAGACCCTGGTTTATGAGATGGGATTCTGGAAAGTGCCCATCGGTATTGTGCTTGTGCAGGACGCACTTACCTGTCTGATGCTGGTCCTCGTGAGTTTAATCTCCTTTACTTCCCTTCTCTATTCAGTGCAATATATCCAGCACATGGATCGGAATTGGAAATACTACGCCCTGTTTATGCTGCTCGTCACTGGGATGAACGGCGTCATCATTACGGGCGATCTGTTCAATCTGTTCGTGTTTATGGAAATCGCACTGCTGTCTGCTTTCGCACTTGTCGCGTATGGCGGCAAGGCAGAAGAGTATGAGGCAGCCTTTAAATATGCGGTTATGGGTGCATTGTCCTCAATCCTCGTACTTGTGGGTATAGCAATCCTGTACAGCGCCACGTCCACATTGACCATGGCGAAAATCGCTGAGAAGGTGCCTTCGCTTGATCCCAAACTGCTTTTTTGGGTCGGCGGGATATTCCTCGCTGGTCTGGGACTGAAAGCGGCCATTATGCCGTTCCACGCCTGGCTGCCTGATGCTCACTCCTCAGCACCTGCACCGATTTCAGCCATGCTTTCTGGAGTATTAATCAAAGTGCTCGGCATTTATGCCATGATTCGTCTTTACTTCAATGTGTTTGGCGCACCGGAACTTTACATGAATATCTTTCTCGTACTCGGCGCGATTTCCATCATTCTTGGCGGACTGCTCTCCGTCGTGCAATGGGATATGAAGCGATTACTGGCCTATTCCAGTGTCAGCCAGATCGGGTATATCCTCGTCGGTTTGGGCATTGGGACAGAGCTTGGAATACTGGGTGCGATTTTCCATCTGTTTAGCCATGCCATTTTCAAATCACTTCTCTTTTATAATGCCGGTGCGGTCGAGATGGCGCTTGGTACACGCGACCTGCGCAAGATGGGATTTCTCGGCAAGGTGATGCCGGTTACATCAGCGACCTCTCTTGTGGGCGGCTTGGCGATTTCTGGGATCCCGCCGTTTAATGGATTTATCAGCAAGCTGATCATTATCATTGCACTCATCAAAGCGGATGCTCCGGTTTACGCGATCCTTGCTATCATTGGCAGCATTTTGACTCTCGGCGCGATCATGAAGATGCAGCGATATGGATTCCGCGGTGAAACAGAGATCACAAAAATCACAGAGAAAATCGGATGGCGCATGCAATCCGCTATGATCCTTTTGGCGGTGTTGTGTTTGTTGTCCGGCTTGTTGCTGCTGCCGGGGATTCGTGAAGCCGCACTTGATCCGGTCGTGGCCGTACTCGCTGATCCAGGTCAATACATGCAGCTGGTTCTTGGGAGATAATCATGCAAATTAAAACGCGAAGTCGAATTACTGTGTTTGTTTTATCCCTTCTGGTCTGGATTGCCTTGACCAGTATTCGGGACCCACAGGAATTGATCGCCGGACTCATTGTATCCGCTCTTGTGGCTATGATTGCCGGTCAATTTTTGATTACGACTGAAAAGCAGAAGCATCCTGTGCACCGGATTCTGGCAGCAATTCTGTATTTCTTTAATTTCCTTTGGGAAATGATCAAAGCAAACATTCAGGTCGCTTATCTGGTACTTCATCCAATCTGCCAATCAAACCCGGAATTGTAAAAATCAAAACCAATTTAACCAAAGATGCGGCAATTACGGTATTGACCAATTCCATTACCCTGACACCGGGCACATTGACTGTAGATGTCAATCCCAAGAGCAAAGAGATCTATGTGCACTGGATCAATGTGAAATCTCAGGACGTGAAGGAGGCCACTGAAATGATCGGCGGTAAATTTGAGAGCAGACTCATGGAGGTGTTCGAATGAAGATTCTGCGATGGCTGATCGGACTGATCCTGATAGGTCTGTTCGCTTATTATAATTTTATCGTGTATCAGGGACCCATCCTGTTCAAGCTCATTCAGGTGAGTTTGTTCTGCTCGGTCTTTGTGCTTTTCCGTGTGCTTTTCGGTCCTTCACCTGCTGATCGGATCGTGGCCGTGGATATCCTTGGCATTCTGATTATCGGACTGCTCGCCCTTTTGGGGCTTCATTACCAAGCTGATTTCTACATGGATATCGCTCTGATCTGGGCGCTGCTGAGTTTTATCGCCTCTCTGGCGTTTGCCAAAATTCTTGAAGGGAGGTCTCTCGATGATTAGAGAAATTGCAGGGATGACATTTATCATAGTCGGAATCGCGTTCGATTTTTTTGGCGTGCTCGGACTGGTCCGCCTGCCTGATGTGTATAACCGGCTACAGGCAGCAACCAAATGTGTGACCTTTGGTACAGCCGGATTGCTCTTTGGTGTATTCATCCTTCAGGGATTTAATGCATTTGGATTCAAGGCGCTGATCGGGATTGTTTTCATCTTTCTCGCGGCCCCGGTTGCAGCCCATGCCATTGCCCGATCGGCCCATCGAAGCGGAATTCCACTTACATCAGAAACTGTCGTGGATGCCTATGAAGAAGACCATGAGATGAAGGAGTAAGTGTTATGTGGCTCCCAAAAATACGTGAATTGAAAGAGGCAATCGGTTCTCTTTTTTCAGCGCCTTATACCACAAAATTCCCTGCGGATATGAGCGCGGTTGACCTGCCTGATGGATTTCGCGGCAAACCCAAATATGATACGGATGCCTGCATCGGATGTGGTACATGCGCACAAGTCTGCCCGCCCGGTGCCATAGATATCATTGATGATAAAAATAAGATGACGCGCACGCTTCGCGTGGATTATAACCGGTGCATGAATTGTGGACAGTGCGAAGAAAAATGCATCACAGAAACCGGAATCACCATGACCAAAGATTTCGTCCTGGTGTTGACCGACAGATCCGATCCATCGGCATTTGAATCGGTCGAAAAAGAATTGGTTGTTTGCGAAAGCTGTGGCGCGATTATCGGGTGTAAAGACCATCTTGCATGGATTAAAGACCGCTTGGGCGCCAAGGCGTATGCGCATCCCAATTTGCTCTTATGGACTCAAGAACAATTTGCCGAGCCAGGCCCCGCTGAAGTCAAGAGTCGCATCCGGCGCGAGGATCAGATGAAGCAGGTCTGCGCGAAATGTCGGTACCAGATTGTCACAGCTGATGAATTCTAATTCATTTCAAGATGTGCTTTCTGCCTATCCCATAGAATCCATAGTGTTTATCGGATTGGGAAATCCGATGCGATCTGATGACGGTGCAGGACTCATCTTGCTGCAACATTTAAAACAATCCAAATCTTTTCAAAACGCCCGATTCATTGAAGCGGGCACCAATCCCGAAAATTATCTTCAAGCCATTCTTGATCTAAATCCGCAAGCCGTGGTTTTTATTGATGCGGCTCGGTTCGGTCAGCCTTCCGGCACAATTCAGTGGCTAACCCAACAGGATCTGGATCAGATTCAAATTAGCACACATGCCTTTTCTATGACATTGGTTGAAGATTATATTCGGGCCCATCAGAAAGTGGATTTTCATTATCTGGGGATACAGCCTGAAACGACAGCACTGGGAACAGGACTCACAACCCATGTACAAGAGAATCTGGATGGATTCCTGGTGCAACCTGAGATGAATACGGCATCCTGAAGAGCTGCAACGAGACCGACCATGCGCATTCGCCCGGCCACATTACATCTGCCTTTTTATACAATACAAACGTTAAAGAACCGTCTTGAGTGGGTGATTAACCTTCGCTGGCTGGCTGTATTTGGCATCCTCATTTCTGTGCCGATCGGGCAGCAGATGCTGGGTTTTTCTCTGGCCTATCCTCAAATCGTAATCACTGCTTCTATCCTCTTGTTGGTCAATATTCTCTACTTCTTTCTGCTTCATTTCACAATCTTTCGATCAGAATTTCAGGAACTTATTTTCGCAGAAATCCAGGTGCTGACGGATTTGATTTTGATTTCCTGCCTGGTTCATTTCGCGGGAGGTGTTGAAAATCCATTTTATTTCTTTTACATGATTGTCGTCATCCTGGCCGGATTTCTCTTTCCCGGCGTACTGATTTCGATGCTCAATGCTCTGTTTGCCGCAATCCTTCTTACTGGATGGACGCTTCTTGAATATCACGGATCTGTTCCCAGCTATCAGTTGGGGCAGGATATATTTTCTTCGGCGCACATCGTGACTGCGCTTCTTGCGTTTTATGTAACGACTTTTGCCGGAATTTATATAATCAGTAATTTAGTGCAGAGTTATCGTGGTCTCAAAGATATCATTGACGAAAAAAACGTTCAGCTTGAGAAATCGATGCAGGCGCGGCGTGAAATATTCAGGTATGCCGCGCATGAACTTAAGTCGCCAATCACAACCATTCAGAGTACGCTTGCCGTGGTCGATCATACTTACGCCAAGGATCTCACACCCGAAGTAAAGGACATGGTTGAACGGGCCGAGCGCCGATCATCACAATTGCTGGATATGATCAATGAGATGATTGAGATCACGAAATATAAAGAGGGAATCATTGTTTCCGATTATCAATGCGTGATGTTCTGTGCCTGGCTGAAACAGATCACTGAATCGCAACGGTCGTATGCCATGCAGAAAAAAATTCAATTAGATGTAGGCACACTCGCTGAAGAAGTTACAATTTGTTTTGATCGATCCGAGATGGATAAAGTGGTTGTGAATCTGCTAAGCAATGCGCTTCGTTATACACCGCAAGGAGGTCGGGTTTCGATTGAACCCTTCCAGGATCGCAAACATTATGGATTTTGTATCGCAGATACCGGGATTGGGATTTCCAAGAAGGATCAGGATAAAGTTTTTGATGAATTCTACCGGACTCCCGACGCGAAAACAATGGAACGCACGGGTACTGGATTGGGACTCAATCTGGTACGCGAAATCATAAAGAAACACGAGGGCAGTATCCAACTGAAGAGTGAGGTGGGGAAGGGGAGTCAGTTTACGGTGCGGTTGCCGAGAACGGATAAGTCAACATTAAAATCTTCCTAATATTATTAATATTCAATTTGTATTTACATAATCAATAGACATAGGAGCATTGATTATTTGTTTCGTGCTCTTCAGATCAGTGATCTTCTATTAAAGAAATCTCCCAATTTATCAGTTTTATAAATTAATTCTTGACAATCCGGAAAAATTTAATTATTGTTTTAGTGTATTAGTAAGATAGAACACTAAAACGGAGGAAATATGATAACCTTGAAACATGTTGAGTTTGGGTACAGAAATGACCAACTCCTGTTTAAGGATCTGAATCTTAATATAGAGTCAGGAAATATATACGGTCTTTTAGGCCCAAATGGTGCAGGAAAGACAAGTCTGCTGAAACTGCTTTGTGGACTGAGATTTCAAAAATCAGGAAGATGCGAGGTTTTAAAGTTATCACCCAAAAGTCGTCCAAAAGTCCTATTTGAGAACCTCTTTTATTTGCCGGAACGTACTTCTTCTCTCTCTGGGTCAGTGAGCATGTATTTAAAAATATACAGCCCTTTTTATCCAAAATTCGATCGAGATAAATTTAATGATTATTTAGAATTGTATAAAATTAATACAAATGTGAATCTATCAACTTTTTCTACCGGACAAACACGGAAGTTCTTATTGGCATTCGCAATTGCGACAAACTGTCAAATCATATTACTGGATGAGCCGACAAATGGACTTGATATCCCTGGTAAAAGTCAATTCAGGAAAATCGTAGCTTCAGCACTCGATCAGAATAAACTTTTCCTCATTGCAACCCATCAAGTCAAAGACATTGAAACACTTGTCGATCATTATATCATGATCGACAATGGAAAGATCGTGTTTGACCACTCCTCTGATGAAATTCAAAATAATTTAAAATTTGCACGAGTCACGAAAGAACCAGAACGGGATATTCTTTATTTTGAGAGATTCCCCGGCGGGTATCGAATAGTGTCATCAAATGAGGATGATGTGGAATCAGAAATTGATATTGAATTGTTGTTCAATGCGGTGATGAAGGATGCTGGTAAAATCGATATCCATATGAAAGAGGAGGTGACCGTTGAAAATGAAAGTTGATTTTTCAGTAAGGCGCTGTTGTTTACTCATTCGTGCAGATCTTGTGAATTATAGAAAAGAAATCGCCGTGTGCGCGGCCGCTTTAATTTTATTTTTTGCTGTAGGATTCTGGCTAAACAAGACGACGTTTGAGAATGATCAGGTACCAGCCTTTATGTATCACTTCTTCTTAGTAGTTGGAGGAGCTTTGCTCGCCAGTGTTTCTTTAAGAGATATGGATCAAAATAGGTCGGGATTAAATTATTTGACATTACCCGCATCACAGAATGAGAAAATCATTTCTAGATTATCCTTGACCTCTGTGGGATACATGCTTGCATTAACTTTCATGTTTATTCCAGTTCAGGTCATTGCTCTGCAGTTTTATGAATTGAATGCAATAAAATACTCTGACTTGCTGATCAATCGACAAACCCTGAACTTCTTTATTCTGTATGTGATCTTTTTTTATGGTTCAACACGATTCAGGACAATGGCACTATTTAAAACACTGGTTACAGGTACGATTGTCTACACCCTATTCTACTTTGTTGTCCGGATCATGGTAAATATTCTTTTTTGGGATATAATATATTTTGAGGATCATATGATTTTGTTGAGAATTATTTTCTCTGATCCAATCATGGAAAAGATGATTTGGATACCGACCGGCGCCCATTATCTCAATCCATTAGTTTTATTGGCCGCCGTATTTATAACAATGCCATTCGCTTTCTTGCCGGCAGCATTCTTAAGATTCAAAGAAAGCGAGATTTGATATGGAATTTATCGGTACACAACCCATTTATTTACAGATTGTTGACCTCATTGCTGAAAATATCCTGTCAAGGAAGTGGGTGGAGGGAGAAAGGCTTGCCTCTGTGCGTGAACTTGCCATACAGATTGAAGTTAATCCGAACACAGTCTTGCGATCGTTTACCTATTTGCAGAACAGAAACGTCATTTTCAATAAAAGGGGCATTGGTTATTTTGTGGCAGAGAGCGCTTACGAAGTTCTATTGAATATCAAAAGAACAGAGTTTATTAAAAAAAATGCACCTCAATTTTTCAGGACTATGGACTTGTTGGATATAAAGATATCTGAATTGAATCGGTTATATACTTTATATAAAAAGGAGCATCACTCATGAAACCCAGCAATAAACTGCTACTATTATATTTATTAATACTTTTATTGTTTATAATATTTCAACTACTGCGGTTCAAGAATAGGCTGGACCTTAATGTTGATAGTACAGACAATATAGGTAGGAATATAGCCGACACTTTAAAAAATGATTATAACTTGACAGTCTTTGCTCCTCCAGCAGAGACAAAAGCATACTTGGTTCATTTTGGGGTGACCCGTGGATTTTGGGGACGGCTTGCTAAAGGTAATCTTTTCCAAGATTTGGGTTTGAAAACTGCTTGGGTGAATTCAGAATTTGGTTACATTGATTTTAAATTTAAGCCCACTCGTTACGCGCTCTTTAATAAACCTTCTAAGGGTCATAATAAGCCTGTTGTGGCCACTCGTTATTTTTTTGAAACAGATCCCGAGCAGATGATCCAAAATATATATGAGGAAACAGTTAATGTGATGGTCGTGAAATATCAGAATCCTGAGCATGCTTCATTTTGGTTCAACAGCTATTTCGAAAGAATTAGGATTGCTTTAGTAGAAAGGAGGACCAGGGAAAACCTTGTGAATTATGATGAAAAGAACGAATCTGGCTCCGATGCAGCAGTATGTCAGTGGATCAGTGGTCCTTGGGAAACGGCGATTATGGTTCCATTCAGTCAATGTGATGGAGACAGCCTCAAAGCACGACAGCTTTGTGATGCAATTCGAGATCGAGTGTTTGAGTATTATCAAGGTTTTAAGAATCCTCCCGAAGGCTCGGAGCCTTCGGGAGGATGAGGATAGAAATACATCAATCTATGGTAAATATGTCTAAATTCCCGGGTGTTACTAAATCAAGATCTTCAACAAAAAATTTATATTCTATCGCAGAAGAAAAGTACATATCTCTCACAGACAAATCAACTAGACTGCCCTTTCGTTCTTCAATAAATTCCAGATAATTTGAGAAAATCCATTTATCAGGTGATTCTACAAGCCCGGCTTCCACGGGATTTCGATGGATATACCGTATCAAATGCATGAGGTCTTCATCTTTATCCACGAGTACGTGTTTAAAACGCCCTTCAAAGAGTGGGCCTTTGCGGTCAAGTTGTTTGTTCAAGGCCTGAACATAGCTATTGAATGTCGATTGAATAAAGCGAGAGATTGAATGTTCGTCTTCTGGCCTGACAAGAAAATGATAATGGTTCGGCATGAGGCAGTAGGCAATAATTTTGATTTGGTGCCTTTCGGCATTCTTTTTCACCAAATGAAGGCAATAGGTGTAATTGTCTTCTGAGAAGAAGATTTGTTGTTTATTGACACCCCGGTTGTACAGATGATAGTACTGGTTTTGAGAGATGTTTTTATAACGAGTTGGCATTATTGATAATTCTTTTATGCATCCTCCCGAAGGCTTCGAGCCTTCGGGAGGATTTCTATTGAGTTTAGCAAATCCTTGGCAATTGATCGCCGGTCAGCAGATCGAGGATACGTCGTCCTCCGTATGCATTTGCCGCAGTCACTGATCCTTTCGGCTTTTCCTTTACGCTTCCAATCACTATTGCTTCTTTTCCCTCAGAATGGGAATGAATCAACTCCAACGCTTTATCGGCTGATGATTCCGGTACAAAAAGTACAAATCGACCCTCATTGGCGACGTAGAATGGATCCAGTCCGAAGAGTTCGCACGCACCTTGCACGGTTTCATTGACTGGCACGACATCTTCCCGTAACTCAAAATGGGTTTGACTTTGATCAGCCAGTTCCACCAAAGCCGTAGCCATTCCGCCGCGTGTGCAGTCGCGCATGCAGTGAATGGGAATGTCATTTTCCAGCAATTGTAGAACGATCCTGTGTAGAGGGGCACAATCACTCATGATTTCTGTTTCAAAGGATAGACCTTCACGTGAAGACAAAACCGCGATACCGTGGCGGCCTATGTCCCCGCTCAATATGATTTTATCTCCTGGGCGGATTTCAGAAGGCCCAACGGATTGGGTATGATCCAGTGTGCCGACTCCGGTTGTATTGATCAGGAGTTCGCCATCCCCTTTGCGATCAATGACTTTTGTGTCGCCGGTTACGATTTGTATGTTCGATTCCTTTGCCGCTTCGCCAATACTCTGAATGACTTTCCACAACGTTTCCATTTCCAGACCCTCCTCCATGATCAGGGAGAGGCTGAGCCATCTGGGTGTGGCGCCGCACATGGCAAGATCATTGACTGTTCCAAATACAGAGAGTTTCCCGATATCACTTCCCGGGAAAAATAGGGGCTGAATCACATGGCTGTCCGTGGTCATCACAATCCGCGCATCAGGATTTTCCAGCACTGCACCATCATGTCCTTGATCCAGATACTGATTCTTGAGTATTGGCTCAAACATGCGATGAATGAGATCTCGAGTCAGCTTTCCGCCGCTGCCGTGGGCCATGATGATTTTCGGATACTGACTCAGGGGGATGGGACATTGCTGTCCCTTCCATTCGAGATTATCAGGCATTGGATCTCCTGTATTTGTAATAGGCTGCGCATGCTCCCTCGGAGGAAACCATGGTCGCGCCGAGCGGGGATTCTGGTGTGCACTCTTTTCCGAAAGCGGGGCATTCATCCGGCTTTTTTAGTCCTTGCAACACCTGGCCGCTGATGCAGATTTCCGGTTCGGCAATGTCTTCATCTATCAGATAGAATTTTCGTTCCGCGTCGAAATCCAGATAAGAATCTCTTAATCCCAAACCGCTATTGGGGATGTTGCCGATGCCGCGCCATTGTCGGTCCACAACCTTAAATACTTTTTTCATCCACTTCTGAGCGGGGATATTACCCTCGCGACGAACAGACCGGATGTATTGATTCTCGACTTCCGCGCGACCTTCTTCCAGTTGTTTGATGCAGAGATAGACTCCTTGAACAAGATCCAAAGGTTCGAATCCAGTAACGACGATAGGGATGTTGAACTTCTCCGCGATGGGAAAATATTCCTCGTATCCCATGACTGTACAGACATGACCGGCGGCGAGGAATCCATCAATCTTGGTGTGAGGCGACGAAAGAATGGCCTCCATCGCCGGGGGGACGAGCACGTGGGTGACGAGCATGGAGAAATTTGTGAGTTCATTTTCTTTGGCATGCTGGACTGCCATTGCCGTCGCCGGGGCCGTGGTTTCAAATCCAATGGCGAAGAAAACAACTTCCTTTGCCGGATTATCCTGAGCAATTTTCAAGGCATCCATGGGGGAGTAGACCATGCGGATATCCCTGCCTTCGGCTTTGACAGAGAGCAGATCTCTGTCCTTTCCCGGTACGCGCAGCATATCCCCAAAAGAACAGAATATGACTTCGGGCCCCGATGCCAGCTTGATTGCTTTTTCGATCATGTTTAGGGGCGTCACACAGACGGGGCATCCGGGACCATGAAGCAAGGTGATTTTTTTAGGGAGCAGATCCTGCAATCCATGTTTCATGATGGCGTGGGTCTGGCCGCCGCAAATTTCCATGATTTGCCAGTCGCGTACGGTGATCCGATGAATGGCATCCAGCACGGTTTGGATTGAGTTGGCATCCCGGAATTCGGAGAGGTATTTCATTTATTCCGATGCTCCTGCTCTTTTTCTGCGATTTCATGCCAGATGGCCAAGGTTTCCGCGGCCTCTTTCGGATCGATCACACTGAGCGCAAATCCGACATGCACATTCACGTAATCTCCCACCTTCGCGTCAGGTACGTATCCAAGATGGATTTCACGGACCACACCGCCGAATTGGACCTTGCCTTTTCGTTTAATGGGTTCGGCTTCTTTGATTTCAATGATTTGTCCGGGGATTGCGAGACACATTTTGTTCCTCGTATTTCGTATGTAGTATGTAGTATGTTGTATATTGTATACGGTACACAGTATACCATGATTACTTGATCAAGTCAAATTTTAAGGCTCCGATTTGGCCAAGGCTGATGCCGCCGTCATTGGGCGGGACGCGTTGATGCCAGTAAACTTTGAATCCTTCATCTATGAGTTTTTGAATGGATCTCTCCGTGAGTAGTTTATTTTGAAAACAGCCGCCGCTGAGAACGATTTGTTCCTGATTGGATTTCTGAGCAATCTTGAGGATGATCTCCGCACAGGTCCAATGAAAGCGATCTGCAATGGTTTCAGTGGGGACACGGGATTTGCCATCATTCAGGATTTCCCGGATCATGGGCTTCCAATCGATTTGAGCCATTCCATCATGGTCCTTCACTTCAAATGGATAGGATTGATCTTGTTTGTTCGACTGCCATGCCGCGTACTCAAGGAGCATGGCGGCCTGGCCTTCGTACTGATTGATCTGACAGAGTCCGGTTATGGAGGCAATCGCGTCGAACAGTCGTCCGGCACTGGTTGTGGAAGTTGTCGCTTGTTGATTTGAAAGCAGTTTATTGAGGTTGCTCCATTCCAGTTCATTAAATGCCTGGAATACAGTCGTGCAGACTGATTCGTCCAGATTTTCTCCAAAGATGGACTTCAAAAGACCCAGCGCGGATCGGCGAGGTTCTCTGATTGCAGTATCTCCTCCTACAAGGGGGAAGGAACGAAGTGATGCGAACCGTTTCCACTTTCCAGAATCCACGGTAATGAATTCACCACCCCAGATGGTGCCATCAGTTCCATATCCCGTGCCGTCCCAGCTTACACCAAGTATCGGCGGCTCGAGTTCGTTTTCTAACATACAGCTGAGAATATGGGCCAGATGGTGCTGAACGGGTCGGTGATCCAATCCGATATTCTGCGCTTCATTTGTTGACACATAGTCAGGATGCAAATCATGCAGAATGATCGCAGGCTGTTTGTCTGTCAATTTCTGCAGATCCTCCTGGATGCGTCGAAAGTGATGCAGTGCTGGTTCCGTCTCCAGGTCGCCGATGTGCTGGCTGATGATCGCTTGATTTTGTCCAGCAATTGTAATCGTATTTTTTAAATGCCCACCGAATGCGAGTGCGGGTTTGATTTCCTCATTCAACATGATGGGAAGGGGGGCATAGCCGCGTGAGCGGCGAAGGATCAGTTCGCGTCCGGCCACAATCCGCCCTATGGAGTCATCAACAGGCCGGACGATGGGGCGGTCGTGCATCAGAAAGAAATCCGCAATATACCTCAGCCTATCCAAAGCTTCCTGATTGTCAATACAAATGGGCTCTTCTGTGAGATTGCCGCTGGTAGCTACGACCGATCTATCCAGCTGCTGCATCAGAACGTGATGCAAAGGTGTATATGGCAGCATGGCTCCGAGACAGGGATTGTTGGGAGCGACTTCGGGCGAAATATGGGAATTGGTATCTGGTTTTTTCCATAGCAAAAGAATAGGCGCTTCGGGTGAAGTGAGCCAGCGTTTTTCAAGATCTGATACTTCGCATACAGATTCGATAGAAGCAAGATTCGGGAACATGAGGGCGAAAGGTTTCTCCCCGCGTCGTTTTCGATCCCTTAATCGTTGGACGGCCGCAGAATTGGTCGCGTCCGCCATCAAGTGAAAACCGCCGAGTCCTTTGACGGCTACGATCTTTCCATCCACAATAGCCTGAGCGGTTTGTTCCATCGCGTCCTGCCGAGATGAGAGCGGTTTGCCATCCTTATCACAAAATTCGAGTTGTGGGCCGCAAGCTGGACATGCATTGGGTTGGGCGTGAAAACGGCGGTCCCTCTGATTTCCATATTCAGCCTGACATTCCGGACACATATAGAAATCTTTCATGGAAGTGTTCGGTCGGTCATAGGGCATGGATTCGATGATTGTGAATCTCGGGCCGCAGTTGGTGCAATTGGTGAAGGCGTAGAGGTAACGTCGATTTTGCGGATCAAAGATTTCCTTGAGACAATCGGGGCAGGTGGCGACGTCGGGCATAATCCATGCGGAGGTGTGTTGTCCCTTATCGCTTTCTAGAATCTTAAACTCAGAATATTCTTGAGAATCGAGATAGAGATGTTTCAGAGATTGAATCCTAGCCTGGGGCGGCGCTTCGTTCTGGATGGCGCAGAGGAAGTTCTTCAGTTTTATGGATGGACCCTCAACTTCGATGTGTACGCCGTGCGAGTTGTTTCTCACCCATCCATTCAGATTGTACTGCTCTGCCAATCTGTAGATGAATGGACGAAATCCAACTCCCTGTACAGCTCCGTGAATGTGGATTTTTATCCGTTTTTGATCTTTTGTGTTAACCAATCCGTCCAAGCCTCAATACCTTCTCCTGTTTTTGCCGACATTTCAAACAGGGTCAAATTCGGATTGATCTTCAGTGCATTCTTTTTAAAGTCTTCTACACTAAAGTCAACATGGGGAAGCAGATCGGTTTTATTCAGGATGCATGTCCTGGCATTGCGAAATGCGGCTGGATACTTCAATGGTTTGTCATCCCCTTCTGTTGTGGATAGGATGACGACTTTTTCATGTTCACCCAGATCAAACTCCGCGGGACAGACCAGATTGCCCACGTTTTCAATAAAGAGAAGCTGAATCTCATCCAGGGGCAGGCTGTCCATTGCGTTGCGCACGAGTTGGGCATCCAAATGACAACCACCCATGGTTATGATCTGGACAACAGGTACATTGTGTTTGGCAATGCGTTGCGCATCGTTATCGGTCTGTACATCGCCCTCGATGACTGCGATTCCGACTTGCTTTGATATTGTTTCCAATGTTTTTTCCAGGATTGATGTCTTGCCGGATCCTGGCGAACTGAGTAAATCCAGCACGAAAATATTTTTCTGCTTGAATGTTTCACGATTTAATTTCGCTAGATCTTCATTTTTCTCAAGAATCTTTCTTTCAATGGTGATGACGTTCATTCATCCAGCTCCAATTTTTCAACGTGAAGTTCCTTGCCTTGCCGGACTTCAAGATCTTGAGATTGACAAAAGGGGCATAAAAAATCAAAATCCTTGATCCCGAATTTCTGCAAACAGGATTTACATTCGGCAAGTATAGGCATGGACTTAATTTTTAATATCGATTCGGATAATGGTGTGTCTGTGGTGATGGCCTGATAGGCGAAGGTGAGCGATTCGGGAATGACCGCTGTCAACTCACCGATCCGGACATGGACAGTTTTACATTTCGCGTTGGGATGTGACCTGAGAGTGTCTTCGACAATCCCAACGATTTGCTGGGCGATTGCCATTTCATGCATGATGTAATCTAATGATAATTAAGGGAATGGGCAAGGGGAAAGTCTTTGTTGAATGGCTAAATTGGTAAAATGCCTAAAAAGTAAAATGATTGTATTGGCAATGTCCTTTTCTTTGACGCAAAGAAAAGGACCAAAAGAAAACCTGCCTTCTCGGATGCTTTTCTTCTATCATACTTTTTCTATCGATTGAAGAAAGGACCACCCCAAGGCCCAACAAGACATTCCACATGCGTGGAATGGAAGCCCCCCATTTCGTATGAATTCCTTTGATACAAAGTACTAGATTCGCGAGAAGGCAAAAAAGTAGGGCGTGTCCAAAAGACACGCCCTATAAGACTTATTATTCGATTGGATTTATACCACTTTGCTGCCGCGGGGAGTGTAACCGGTGTGCAGTAGGTGGTGACTCTTGTGTCCACATGGGCCGTCGGTCAGGAATTTATCATACAGCGCAGCCACTGCCGGGTTTAGATAAGATTTGCGCACTTCGCTGTTCTCGTCTTCCTGATAGATGGCGCGTGCGCGTGCGGCACGGATTTTTTCATTCGTGGGAATGGGCATACCGCCGCCGCCGAGACATCCACCGGGACAGGCCATAAATTCAATGAAGTGGCATTCCGAAAGCGGGCCGCCCCGTTTGATGTCTTCAAGCACGCGTTTGGCATTGGCTGTGCCGTGAGCAACAGCCACTTTCAGGGTGGCACCCTTCAGCCAATCCCAATTGGGGACGAGCGGTTTCAGAAGATCTGGCACCGGTCCGATCTTGTCAATCGTCAGTTCGGCCATACGCACGCCATCGAATCCACGCACAGGCAGGATATTGGCTTTATCAAATACACTCTCAATCATTTCTCCGGTCACCAGTTCAAATACAGTCCGGATGGCAGATTCCATCACGCCGCCCGTGGCTCCGAAGATCACGCCTGATCCGGTCGCTGTACCAAAGGGATCGTCGAAATCCGACTTCTCCATCTTGGTCAGCTCAATCCCGGCTTCCTGCATCATCTGGGCCAGTTCACGCGTGGTCAGGCCGAAATCCACATCCTTGAATCCGGAATCGGTCATCTCCGGACGATTACACTCGAACTTCTTGGCCGTACATGGCATGAGCGCTACAGTGACGATATCCGCAGGATCAATTTTGTTAATCTCCGCATAATAAGTTTTTATGAGCGCACCAAACATCTGCTGCGGGCTTTTCGCGGATGAGACATGGGGCAGCATCTCCGGATAAAAATGCTCGATGTATTTGATCCATCCCGGAGAGCAGGATGTGAATTGCGGGACCGCAACGGTTTCATCCTTTTGCACCAACGCTTTATACAAGCGAAGCAGCAACTCCGTACCTTCTTCGATAATGGTCAGATCGGCGGTGAAGTTGGTGTCAAACACCTTGTCGAATCCGCAATATTTTAACGCTGTATTCATCTCGAAAGTCATGGCTGTTCCGGGTTCCATGCCGAAGCATTCACCAATCGCGGAACGTGGTGCGGGCGCAGTTTGAATCACGACATGTTTGGTCGGATCTTCAATGGCCTCCCAGATTTCGTCACTCGGATCTTTGGCTTTCAACGCGCCGGTGGGGCAGCGATTGATGCACTGGCCACAGTTGATACAGATTTCCTCAATCATGGGAAGATCCATGAACGTGCCAATTGTGGTTTCAGTGCCGCGGCCGACGGCTTCAAAGACACCGACTTCCTGGAGATCCACACAGGTGCGCACACAACGACGGCACAGGATACATTTATCCATGTCGCGCTCGATATAACTGGATTTATCCTGCCCGAACTTGGGTTTGTCCACGTGACCAAATCGGAAGAAATCCACGCCATACTCTTTGGCGAGAGATTGCAGTTCACAGTTGTTATTGCGTACGCAGGAGTAGCATTCGCCGTAATGTTTTGAAAGCATCAGGTCCAGAATGTGCCGGCGGGCCAGACGCACTTTCGTGGTATGGGTCTGAATGGTGATGGGTTGGGTGATGGGGTAAGCGCATGAAGCCTGAAGATTATGCATGCCCTCCACCTCAACCACACAAATTCGGCAAACGCCGGAGATACAAAGGTCCTCATGATAGCAGAGGGTGGGAATCTTGATTCCCAGTTCTTTTGCTGCGGCTAGAATCGTTGTGCCCAAAGGCACCTTGACGGGTTGACCATCAATCGTAACCTTGATCAGGGCGCCAATTGCAGTCGTGTCATCCACCGCACAGATTCGCGAACCGGACGTGCTTTTCGCGCCGCGCGAGTCTTGACATGTTATACATTTTTCTGTCATCGGTTATTTTCCTCACACTTTTTCTGGCACGCGGCCGAGAATTTCATTCTTGAAATTTTCTACAATTGAAAGAAAGGCATTGGGGCTGGTCTGACCCAAACCGCATTTTGAAGCGATTTGAATTGTGCGGCCGAGTTTAACCAGCTCATTGAGATAGGATACAGAACAGCGGCCTTCTTCCAACATCTCGATGCCTTCGAGCAATTTGACATTTCCATCACGGCACGGCGTGCATTGACCACAGGATTCTTCGACAAAGAATCCCATAAAATTCTTCGCGATATGAAGCATATCTCGGTCCTGGCTGAAAACGATGATGGATCCACCTGAAGAAATATCTTCAAATGCGATCGTGCGCTCAAATTCCGATTCAGGCACGCAATGACCGGATGCACCACCGATTTGAACCGCTTTTGTGTTTTTGGCACCGACTTCTTTCAGAAGTGCAGAAATGGTGATTCCAAATGGCAGTTCATAAACGCCCGGCTTTTCACAGTCTCCGGAAACACTGAACAGTTTGGTGCCAACCGATTTTTCGGTGCCGTGCTCAAGGAACCATTTGGGGCCGTTTGCGCAGATGATGGCAGAGGCGATGAAAGTCTCCACGTTATTCACGATAGTCGGATGGCTCATGAAACCGGTATCTACCGGGAACGGGGGACGATTTCTTGGCTCACCGCGATGGCCTTCCAGCGATTCGATCAATGCGGTTTCCTCACCGCACACATAAGCACCTGAGCCCATGCGCAATTCAATGTCAAAGTTAAACTCTTTATTACCCAGGATTTTCTCGCCAAGCAGATTTGCTTTTTGACGCCTGGCAATCGCTTCCTCAATATATTTCTTAAGATAGAGATACTCTCCACGCAGATAGATGTATCCCTTTTGCGCACCGATCGCGTATGCAGCAATGGACATCCCGGCAAGGATCATGTCGGTTTGATTGTGAAGCAGAAAGCGATCCTTGAACGTACCGGGCTCGCCCTCATCCGCATTACAAACCACATATTTTTTATCCGAAACAGCGGTACCCGCCAGCTGCCATTTGGTGGCAGTGGGAAATCCAGCGCCGCCGCGGCCCTTGAGATTGGCTTCACGGATTTGGGCGATCACGTCCGACCGTGACATCACGACTGCTTTTTTCAGGCCATCACCCATGGCAACGGTATTTTGAAGGAGGGGTCCCTCTTTTTGAACGTCTGAAGGAGCGATTTCCGGAAAGGTTGTTTTAATAAAATCTCTTTTACAATCATTGATGATTTGGGGTACCATCTCCGGGGTGACTTTGGCGAACAGTCGGTCATTGACCATGACGGCAGGGCCTTGATCGCACATGCCGAGGCAATTGGTATATTCCAGAGTAAACTTGCCATCCTGAGTTGTTTCACCAAATTGAATACCCAATTCATTTTCAAACTGCCGGGCGATTCTTGCTTTACCGGCCAGATCACATGAAATTGTCTGGCAGAGCCGAACTACATATTTGCCCTGTTTGGTGTCCGTACGCAAAAAGCTGTAAAAACTCGCAACTCCTTCCACCTCTACTGGATGGATTCCCAGTGCATGGGCTGTTTCCTGCATGATGAGCCCGGAGAGATATCCATATTCTGCTTGAATATCTTGCAACATGGGAAGCAAAGCAGAACGGTTGTTGCCATATTTTTCTTTCAAGCTTTCTATTAATAGAGCTAGTTTCTCGCGTTCAATAATTTGCATCTCTCACTCCCTTACCTGCTCAATAATTCTTTTACTTTGGCCAGTAGTTTTTTCGGCTGAATAGGTTTTTCTTCAAAAGCATCTACGGGATTCATGTCCGCATCTTTATCAAA
The DNA here is from genome assembly GCA_013202295.1 of Candidatus Zhuqueibacterota bacterium. Classification (GTDB taxonomy): domain Bacteria; phylum Zhuqueibacterota; class QNDG01; order QNDG01; family JABMRT01; genus JABMRT01. Next base: position 72,903 of record JABMRT010000064.1, read on the forward strand.
CCGCATTCCCGAAATTGTGCCCACGCTTGAAAGCATTAAAACTGGTTTGTCAAATCCAGATTTTCTCAGATCATGAGCCATGGCAAATCCATCGTCCGGTTGTTCCATCATCACATCCAGAATAATCAAATCAGGATTTTCCTTGTCTATTGCTTTCATACCCTCTTCTTTGGAGTGGGCGGCAGCCACTTCGTATCCGTCACTTGCCAATACATTCTTTACAGCGACTACGAAATCTTGATCATCATCGACAATCAAAATCTTGGCCATAATTCACCTCCTGTTTATATTCATGCCAATCATTATCCAAAATTAATAACTCAAAATAAATAAAAACGCTAACAAATAATGTAATAAATTTTTTACAAAATAAAAGTGAAATCTTTCACATAAACAAAAATACAATCATTAATTGTCAAAAAGTTGTAACAATTGTCGATCCTCAAAAGTCCCGTGTATTTTGTTGTGGATGAAAACAAAAGATTGCAAGATTCTCCTCAATCATTTTCACCTGACAGATCCCATCTATATTTATTAAAACGCACATTCTGTAATCCATAGCAGATGATAAGTCGTGTGCAAAGCCCAGTTCTAATCCTGAAAATATTAATTATGATCTACATAAAGTGATTTTAATCATCTTTTTTCAACATATAGGGCATTTTTCCAGAATTAAATGCTTTTCAAATTGAAAATCACTTGAAATTTTGATTTACAATTCTTACTTTCAAAATGAAATATGAATTTGGGATTTTAATTATTCAAACCATTAACGTTGAAGTGTTAAAACATGATATCATTAACCAAACTGAATGAGTAGAGGGGCCTATGAATCGAAACAAACTTACGATCCCGGTTTTAATGATTGGTTTTTTTTGGTTGTCAGGTGTCCTTGCCGCACAGGGAGGTAAGGTGTATGTAAAAGTAAAAAAGGAGAATTTGCGACAATCTCCGAATGGTGAAAAAATTGGGGAGCTCGTCTCCGGCAGTCAGGTTGAGGTGCTCGAGAAACGTGCGAACTGGACCAAAGTACAAGTTACTGCATGGGTCTGGGATGGATCACTGGATGCGGATTCCACACAGGTGGATGGATTCCAAATTCGCGTCAGTCACATTCTGGTTCAATCCGAGGCCAGCGCTCAACTGGTACAGGATCGCTTGTCAAAGGGAGATGCGTTTGAAGCTGTGGCCAGGGAAATATCCACGGACAAAGGGTCAGCAGCAAAAGGAGGGGACCTTGGTTTGTTTGGACGCGGGGATCTGATGCCTGAATTTGAAAAGACTGCATTTGCTTTAAAAGTGGGCCAGGTCAGTAAAGCAGTAAAAACAGATTTGGGATATCATATTATAAAAAGAATAAAATAATCCAAAATTAACAGCGGAGGATTGAGATGAACAAGGCTATGTTAAAAAGTCTGCTTGACCGGGTGAAAGACATCCTTCTCAAGCCGCGTGAGACATGGGAAACAATCGCCACAGAAGAGACCACAGTAAACACACTCCTGAGCGAGTATCTGCTGCCACTCGCTGCAGTCCCGGCAATTGCGTCATTTTTAGGTATGTGGCTGATTGGTATCTGGATCACACTTGGACGCCTTTTTCGGCTTTCGATGACGCGCTCACTATTAAATGCATTGCTTGGGTATATTCTCATGATCGGCGGTATCTGGTTGGTGGGAAAAATTATTGCCTTTCTTGCACCTCGATTTGGATCTGAAAAGGATGAGCGAAAAGCCTTTCAGGTGGCGGTATATGGCTACACACCCTATCTCGCTGCCGGTATTTTCCATCTCGTTCCAAGACTGGATGCAATTGTCATCATCGGCGGTCTATATAGCTTCTATCAGGTTTATCTGGGACTCCCCATTGTCATGAAAACACCGAAAGAGAAAGCATTGCCCTATGTGATATCCGTGATGGTGATTATTGTTTTAATTTATATTGTTATTGGTGCAGTATCCAGCCTGATATTCAGTCCGGTGCATGTTTAAATTCCATATTGAGGCTCGTTTATGAGTTCAAGAGGTCGTAAGAAATCTGAGAATAAAATTACTCCGCATGCATCCTTTCAATATGTTGAAATTCTGAATGCTGTTTCATTGACGCTTCATCAGAGTCTGCAACCTGATGAAATTTGCAGAACGGCTGTTGACCAACTGCATTCATATCTGGAATCATCTGCGATTGCATTACATCTGATATCCAAAGACGACACTTCTATTTACCTTCATTCCCAGAAGGATATTCCGGCCAATTTTTATCCCAATCCTTCACAGGATTTAGATGAAGGTGTTGCCGGCACGATAGTAAAGACAGGCAGTCCTGTCTTTATCTGTAATCGCTCAGAATTGAATGACAAACATTTTAAGCAAATCAAACGCTTTCCATTTGAAGCTTATGCCGGGATCCCCATTACTGGTACACGAGGCGTATTGGGTGTAATTGAACTCTTCTTTAAAAGGTCACAGGCTTTTTTGGATGAAACCCGGCAGCTCTGTTCAGAACTCGGCAGCCTGATCGGCCTGTCGATTCAAAACGGGCAAATGTACAAGGCGGCTTCAGATCGAGCCCAACGCTACATGGCCATTAGTCGGGCTATTGCGGTTACCCGACAGTTGGGCACTTTGGATCAGGTTCTTTTTGATATCACCAAAGTGCTCGTTCAATCTTTTGGCTTTGATCAAGCCTGGATAGGTCTTATAAACGGGGCCGGAACCGAAGTTGTGGGAGAAGTCGGATTTGGCCCAGACATGAAAACGAAGCTCATTCAGGTCGCTTTTCCGCTTGATTCGGAATCAAGTGTGCCACCTGTCACTGCCATTCAAAATCAGGAAGCTGTGGTCTGTCAGGAGAAAACCGTAAATGAGGATGCCGCTTTTCAATCCTGGATGAAGTCTTTAAAAACCTTCGCGTATGGATTTTTTCCAATCCTCAGTGAGGATCGCGCCATAGGTGTGATGGGTGTTTTTTCAAGAACACCGCATCATTGCAGCGAGGAAGATCAAAAAGCGCTTGGCAGTGTTTCGGAGCAGGCGGCGATTGCCATTGAGAATGCATATCTTTATGATCAGGTCAAAGCTTCGGGCGAAAGATACCGTACACTTTTCAGGGCCACAGGCTCGGGTCTTGTTATTTTAGATCGCAATCTCACATTTAAATTGGTAAACCCTGCCTTTGAAGAGTTGAGCGGCCGTTCGAGCAAAGAGCTAGTAGGCAAACTGACTTTACCCTCTTTTTTTAGTGCGAAACTGAAATCACCTAAAGAGCAGGCTCAGAAATTGAGAGAACCCCCTCAAAGCATTGAAGCTGAGTTTGTGTGCCGAAAGGGTGAATTGAAACAGGTTTATCTGACTACAGCGGGCATGCCGGATTCCAAGGACATATTGGTTTCAATTATCGACATGACCCGTGAGCGAGAACTTGAACGTCGACTTTTCAAAAGCGAGGAACTTGCGTCAATCGGTGAATTGTCCGCAGGAATCGCGCATGAGATTCGTAATCCGCTTGTCTCTATCAAGAACTCTGTCAGTTTGCTTAAGGATGAAACACAGCTTACAGATGAAGGTCAGCAGCTTCTTGAAGTGGTTCGTGAAGAATCCAACCATCTCGCGGCCATTGTGGAAGATTTTCTTCAGTTTGCCCGTCCCAAAAAACCGAACTTTCAAAAAGAGGATGTGAATTATTTGATGAGTGAATCCATCAAACGCTGTCTTGACGTAAACGGTAAAAAGGTTGGCTGGATCGAATCCTATAGCAAAAGTTTGCCTGAGGTTTCGCTCGATCGATACCAAATCCATCAGGTAGTGCATAATCTGCTTTTAAACGGAATGGATGCGATCGGGGACAAAGGCAGCATTGAGATTAAAACATCCAGCAATAAAACCAAGGATGGAGAGACCATTCAAATTTCCATTCAGGATACGGGTTTGGGGATTCCCGTCAAGAACCTCCCGAAAATTTTTCAACCCTTCTTTTCAACAAAAGAAAAGGGGACGGGGATGGGGCTTGCCATCTGTAGTCGGATCATAGAGGAACATAAAGGAGATATCTCTGTGGAGAGTGAAGAGGGATTCGGTACGACCTTTACGATTAAACTTCCTGTCGATTCCGAAAATTAGATTATCATATTTTGATTTTTATAAGGGAAAGATATTATGGCTGATGTGCTTCTCGTGGATGATGAAAAATCTGTTCGTTCGACATTGGCAATCATGCTCAGTAAAAGTGGATACAACGTGGTTGAGGCCGGTAATGGTCCCGAAGCTCTGGGAATGATGAAAGAGCAGTTCTATGATCTCATGATTACTGATCTGAAGATGGAACCCATGACTGGTTTGGAACTGCTGAAGAAAACCAAGGATGTGAATCCAACCACTGAGGTGATTCTGATGACTGCTTTCGGGACTGTAGAAAGTGGTGTGGAAGCCATGAAGCTGGGGGCTTATGATTATATCCAAAAGCCATTTGAAAAGGATGAATTCCTTTTACTCGTGGAAAAGGCCCTTGAGAGAAAAGCACTCATTTCTGAGGTTGAACAGCTTCAAAACGAATTGAGAGAAAAGTACAGTTTTGAGAATATCATCGGCAACTCCAACGAAATGATGGAAGTATTGTCCATGGTCTCAAAAGTGGCCAAGACCGAAAGCACGGTGCTGATCACGGGTGCGAGTGGCACGGGCAAGGAGCTTATTGCAAAAGCGCTGCATGTAAACAGCCGCCGGAAGAACAGATCTTTTGTGACGATCAATTGTGGCGCCCTTCCTGAAAATCTGCAGGAGAGTGAACTTTTTGGTCATGTGCGTGGTGCATTTACAGGCGCCATGCGCGATAAGCGTGGCCTGTTCCAGGAGGCCAATGGCGGCACTTTGTTCCTGGATGAAATCGGAGAAATGGCACCTCCAACCCAGGTCAAATTGCTCCGTTTCCTTCAGGATGGAGAGATTCGGCGTGTCGGTGAAAATGAACCTATTCATGTGGATGTCAGGTTGATTGCCGCGACCAATAAAGATCTGGAGCAACAGATTTCTGAAGAGAAAATCAGGGAAGATCTTTTTTATCGATTGAATGTGATTCCCATTCATCTTCCTCCACTCAGAGAACGCAGGGATGATATTGCTCTTCTTGTAAAGCATTTTCTGAACCATCATCATTCAAAGGGAAACACTAAAATAACGGATATCTCGGCAGAAGCAATGGAGATCCTCACCAACTATGAATGGACGGGGAATGTTCGAGAGTTGGAGAATGTTATTGAGCGAGCCGTGGTTCTTGCAGCCGGGAGTGTGCTTGGACCGGAAGATATGCCACCGTCTCTCCGAAAGGCGAAAACCGCGAACAGTGACTCTGAAATGTCATTGGATGGCCGCACACTGGATGAACTTGAGAAGCATTACATCCTGAAGGCACTTGATACACATGACTGGAATCAAAAAAAGGCGTCGAAATTGCTGGGAATTTCAACTACTACGCTGTGGAGGAAATTGAAATCCTACGGTATTGAACCGAAGAAATAAGCAATCCTTTGACTTTGCAAGTTTGAGTCATTTCGCCAAATTCCTGTCAAAGTTTGTGAGATGTTTGTATGTTCTGCATCCACCGATTTTTTCACTCTGCAGTGCGATCGTTTCATAATGAGAGTAACCGAATGGCTGCAACAGTTGCGAAAAAAATAATTGTTGGTTTATAAAACTCTATTTATTAAAAGAATGAAACAAACTGTCCTGATGATGGGGCCGTGGCATGGATTTTGTGTTTAAGAATTGATATTTAGCATGATGGGAGTATTGCATGTGCCGCGTGTTGCTTGTGGATGATGAAAAGAATGTGCTGATGACCCTGGCCATCGGGTTGCAGCGCAATGACTTTTCTGTTGAGAAGGCCCAAAATGGTCCGCAGGCGCTTGAAATGTTAAAGAAGAACACCTTCGATTTTGTCGTCTCTGACATTCGTATGCTTCCAATGGATGGGTATACCCTTGCATTGAAGATACATAAACAATATCCTGAAGTGAGAATTGTTTTGATGTCCGCTTATGGTTTTGAAGCCAAACGACACAAGAAAGGATTTGCCCAGCTGACCAAACCGTTTGAAATGAGTGATCTGGTGCAATTGCTTCATCAGGAAGATGAGAAGCGAAAACATGCACGTATGAACAACGTCACTCTGTTTCTAGCAGAAGTGGGTAATGAAAATGCCAAGGTGCTCTCTATGCTGGAGAAACTTGATTTTCAAGTCAATCAGGTGAATACCGAAAAGGCGTTGGAAAAGGAACTCGACAAATCAAACAGTGCGATGATATTGATTGATGAGGCTTTTTTAAATGACGATCGTTGGAAGGTTCTCAATATCATTGATAAACATGAGTCACAGCCGTCTGTGGTTATCCTTGTGGATAAAAAACATGATTCAAATCGCGGTGAAGATTCGGGAATCACATCTATCGACCGGGCACGATTCGTTGAGAATCCGAAATGGGCATCTGATTTTCTGACAAACAGAATGGGACTTTCGAAACGGGAAGAGAGATCCCAAATTAAATAACTTATGTATATTTGAGCATGTTAGGAGTAAAAACATTTGAAAAAGGCCAGAGTACTCGCTGTGGACGATGAAGAGGTAATTGGTTACCTCTTTCAAAGGATTGGCGCGAATATGGGCGTGCATGTCGATTGGGTCACTAGTGGCGAAAAAGCTCTACAAATGATGCAGGGTAAACAATACGATGTAATTCTTTCTGATTATCGATTGCCTGAAATGAATGGCGAATCATTTTATCAGGAGATTAATAATCGAGATCCTCACATGCTGAAAAAACTGATATTCATTACTGGAGATTCACTCAATTCACGTACAATCAATTTTTTCAAGAAAAGACAGATTCCCTATCTGACCAAGCCTTTTGATTTGGATCTGCTTCAAGAGTTGATTGTTAAGCTGACCCAGTGCAAGAACGCCTGAGTTTGAACAATTCTTAAAACCACATTGTATCCTCGTTCATCTATTCTGTAATTGATTGCTTCCTCGTGTGTATTCTTTAGTCAAAAGAATTCTTGTTAATGTTTGATAGTTATCAAGTAAATATTGCACTCTATTGATATAAACTCTATATGTATTAAGAAATGCTGAATCCAAAACTTTTTATTTAAAATCATTTTCCTCTTGACAAAAAACTAAAAAAGTACTATACTATTCACATGTAACCAAGAACTTGATCCTAGTTGATCTGAACAATCCAGGGTGAATCAAGTATTTATGTATTCATCCTATATATATGTTGATTAATTTATTATGTAGAAGTTTGCAAAAGTACTGCAAACGTTTCCTGGTATAGATCGTGGAGAAATACTTGATCCAGATCGGTATAAGAGCCAGCTTCATTAATATATTTATTTTACACCTGTCATTCGGTGCGGTGCGCACGTGATTTTATCTCATCCGGACTTACAAGCAGTTCTGTATGTTTTTTTATTTTGTCGTTAATTCAGATTCTAAACATTTCATACCAAAAAGATGGATCATTGAAAGGAGGTGAAAGACAGACAACGAATATTACGATTGACTTGTTATTTCTGAAAAGACAGATACCATATTTTATATGGGTGGAGGGAGTGATCCTTACTGAAAGAAAAGTCAGTCGAAAATGGTTTTGATAAAGTGTAACCCAAGAGAGGAGTATGCAATGAAAGTTTGGTCAATTGTTTTATCAGTACTGTTATTAGTAGGTGTGGCATCAGCCCAATATGGTATGGGTGGTGAACAAAGCTGGGTGGATGCGGATGATTATCTGCACATCCCGATGACGGTTGCGCCTCCGGTGATTGATGGTGAGCTGGATCTGGAATGGTATGCGGTTCCTGTCGTCAAATGTATCGTCATGACATCTCAAGATCCCGATGCACCTGAAGGTACAGATCCTGATGATTATCTCGATCTGTCTGTCAGCTGCCGGGTTTCATATGATGCCGATAACTTCTACTTTTTCGCTGAAGTAATCGACGATCAGCCGGGTGAAGTCGACGGCGCTGATACGTATGCGAATGACAGTTTCGAGATTTATTTCGACGGTAGCAATGACAAGTCTGAAACCTATGTTCCCGAAGACGATAAACAGTGGCGCTGGGTTTATGACGAACCTGGAGAACATCTTCCAGATACTGAAAGTGCCTGGCTGGATACCGATTATGGCTGCAACTTTGAGTTGGCGATTCCGGCAGCTGACCTGCCCTTTACACTCGAACCAGGATTCGACATCGGGTTTGACGTTCAATACAACGACCGTGACAACGGAGCTCGTGAGCATCTGGCACGCTGGTGGCACACAAGCAATAACAGCTGGGCGAATACCAGCTATTTCGGAGATGCCGTAGGTGATGCCGCTCAGGTCAGCGACCTTCTGCCCATTCGCAAGACAGATGCGCCGTTCACAATTGACGGTGTTGAAGATGCAGCATGGGATGCTTACCCGCTCTTTCCGACCAAC
>JABMRT010000065.1 GCA_013202295.1 Candidatus Zhuqueibacterota bacterium
CATTTTTTAGATTAGCTTTATTGTATACCGGAATCAGTCCGCCTTTTTCAACCGGTGGATATTTATCGTCTGGCCAATTTGAAGAAGATTCTAATGCTATAGTGGGAATACCCATGCTGGCAGCATCCAGCAACATCGTACTTCTTGAGCCAGCAATTAGGGCATAATTATTAATTTCCTCTAATTGTATATCCTTAATATTAACGCCTTCTGGTCGTTCAAGAGCCTCACCAGAATTACCAACAAAATTTTTCCAGTTAGGGTGTGGTTTTAAATCTGCTTCAATTTCCAAATCTTTGAATTTTTCGATAAATATTTTTGTGATGTTTTCTGAGTCATGGGGGTATTTGTCACCTTCGCATTTATGTAAATCCGGCTCATGAATAATTAAAGCTTTTCCATTATTGCTTTTTTCATCCCATCTGAAATATTTATACAGATAATCATGCATCAGGGAACCAATCGATATCCACCTTCTGGATAGTGCCGGTAAGTTCATGACTTCGGCATATCTATCTAAAAAATACTTACCCATACAATTCCAGTATTTTGAATATTCATTCGGTGTATTTTTTATCTGAAGTATACTTTTGTTAAAACCATGCTGATTGCCATATATTGTCACGTCATTGACAATACATTTTTCATTGAAATATTTGATGGCTGGCGCGGAACCATCGGCAAATATTAATGCGGCATCATAATTCGAATAGGGAATATTTAATTCTTCTAATTTTTCAATTGAACCAATATTAGCATTATTTTTTTGGTCCGGCTCAACAAAATATGTGTCACACCAGCTTGCATGATCTAATGCCCTGATATGATTTATGGTATTACTTATAAACCCTACAGCAATGGCTTTCATTTTATATTAATCCCTGGATAAGCATTATTCTACGTATTACCATGTTTTTCCAAATTGAACAGGAATTTTATTTAAAAATTTGCACTATTTTATACAATTGTTAATTATTATCAGGCTTAGAAAAAAGGTAAACACATTGCTGGATAATAAAATTATCAACAAAACAATGGAGCTATCAGATTTTAAATCTGACCAGTCCAGAGAAATTATTGCTGAATTGGGGGATTTAATTAAAAATCTCCAAGGGCGGGGATTAAAAATTAGTTCCTGGGCAGGGTACTTTGAATTGACTGGCGCTAAAAATTCAAATGAAGTATTAAACCGCGGATTCAATTATAAACCGTTAGAGGAAGCGGTTGATGATATAAATTTCCCCTGGTTTCTTTATTGGGAAATTGTTTGGGTAGTAATAAATGCATCTTTCCAAAAAGGGCAAAAAGTTCTCGATATGGGGGGAAGTTCATCTCTTTTTTCTTATTATTTGGCCTCTAAGGGACTCAATGTAACTACTATAGATATGCAACGGAATTTAGTAGAGAATGCAAACCTGGTTGCCCAGGAAATGAAATGGCAGCTTACCAACTATGTCATGGATATGAGGGAAATAAAATTTAAGACTATGTTTGATCATATCACCTCGATTTGCGTATTTGAACATATTCCAATGTATGAACGGATAGAAATAAACAAAGAAATTTCCAAGCTACTCGTTCCCGGAGGGAGATTCAGCATTACCTTTGATTACCGAAATCCATCTGGTCTGGCTAAAATAAATTCACCATCGGATGTTGATGAGCAATTCGTCAAACCATCCGGCTTAAACCTAAGAGGAAATGCGAACTTCCATGACACTGAACAAAATTATTTATTGCATCCATTCTTTCATCCAAAAGCTTCATTGAAGTATAAATTTTGGAATGTCAGGCATGGTCACTTTGGAATAAGGGAGTTTCTGAAAACAAAGCAAGATAATGATTACACTTTTGGAGCACTTTTTCAAAAGAAAAATTAAAGATTCAGTTAGCAATCAGTATCCAATCTTTTATTTACGATTGAATATGTAATAATCAATAGCGTTATAAATTTTCTTAAAAAACTGTTTAATATATTTGACTCCTAATATCTTTTGAGTCTTGAGTATAATTTTGGTTTTTCTATTAAACTTTAAATAGGATTTATTGTTGGGTTCTTTATGATTTTTTAGAATAAACTCGGCGTAATTTTCCGCAACACTGCCTAATGGTCCTAAAAAATAACACAGTAGTTCATGATCATAGTCTACTCCATTTGCTCGAATTTGCTTAATGTAATCAGGGATCTCTTCTATTTCTGTCCGCCTGAAAAGACCCAATTCTCCTGGCCCCCAGTGACTACCATGTCCGGTAGGATACTCAAAATTTAAATTAATAACAGGAACACCCATTGAAGCAGCATCAAGAAGCACCGTCGAATAAGCCCCTATCACAACATCATATTCAATCATTTCAGGCAAATCAATATCTACAATATTTATCCAATCGGGGGGTGACCAGAGTTTTTCACCAAAATTTCCAATAAAATTAGGCCAGCTCGGGTGGATTTTAAAATCAACTTCAACATCCAGTGTACCCAGTAATTCTACCAGCTCCTGGTAAACATGGCTCACAACAAATGGGTCTTTGTCTTTTTGGCTGGGCCCTGTATCCGGTTCATGGAGTACCAATATTTTTCCATTGGTATTATTTTGGTCATGCTTATAGTTTTTAAACAGATAGTCATTTTTTAATGATCCAATTGATATCCAGCGCCTGGTTGATGGCTTTTTTCCAACGCAATATTCAAATCGATCCAGCCAGTATTTCCCCATGGTGTTCCAGTAATACGTATAGCGGTTTGGAGTATGGGGTTTAATATTTATCACACTTTTATCAAATCCATGTTGATTTGAATAAATTGGTATACCTCTCTCCATGCAATTCTTAAAATGCAACTCGGCCGCCCCACCCGGCAGATATGAATCGTTAAAACTCAAGCAAACATTATATTTGTCATAATCAATGTCCAGTTCAATCAGGGACATGCTGTCAGCCTGTGTGGCATGTGGATTTAGACCCGCTTTATTTTCAACGAAAAATGTGTCACACCAACCTAAGGAATTCAATGCGTTATTAATATGAATCTGATTTCTATAAAATGTAACGCAAAGGGCACTTAAACTATCCAAGATATGACATCCCTATCATTTATAGTTTGCAAAATGGTCAATCAGTTATTATCCAGGTAGAATTGGTTTTATTGAAATCAATTTGCGCAACAGGATACCCACTATTCTCCTGCTTGGTGAGATTATCTAATACTGCCATTTTTTCCCTGCCGCTAGCAATAAATACTATTTTGCGGGAATTATTCAATACATTTAATGACAACGAAATTCGATTAGCTTTCAATTTCTGTACCCAGCCGGAAATAACCAGCTTATTTTCATCTGATGATAAGAGGCTCCCTGGAAACAATGATGCCACGTGTCCGTCAACACCGATACCGAGCAGCATAAAATCAAAAACCGGGATTTCGTCGGACCTTAATGAAAATATTTTCCGTATCGTATTTTCATAATTAGCCGCTGCCTGCGCAGGGTCAGGATTTTCGCCTTCCATCCTGAATACTTGCTCGCCCGGTACCTTATCTATCAGAAGGTTTTTAACCATACCGTAATTGCTGTTTTCATTTTCAGGGTTGACACATCTCTCATCAGAAAAAAACAGGTAAACTTTTCGCCAATCAATATTATTCCGATATTTGTCAGATAATAGTCTGTAGATGTTTTGCGGTGTTCTACCACCGGACAATGCAATCATAAATCGGCCGCGGTCAGATATTGCTTTATTGGCCTCTTCAACAATTTGTTGAACTGTTAATTCAGCCAGGTCGGTAAGACTTTGTACACTAACGATCGCTCCAATTTCAATCATGGGAATTCATATATTGAATTACAAAGCGCTTAGGATCAGTATTTCTTCGCACTATTTTGTAGCGAAAAGAATTGAACCGTGGACTATGGTCTTAGAATCAATTGAATAATCACTAAAATATTTTTGGGCCTGGTGCTTAATCTCTGCAGAATTCAATTTAGTAAATCGCTTGGCTTGCGAATCTGTAAGGTCACTATTGGGCAAATGACATATTATTTTTCCACCAGGCCTAAGTACTCTTTTCATTTCCGAAAAATAATCATATATATAATCTTTATCTACCCGAACCAGTGTATCCATGGTAAATATTAAATCCACCGATGAATCGATGACTCCCTTTAGCTCATTTCCTTCTGAAATATAAAAATCCAACTTATCTATTGATTCGGGAAATAATTTCTTGATATAGGAGATAAAATACTTATTGATATCGACACAGATAATTTTCTTGGCATTTAGTAAATACCTTGTCCACTTCCCACCCAAAGTACCAATCTCCAACACCACCATATTATCAGTAATTGAGTCTATGAGTTTTTGCTTAATGCTCAAATAATTTCCCAATACATTCTCTGGATCGTCTGGGTCGCCCCACTCGTATCCATATACTGAGGGATTATTATTTGAATTACTGAATTCTAATAAATGTTTTTCCCAGTATTCTAATTGATATTTTCTAGAGTTATACTTTCGCCTGAATAAAAATGCAATCTTACTTATCATATAATTGCGAAATGAATTATAAACTGAAAATGGATATAATATATATCTTACAAGCTTCAATAATTATCTTTCGGGTAAATGTGTGCCACGTCCTCTCTACTAACCGCCAGCCTTATTCCCGGGCTATCTCCTGTAACACTTATTTTATGGTGTTTGCCCTTTTTAACGAAAATAACATCATTCTCATTTGCAATCTTTTCTTTACCATCAATTTCCCATAGCCACTTTCCCTTTAATATGAACCACCATTCATTCCAATTTTCGTGGTAATGTAACCTGTTCCCCTCACCGGGTAATTGGTGAATCAAAGTGGCGCAATTGCTTTTAGTATTAATAATTCTCTGACTCCAGGAAGTGGCTGGTGGCATACTATTAATAATATCTTCCACGTTGGATAACTGATTATTCTCATTATCAAATTCATCGAGATATTGAATACCATCATTTTTCAGAATAGAGAGTACATTAA
>JABMRT010000066.1 GCA_013202295.1 Candidatus Zhuqueibacterota bacterium
AGAGTGCACAGTAAAGAGGGTTTACATTATGATGTAAACCCTCTTTTATTGGAGGTGATACCCCCACTTCCGGAGATTAATTCACAGTAAAATCCCCGCTTCAATCAAAGTTACCACATCCGATAATACTGAAGTAATGTTAATTCGCTTTCTGATAATCCCTATAGAATTATATCCGCACTTATATTTTATCACCTTCATATCTGTGATCTTGCTGTAACTGGTATGACAATTGCGTAACATTGATTGTCAATTGAATTGAAATTGATATATAGTGTTTTAAACTATTAATTATCAAAGGGTTTTGATTGTAGATATCCAGAGTGGAGAATGCAATACAAGAATTTCAAATTGAAATTCTTATTTAATCCTGAAAGTTTAGGCACGTGAAAATCAAAAAAATTGAAAGGTCATTCGTGTATTCAGTCAGTTACCAACATATTCTCAAACCGGGTAAAACAATACAGGATTATCGCAATTGGTTAAAGCGATACTGGAATACCCAAAAAACATGGGGTGCGACGCACTTTGAACTTCATGAGGATCATGTTGAAAGTAAATTTGTTATCCGTTGCGATTATTCAGTGAAAAACATTCGCGACTGGACAGCTCATGCAATTATGGCAAGTACAGAAAAATGTCTCCAAGATCTCGAAGACATTGTAGATTTGCGAAGTATTACGATTCGCCCTAATGACACTTATAAACAGAATGCTTGAATTCTCATCACACGCGATTAGGGAAAAACAATGAAACCGGTCATTCTTAAATATTTCAACATTTTTAAAACCAATGCCACTTTTGATAGTGACGATTTAAATCGATATCACTTTGAAGAGGAGAGGAAAAAGACTTTATTACAGGCTGTACAGGTAGGGGCCAGTCTTTCCGTTTTTCTTGTTCCGCTTTTTGGTGTTCTAGACATTTTGGTTAAAAGGGATGTTCTCGCTGTTTTCTGGTTGATTCGAATGATGGTAACCCTGATCGCGGTTTTAATATTTTTCTTAAGCAAGACACGTTTGGGTACCCAGCGGCCGTATATACTCGGTTCTTTTCTCACATTTGTGGTTGGAGGATCAATTGCGCTTATGTGTCACCTTGATCAGGGACCCATAGATCCATATTATGCGGGTATCAATTTACCAATTCTTGGATTTGGCATCTTATTGCCTCTCACATTATTTGAAGGTGTTTTTGTTTTTATGGGGATTTGGGCTTGCTATTTCTTTCCGAATCTGATTCTCGTAAATCAACTAAACGTGGGTAATTTTATCAGCAATAACTTTTTCATGCTTTCCTCGATTCTTCTGGCCTGCGTAAGCAGTCAGTTTCATTTATATTATCTGCGAAATGAATGGTATTCTCGATCTCATCTGGAAAAAGCAAACTTACAAATCAAGAATTATTCAAAGGATCTTGAGCAAAAGGTAAAAGAAAGGACCCAGCGGTTATTACAATCAGAACGACTTGCAGTGGTTGGGCAGCTGGCTGGTGGGATTGCACATGATTTCAATAATTTTTTGACAGCAATCTTGGGTGTAAGCGATTTGATCTTAAGGGATAAAGATTTAAAAAAAGAAATCGTCCATGATGTTGAAAGCATTTACAATGCGGGCAATCGCGCTTCAGCGCTGGTTAAACAATTGTTGGCATTCAGTCGACAACAGGTTTATAATCCGAAACTTATAGACGTGAATGATATTATCGATGAAGTCCAAAAGATTCTTGAACGCCTGATTGGTGAAGATATTGAAATGACTTTCCAAAAACAGGAATCAATTGGAGTCATCATGGCTGATCCTGTTCAAATTGAGCAAATTATACTGAATCTAGCTGTGAATGCACGAGATGCCATGCCGGATGGGGGAAGTCTCATCATTGAAACAACCGAAGTAGAGTTGGATAAAGATTACTGTCATACACGCCATCTACATCTTCCCGCAGGAAATTATATCATGCTGGCGGTTAGTGATACCGGAGAAGGAATGTCTGGTGAAGTCAAGTCAAAGATCTTTGAGCCTTTCTTTACTACCAAAGAAAGCGGGAAGGGTACAGGACTTGGGCTTTCCTCTGTTTATGGGATTGTTAAGCAGATGCAGGGTGAGGTACATGTATATAGTGAAATTGGCCTGGGAAGTACTTTCAAAATATTTATACCCTGTAAACCTTGTGAAAATAAATTGAAACACAAGGATACAGAACGAAGTAGAACGCTGCCGCGTGGAAAAGAAACAATCCTTCTTGTTGAAGACGAGGAGAATGTGCGAAAGTTAACTGCCAGGTTATTGAAAAGACAGGGATATAAAGTTGTTGAAGCCAGGGCAGGGGATGAAGCGCTTGAAATAGCACACAGTTATAAGGAACGGATTGATTTGCTCATGACGGATGTGGTTATGCCCCGGATGAATGGCAGGATACTGGCGGACCAACTTTCCAGAGAAATTGTCAATTTAAAGGTTCTGTATATGTCTGGCTACACAAATATATTTATTATCAATCAGGGAATACTTGGAACCGGGACAGCTTTTCTTCAAAAACCATTTACGGTCGAGACATTGAGTCTAAAGGTGCGTAAGGTTTTTGATAATTGAAAAATCCCATCATCTCCGTTCTTTGGTCAGAGTAATCAATTTATGGTACATTATTCACACCAATACATGAATGGTTCTGTTGTGAACCGAATGAAACGTGAAGAATATCCTAATTTCTTTACTCATTTGGTGAAATATGATCACCAATGCCATAACCAATCCATTTTACTCAATATAGGGCCAAACAAATAAAGTTAAATTAATAGTAATAAATCGTTGACATTCCATTATTTAATTATTACATTTATAACCCAAAGACATAAGTAACATTTGTTTAGCTTAACAGATATTTCTCAACGACACCTTGGGGGGCAAAGTGGGAGATTTACTGCAGAGAGAATTCGTCCAATTCTCGAAATTTCTTGCTGACATTGATTCCGATCACATTGAATCCTACAAAGCCGATTTCTTTTCGCGCATCGACAAAATATCCACACTTATTGAACAACAACCTGATCAAGAATCTGCAAAAAATCAATTTTATGAGATTTGCGGGCTCATTGAAGAAAGTCCACTTCATCAACGCACTCGTCGTAAACCTCTCGGTTATGCTGGCGATTTCCTATTAATCGACTGGATTTATACTCAAGAAACCAGAGGATCACGATTGGGCCGCTTTTTTGATGAACTGTTTCATTCCTATGAAGCGGCTGTCGCGGTGCGAAATCGCAAGGATTTTTTTATTCGTAAATGCAATGAGCTGGCTCAATCCAAACAAGCCCGGGTGGATGTTCTGGATATTGGTTGCGGTTCATGCAGGGATGTTATCGAAGCCCATTCCGTTTGCGATAATGGAACCCAATTTTATTATCATTGTGTGGATCATGAACAAGAGGCCATTGATTACGCAGCTGTATTGCTCAAGGGAAGCGGAGTCTCTGATCGTGTCAGACTGGATTGTACCAATGCGTTTAAGGTGCGGACCGACAAACAATATGACCTGATTTGGTCGGCCGGACTTTTTGATTATTTAAACAATAGAACAGCTCCCTTGCTAATAAAAAAATTATGGCGGCTTCTGAAACCGGGCGGCCAATTTATATTCGGGAATTTCAGTCCCAAGAATCCAACACGTACAGGCATGGAATTGATCGGCCAATGGTATCTAATTCATCGTTCTGCTCATGAATTGGTTGCCCTCTGCGAGGAGGCTGGGGTTGAGTATGCCTCAGTTCAAGTCGAAAATGAACCGCTTGGAGTCAATCTATTCTGTGTGCTTACCAAATAAATGATCCTGTAAAGGCAGACCTCAGAGTCTGCCCTTTTCATTGTAATTTCCCAATCTCTTGCTGACTGTCCAATTTTATTCATTTATTGATCTATGGACAAACGAAATCTATTCGATCAATTATTAAGTTTATACACACAAGCTAATTTGAATCACATCGCTTCCTGGATTATTTCAGCTTTCAAATTAAAAAATCATAAAGTTTTACTGGATCTGGTAAAACGAATTCCTGAGGTTCCCTTTGCATCCGAGAAGAATATAAGTAAACTCTTCACGCAATTGATGATACTTTATCATCCTGATAAACTGTTATCAATACTGAAAAAAATTGAAGACGCTTATAAAGATGGCCCTATCGAGACACTCAAACATTTCCTCCATATTTCATCTACACTGGCATTCATTGAAAAAACAGCGGCTCAGCCATCTGAGGATCAAAATATACAATCATCCAATCAGAGGGCCGATTGTTCACCCGCCACTCCAACGCGAATGGACACGAATGATGGCAGTTTTATCTCGGCATTGAAACAAAAAGAATATGGCAATTTGGATGTCGTTTATCATGATGGCGATCTGATAAATATGGAGGGAGATCTTGAACTCTCCGGATACCAAATTCAAAACTTATCGGGATTGGAATTGTGTCAAAATCTTATCGAATTGGACCTGTCCCACAACACCATTTATGATATCTGGGCGCTGAGTCAGCTATATTTGATTGAAGAACTGAACCTTTCTTCAAACAGGATTGGATCGATAGATGCGCTCGAATCGTTGTCCCATTTACGGATTCTCGATCTGTCGTTTAACGATATCGAGGATATTGAATCTCTCTATGATCTTGAGAAATTGGAGGTTGTGAATTTAATAGGGAATCCGATTAAAGAGGAACAACTTCCACCATTACGGAGAAGGGGAGTTGTGGTCATCATTTAATCATGAAAAAAAGGTGAACATAAGTATGTCCGAATTGTTTACCATGTTTCATTAAATAAAAAAACCTAACCCAATACGTTTCGAATCGCCCGAATATGATCGGGAGTTGTGCCGCAGCATCCACCAATGATGTTGGCTCCAGCGGCCACAAGTTCCGGAACGAGGGCGGCCATTTGTTCCGGTGTCTCAGGGAACACTGTTTCACTGTCCACAATAATCGGTGCGCCTGCATTGGCCTGCACCATAATAGGAATCTCTGCATCCACTGTGCGGATTTCTTTCACAATTCCGATCATGTTTGAAAAACCATTGCCGCAATTGGTGCCGATAATATCTGCTCCAACTTCTTTCAATGCGATTACGACCTCCTCAGACGAGTGACCCATCATGGTTCGGAATTCACCTGTCTGTGTCAGGTCAAATGTGAGTGTGCAGATCACTTCAATTTGTGTGCTCTCTTTGGCTGCCTTCACTGCGAGCGTGGCTTCATCCAATGCAGT
This sequence comes from Candidatus Zhuqueibacterota bacterium, assembly GCA_013202295.1. Classification (GTDB taxonomy): domain Bacteria; phylum Zhuqueibacterota; class QNDG01; order QNDG01; family JABMRT01; genus JABMRT01. The sequence continues at coordinate 5,259 of JABMRT010000066.1, forward strand.
CATGGTCTCAATACAAATGGCATCAGCACTCCCTTTTTCCAATGCCGCAGCCTGAATTCGAAATCCCTTCAACATCTCATCTTCCGAGACATCTCCCATCATCAATATTTGTCCGGTGGGTCCGATAGATCCCAGCACCCAATGGTCTGGTCCCGCAGCTTTACGCGAAATCGCAGCGGCTGCTTCGTTCAGCTCTGCCGCTCGATCTTTTAAGCCATAATGCGCGAGCTTCAATGGATTGCCACCGAAACTATTGGTCTCGATCAAATCCGATCCGGAATCGATATAACTTTGCGCTATTTCGAGAACTGCATCCTGATTTTCCACATTCCACAATTCAGGGCATTCGCCTGCTTGAAGGCCCTTACGATGCAGAAATGTGCCCCAAGCGCCGTCAGACAGAAGCACTTTCCCTTCATTAATAACTGGTAAAATTGATTTCATTTTAAGTTTCTATTTATCCATTCGACCATGATTACACATTCTGCTTTAGATATTCAGTTGCGCCCTGAGGATCAGCGGCATAAAAATCAGCGCCGATTTTATCGCAGAAATTCTGATTCACAGGTGCACCACCAATTAATACTTTGGTATCCGGATACTTTTCCTTTATGGCTTTTACACTTTTTTCCATGTTTCCCATGGTTGTGGTGAGCAGTGCACTTAGCCCCACAAAACATCCCGGATTGTCCGCTATCGTCTGCATGAATTTATCAACTGGCACATCTACTCCGAGGTCGATCACATCGAAACCGTGCCCCTTAATGGTCATAGAAGCGAGATTCTTACCGATGTCATGCAGATCTCCGGAAACCGTGCCAATGACAAATTTGCCTTTATGCTTGACTTCGCCAGATTCCAGGAATGGCTGCAGATGATTCATTACAGCGGTCATGGCCTTGGCCGCCATGAGAAGTTCAGGCACAAAGACTTTGTTCTGACTGAATTTTTCGCCAATCCGATTCATACCAAGTATGCAGCCATCGAGAAGATCATCCGGTTTTACGCCCTGTTTAATCGCATCTGCTGCTATTTCGTCAGCGCCATCCTGATCTTTCATATCAGGCGGAAACGGGGACTGTTTGGATATTTTGCCGCGTTCTACACACAGGGCTATGCCTTCAATCACATTGTCCATGTTTTACTCCTCAAATCGGTTTTTGTGTTGTGTTACAAAGTCAAAAAAAATCTCTTTAAACTACTATGAATAAAACTGCATGACACGCGTGATGACTTCGATTCCATTCAACTGCAGGATATCTTTTAAGCACTGAAGAGCCGGATGATCATCATCCAGAAGTTGATATTTGCGTTTGACAGTTCCAATCACCATGTTCAGCCCGAGCGGTATAGCGAGCGTGAGAAAAGCGCTCTCAAGCGGGCCCTTTACTGGTGAGCCATCTGCGCGTTTGGAGGGCAGCATGACAGTGAAATTGCTCAGTCCCACAGACATATTCACACCTTGAAGATCTGGATCGTCGTGGATCAGCTGCAGCGAATCCATCAGTCGTTTAAAATAGCCCTCCATATCGCCGCCGATTGGCATGATCCCTGGATCGAGAATGCATTGGTCATTTGAAAATTCGGGAATCAGCTCAAATGCAACTCGGACGAAATCCTTGGCCGTGCTGTACGTTTCCTGCGCGGTTGAGTTCATTATGGAGTACTTGTTCTTATCCAAACCCTCCGTTATAAGCAGGATAGGAATGAACGGCTGCTGTTTGTACAAGTCGAACATTTCCAGCCGGGATAGGGAGATGGAGTTGAGGATGGGTTTCTGTCCACCCGAATGTGTCATGTCATAGGCTTCCAATCCGGCAGCGGCAATTTCCATATCCGGGGTGTCAATGGATAAAGGTTTGGTTGTCACCTGTTGAATCCGCCTGACAAGATCGGCCATGAATGAGGCAGGCCGGGACCCGATATTGACGTCTATATACGCCGCACCCCGTTCGTCCTGAAATTTAGCCAGGGCGACAATGTCATACATCTTGTTTTCATTGTACAACTGATGGGTCGAAGGAACGGAATCATTTATGGATTCTCCGATGATCTTCAGTCCGTCGATGGGCATTGCAGGCTCCTAGTTCTCGGAAAAACAGGTTGAATCGAAGGACGAAAATAATAGTCTTCCAGTCCATGATATGTTAAGGGCAATAGGCGATTGACAAACCAGATGTCGCTGTATTCCAGGAAATGTCCCATTATGTCTTCCGAACAATCAGGTCCGGCTGTAGGACATATTGACAAAAAGAAACGTCTTCACCTTTTTGCTTTTGATGGATAATCTTTGCTGTAGTGGCTGCCATTTCCGCGCTGTATGGGTCAATGGATGTGATGGCCGGAGTGAAGTACTTGGCCAATTCCGTATTGCCATAACTGACAATCGAAATCTCATCCGGGATGATGAATCCCCAATCTTTCAACCGGCCAACCACCCGGATGGCGTCACTGTCATCGCAGCAGAAGAATCCACAAATGCGGCTCTGTATGATCAGCTCTTTGCTGATTTGCTCCACATTATTCAGGATGAGTGATCGGTGTCCTTTTCGGCTATTCTCAATGCAGTCCTGAAATGTATCTTGCATGAGTTCCTGAACCATATTACGTTTGAGCCAAATGTTATTTTTTACAAAGGCAAGTGTTCCTGATGGACGGTTTAACAGGTGCTGCACGCCGCGTTTGACGCCGAGATCGTAACTCTGAATTACATAGGTAAAATAGGATCCGGCCATGGTGTGGTCGATCAAAGAGACAACCGTGCCGCCCGGTTTGAGCCGCGTATAAAAGGATGCGGTCTCCGTTTCATCGAAGGTAGGGATGACGATCACTGCTTCATAACGCTCGTTAATCAGTTTGCCAACGAGTTGGATTTCTTCCTGCCAGTGGTTGTAATCCACAAAATGTTCCAATTCACGACCACGCTTAGAAGCCTCCTGCCCTAAATAGAAAATAAGCTCCTCAATCTGTGCTGAAAAGAAGGGGACAACCACGCCCCATACCTTTTTCAGCGGTCCTAGATTGGCGACAAACGATCCCTTGCCCGGCTGCTGTATGATGTAACCATCGTTAGAAAGCATTTTCAGCACAGCCTTTGCGGTTTCACGTGCGATCTTGTGCCGATCCATCATTTCGTTGATGGAGTGCACTCGATCACCCGGCCCGTACTGCTGTGTGATAATCGCATCCCGGTATTGCGTGAACAGCTTTTGATAAATCGGGATGAAAGGCTCTCTAATGCTTTGGCTTTTCACTGCTTGGTTTGGCATGGATGAAATGCATAACTCCATAAAAGGATAAACAGCAGCTGTCCTGGATTCCGGACAATTAAATTTTGGAAGGGTGCCTCGTCCAACATAATTACTGAATTGATTTTCTGGCTGCCTTGATTGTGTTGTGTAAAAGCATAGTAATTGTCAGGGGCCCTACACCTCCTGGTACAGGTGTGATGGCGCTGGCTTTTTGACTGACGGCTTCAAAGTCCACGTCACCGGAAAGGCGATACCCATTTTTTTTAGTGGCGTCATCAACGCGGGTGACACCCACATCAATCACCACAGCGCCGTCTGATACCATGTCTGCGGTAATGGTATTCGGGCGACCAATCGCGGCTACGACAATGTCGGCCTGGCGGGTGTAATGTCCGATATCTTTGGTTCTCGAATGGCACACAGTTACTGTGGCGTTCGCATTTGTATTTTTCTGAAGCATAATATTCGCGAGCGGACGGCCCACCAGATTGCTCCGGCCCACGATCACCACATGTTTGGATGCGGTTTCGATCCCGTTGCGCATGAGCATTTGCTGAATACCATGCGGGGTACAGGGAAGGAAGGTATCTTCGCCGATCATCATTTGCCCGACATTGAAGGGATGAAAACCATCCACATCCTTTGCCGGATCAATTGCATAAAGAACTTTCTTTTCATCGATGTGATCGGGGAGGGGGAGCTGCACGAGAATACCATGGATTTTGGGATCCTGGTTCAGTTCTTCCACAAGTTTCAGTAAATCATCTTCACTCATAGAAGCGGGATGGTTCTCTTCTCTCGAATAAATTCCAACATGGGCGCAGGCTTTCCGTTTTCCCGATACGTAGGATGCAGATGCCGGATCTTCTCCCACGAGCACGACAGCCAATCCGGGAGTAAGGTTGTGTTGTTTTTGAAAGTCAGCGATTTCCTGTTTCATTTCCTCGCGCATGGTTTGAGCGAGTTGTTTTCCATCGAGAATTTTGGCATTCATGGATGATCCTCTTCTAGTATTGAAATGATAGGTTAATACAATCCTTCAACTTCTCCGAGATTTTCAAACAGTAAAATAAATTACATCAATATCTTTTGTGTAATTGAGTATAATCAATTGAATTATTAATGTCAATAAATAATCACATCACAGCACATTGAATTTGGTAAATTATTGTCATAATTATGGAGACTTCCGTACAGTGCAATTCAGAAGTGTGTGGTGTTTTACATTTAAATTCTAGGAGAAGTGATTTAAATAAAAACTGATATGGAGTGTTATATAAGCATTCCAACGTGGCGTATTAGAATGAGGTTTTTCTTTTTCAAGTTCGATGGAAACAGGGGCAGGCTGGTCATCAAATTTTCTGATTATTTAATCTCATACAATTATTCTACAATGGCATAAAGATAATACCCAAGATCACACCAGAAAGATTATTGATGATCTTCTAAAGTACATTGAATATCATCTCTACCAACCAATAGATATGTGCCGCCAGAAGGACATTCAGGCATTTCCTCAGAAACCAGATTGGGTACAATATCTTCAATCTGATGAGGATAACCTTTGTATTGCGCATAATAAATATTTACAGCCGTTTGTAAAGCAGCTTGATTGGATACACATGCGGCGATTTTTGCTGATTCAGCAGTATGCTTAAATTGGACAAGAATCGTTCCTGATAAAACACTGATGATTAATAATGAAATAATGATTTCAATGATTGTCATCCCGGTTTGTTCAGCGAGTTTTGATCTAATACGGTTCATAACCATTGTCCAAATCATGACTTAATTCTGCAGGGAATTGTAATGGTTAAACAGCTACCGTTGCCCAATGTCGATGAAGCTGAAATGTCTCCCCCTTGCATTTGCATGAAATTTTTCGCCATATATAAACCAAATCCCATACCAATATTGGCATCGGGCAGTGATTGGCTCTTTTTATCTATTTTAAAAAGTGATTCCAAAGTTTCATCTGACATGCCGCGGCCAGTATCTTTAATAGTGATCTTTGCTTGATTGGTTTCCACATCGGCCCGAATAGTGATGCCTCCTTCATTTGTAAATTTTATGGCATTATGGAGAACGTTCTGAATCACTTTGGTCATTTTATTCGCGTCTGCCTGAATAATAAGTTTCGTATCAATCCCTTTTAGATCCAATGATAATCCCTTTTCTTCAAGGAGAGGATTGAATTTATTAATCGTGCTATCAACCACATCCATAAGCACTGTGTTTTCTATCTGAACCGTTGTACCTCCAGTCTCCAATTGTAAAACGGTTAATAATTCCTCTATCATATACAACTTTGTAGTGACATTCTGCTGCATTACCAGAAGATATTCCCGTTGTTTCTCAGAGATATTACCGACTAATCCTACCAGCATATTATCAATCGCACCCATTATACCCACAATCGGGCTTTTAAGCCGATGTGAAATGAGAGATAGGAAATTCTGACGTATCAATTCAACATGTTTTCTCTCTGAAACATCCCTCAAAGAAACCATAGTCGCTTTTCCGCCCTGCCAATCAATATCCACAGCCAATGCTTCTATACAAATTGTGTCACCTGTCTCTGTTACAATTTCAATTTCTTTTTCGGATTCGGTTGAAATCAGATAGTTAAATGGCTGACCGATCCATTCATAGACCGGTTTTTGAAACATCCGCTCAGCAGCAGGATTGACAAAAACGGTTTTCCCTTCACTATCAAGCACAAATATACTGTTTGCATCATTCGTCACAATTTTATTTAAATTTTCGCGGCTTTTCATCAATTGATCATGAGCCGTTTTGAGAGCCTTCTCTGCTTTTTTCCGTGCTAAAAACAAGTATTGAATCAGAAAAACCAAAGCAATTAAGAGCAAAATGGAAAATATTCGTGAAAGCAGTATGAGTATTCCGGGATTAAAGACTCGTTCAACCACATTCCCTTTCGCTTGGATAATGATATCCTGAAATGAGTCTAGAATCCAATAAAGCATCACAAAAGCAACAGCCGAAACAACAAACGCAAAAATAGCAGTTTTCAGATTGCCTGGAGATTTTTCGTCCAGTATCTTTTCCTGTAGATATTTTGCATGAATACAAAGAAGAAGAAACACACTGATAATCAGAAGACGTGAGGCCAATGAAATAATATCTGGGGAGATCAGGCTTTTAATAAAAGTGGATTTTTCCAGGATTATGGCATCTCTAAAAGATTGCCAAAACCAATATACGAGTCCAAACATGGCACCGATCCAAACCAAATCCACCCGTTTTTTAAGTAATGAGTTATATTGTTCATTCATTGTGATGTACCCCTGAAATTAGGCGTCAATTTTTATAATGTGTTTGACGAGGAATTTTATCCCTCATATGAAATCATCTTCAATGCATCATTATCAAAATGGCTTTGATAAGAGTTCAAATTGAAATGAAATGACAAAATTACTAATGAAACTCTGGTTTATAATTAGTATCAAAAATCATACCCCTTACATAAACATTCACAGAAACTAAATTCAGACGAATTCCAGATTGATCGTTAATCCCAAAGGATTAGATGTTTATGCTTCATTGAATTGATCAAATATTTACTTGACATTGGAGGGTAATTCCGATATATTGAAAACCAACAAAGAAAAAGGATCAAACGGTGAAGCTTTTGAATTTAAAAAATGTAGTCGTAGATGTAGTCGTCGTACCCGTAAGGATATCACCGTAGCAGATCCTGAATTAGAAAATTACAGCCTCTGCCGGTAAAAAACCTGCAGGGGCTTTTTTTTAGGTAATAATTGATGAATGAATTATTGAATACCACATACACAGAAGGAGAACACTATGCCGCAAATGAATGGGTCTGAAATCATTATTCGATTGCTGGAAAAGCAGGGGATTGAGATTGTGGCCGGGATTCCGGGTGGAGCGAACCTCCCGCTGTATCATGCATTGTCCGGGAGCAAGATCCGACACATTCTCGCCCGTCATGAACAAGGCGCTGGATTCATCGCGCATGGCATGGCCCGTTCCACAGGAAAAGCCGCTGTTTGTTTCGGCACATCGGGGCCGGGAGCAACAAATTTGCTCACAGCAATTGCCGACGCCAAGCTGGATTCCGTTCCCATCGTTGCCATTACAGGGCAGGTGCCATCCAGTATGATTGGTACAGACGCGTTTCAGGAAGTAGACACATACGGTATGACTCTGCCAATTACCAAACACAATTTTCTGGTGCGGAGTGCCGAAGAACTCCTGTGTGTGATTCCGGAAGCCTTCCGCATTGCAGAATCCGGTCGGCCGGGACCCGTGGTTGTGGATGTGCCCAAGGATGTGCAGAAGGAATCCATTCACGTAGATACCCTGTCGGAGATGGATTCGCCTGTCCACCCAAAGTATGAATTGGATCTGGACGATATCTCCCTATTCAACGAGATGTTACAAAAATCCGAAAAGCCTGTCCTGTTAATCGGAGGTGGAGTCATCATGTCCGATGCTATCGAACAGGTAAGTGCTTTCGCGCGAAAAAACAATATTCCAGTTGCAACCACACTCATGGGATTGGGGTGCTTCCCGCCGGACGATCTCTTGTATATCGGCATGGTCGGTATGCATGGAGCTCGGTATGCAAATATGATCATGGACGAGACCGATCTCGTGATTGCGCTGGGCATGCGATTTGATGATCGCGCCACGGGCAAGGTCGATGCGTTTTGTCCCAATGCCTCTATTATTCATGTGGATGTGGATCGGTCTGAAATTGACAAGATAAAAACATCTTCATTATCCATTATTGCGGATTTATCCACTGCCCTTGATCAGTTGCTTCCTACTGTTGAAGAAAATATGCGTTCAGATTGGATTGAACATGTGAAATCCCTTAAAAAGAACAATGCGCTCCAGCCCCCGAAAATCAGTGATCCGTATCATCCCATCCATCTCCTAAAAACAATAAATCAACTGGCTGATCCGGATGCCATATATACAACCGATGTGGGGCAGCATCAGATGTGGGCCGCCCAGTGGATTCCGATAACTTATCCGAGGCAATTTCTGACATCGGGTGGATTGGGAACCATGGGATTCGGTATGCCTGCCGCGATCGGCGCGGCATTGGCCAATCCTGAAAAACAAGTGATTTGTATCAGCGGCGACGGCTCCATTCTCATGAACATTCAGGAATTGGCCACAATCCGTGATCATGATTTGAATGTAAAAATCCTGATTTTTAATAACGGGAATCTTGGCCTGGTTCGTCAACAGCAGGAATATTTTTATGAAAAAGTTTATTCCGGCACGCAGTTTGAGTCGTTGCCGGATTTTGCGGTCATTGCATCCGGGTTTGGTATACGTTCTCAAAAACTGGGGAATGAGCCTGATCCATCCAATGCACTAAAAGAGGCGCTTGATATGAAGGGTCCAGTACTGCTCGATATTCCCATACATGTTGCAGAAAATGTGACGCCTATGGTGCCGCCAGGATCAGCCAATAGTGTTATGATAGGAGAATAACTGATGATACAACAAACCAATACCATTATCGAACTCGAAGTGCAAAACCATGCAGGCGTGATGTCTCACATTACAGGGCTATTTTCGAGGCGGGGATTCAATCTTGAAGGGATTCTCTGCGGTCAAATCGGAGACGGATCGGCCAGTCGGATGTATCTTCTCGTGAATGAAGATAAATTTCTTGAGCAGATCGTGCGCCAACTTGAAAAACTTTACGATGTACGCAGTGTGACGATCCGTCCTGATTATGATCATACGCTGTTCGATAAACTGCACGATCTCATTAAAATCGGGAAACCCGCATAAACTTCCTGAATCCTTCCGGTTGAACGAAATCGGAAGGATTGCTTTTCCCTGTTTAACAATATGACTTATTATTCACTTGATTTGAAAATTGGATCTTCCTACCTTTAAAGTCACAACATCGTTTGACACCACATTGATACGGCTTCTGCATGATACATATCCCAGTTCAAATAGTAGGGGAGCCAGCTTGATTTCAAAGTCCTTTATTCTATTCAAGATTCACACTATTTTTGACAAAACTATCCGAATCCAGTATATATTGTTTTGCATCCTCACACTGGGTTTCATTGACACCGGATTTGCTCAGGATGATTCCTATTCATTCGGCCTGGAAATTCCCCCTTATATCCAGCAGCACTGGCAAATGAAAACATCTGACATTGATATCAATCATCAGAATTATCCTCCTGCCATTGATTGGAGTTACAGGGACAGCCCTGTAAAAAATCAGGGTGGATGCGGATCCTGCTGGGCATTCGCCGCCGTGGCATTGATTGAAAATATCAGCTGGACCTCCGATCTTTCTGAGCAGATGGTCATTGCCTGTGCTTCGGGTGATTGTGGATCAGGTTGGTATGGCAACGCGCTTCAGCTCGCGAGCAATGACGGTATCGTACCCGAAGATTGCTATCCCTATCAGGCGACGAATGGTAATTGCGCGGACAAGTGCAGTGATCCCTTTTATGTGGTAACTGTCGGATCTTATGATTATACCGGAATATGGGGCGAGCCCAATAGCATCACACGTGAATGGTTGAAAGAGGTGCTGACCATGGGGCCGGTTTGTGTTGCCATGGATGTGCCTGATGATGGGACTTTTACTGGCTACACAGGCGGAATTTACAATTATCAAGGCGGACCCATTCCGGACAATCGAGGCCATGCGGTTCTTGTGGTTGGATACAATGAAAACGAGCAGTATTTCAGAGCCAAGAACAGCTGGGGTCCGGGTTGGGGCGAAAATGGATACTTCCGAATATCATATAATGATGTGACAGATGACGTTCATTTTGGCGGATTTGCATGTCGTGCGTATGATGCCACTATTGATACACTCAATCCTCCACCTGCCGAACAATTACAGTTGATCTCTCCCAATGGCGGTGAATACTGGATCTATGGGCAGACCCGGTCGATTCTTTGGGAGTCGGAATTTTTAAGCGGATTTGTGAATCTTGAATATACCGACAATGATGGTGCTCAATGGGTTCCGATTGCCTCAAATATTCCCGATACGGAAGCATATGATTGGCTGCTTTCTTCAAGACGGTCATTCAGATATCGAATTCGTATTTCAGATGCGGATGGAAGCATTTCGGACTTCAGTGATGGACAATTCGGTATCGATCGTGAATATATTCGTGTCAATATTCCCAATGGAGGCGAGCAGTGGCCCGTTCAATCAGAGCAAACCATTGTATGGGAATCGTCATTAACATCTGGGATGGTATCAATTTCATACACGACTGACAGTAATATCACATGGATACCAATCGCAGAGCAGACACTGGATAACGGGATATTCCAATGGCAGCTTCCCAATGAGTCCTTTGAATCCTGCCGTATCCATATTGCCGACTACGATGGCTCCTTCTTTGACAGGAGCAATCAGCCATTTTCCATTATCCCCGACAGCACACAGAGCATTCATGTGGAGACGCCAAACGGGGGTGAAGAGTGGATTGCCGGATCAACCCGATCTATATCCTGGATATCGCAACAAACCAGCGAATGGATCGAGCTGAGTTACCGTGTGCATCCGGATTCGATTTGGGTGACCATTGACACAACTGCTTCACAAACCAGTCCGTATCACTGGGATATTCCTTCCATTTCATCTACTCAGGTACAGGTGCGCGTTACGGATGCAGATGGCTTTCCGGAAGATATGAGTGACAGTAGTTTTGCGGTATTCATTTTGCCATCCGGAACTGTTGTTGCAAGCATCTCTACCGATTGGGTTCAGGAGGGTAAAAGGGCGGCCTTCCCTGTATATCTGGATATGGGGGCCATGGATCCTCCGAATGAAAACCTTGGCGCTTATTCCGCGTCCATTAAATGGAATCCGCATTTGCTTCAATATGGCGAGGCACAAGGCGGATCCACATCCGGTTGGGAATTGCCAGAAATTATTACCACTGATGCCGATTCCGGCCGGATTACATTCTCACAGGAAGATCTCAAGGGATCAACAGATTTGATTCACATCTTCACATTGTTGTTGGATGTCACAGGATTTGGCGGTCAATCTGACAGTTTGATCCTCAATTTCAATGTACTTACATCTGCTAAGACCGGATTGGATCTACTTTCGAATCTGGAAATCGAGGATTACGGTTTTACAATTATTCCTACTGGCATTCTTGGTGATGTGGATGACGATGGATTTGTGACTTCCACAGATGCGCTGATTATTTTTTCATGTGATACAGGATTGGATGTCTCAGATTATTGTCCGCTCGTCTGCGGAGATGTGAACTCTGATGGGGTTGTCAATTCTACGGACGGTCTCATTATTCTCTCTTATAATGTCGGCATGGAGGTTCCCTATCCGATTGGTGAACCGGGGTGCCCGTCTAATGTAGCAGATTGTTCAGGTTGCACTCTGTAACTGATATCGAAAAGAATTTCATATTTTATGTTGACATTAACGGGTTTTCTAACTAAAATAAATCACTTATCCGCGATCTTATCATTTAGGGAAAAACGATCTGTTCTGGATCGCGTTTGCACAATCTATTTTTGTATTAATTTTCAGAACTTCTCAAACTACGCCAGGGCATGTATATAAATCCAGAGGTAAATGTTTTTTTCTTATCCTTTATCGAATAATAACTTTAGTTTAATGAGAAGTGCAAATCTTACCGGATAGAATGATGAAAGGAGACAATATGAACCAATCGAAAATGGATACAAAAAGAGACAGTTTCTTCGTGTATGTCTTTATTTTAATTTTATGCCTGGCCATGAGCGCGTTTACTCAAACAGGTGAGGTTGTTTCAACATTGATCCCTAATTCGTCTCAAGTGAGCATTGGGGACACTGTATCTGTGCTCATCCAGATTGATATGACCGGGGTGGATGTACCGAACAATAATCTGGGCAGTTTTACAGGTTCTGTGATGTGGGACTCTACCAAACTGGTTTATCTTGAGGATACAGGAATTGGACCAGAATTTACCGGGAATACCAATTCCGTTGATATAAACGAGGTCGTTTTCAATGGTGCGAATCCGACAGGGGTGACAGGTATCATTGATTTGACCACTTTTAATTTTGCGGTTGTGGATACAGGTGAAGTCTTAATTGATCTGGAATACAGCGCTATGGCAGCCGCAGCCACCTTTCAGAGCCTCCTCGGCATTCTTACTGTGAATGACACTACAATTGAGGTGCTGAATACCTATACCCTGACAATCAATGTGCTTCCTGATCTCACACATGGTACAACCGATCCCGCGCCAGGTGTTTATCAGTATACTGAAGATGAAGAGGTTTCAGTTGCTTCTATCCCCAACAAGCGCCCATTCGGAGCCCGTTTTGATGAGTGGCAGGGTGATGCATCAGGGTCAGACTCAATTGCTGTGGTGACCATGGATGCGGATAAAGAGATTACCGCAGTATTTTATCTCCCCACAGGTGTGGATGGAGAGCTTGAAGCGCTTCCTGAAAAAGTGGCGCTGTATCAAAACTATCCCAATCCATTCAATCCTCAGACGCAAATTAACTTTGATATACCCGCCTCAAGCTCTGTACTGCTTGAGATCTATAATATTAACGGTCAGAAAGTCCGCACACTGTTTAATGGAATTAAGCCTGCAGGGCGTTACACAGAGATCTGGAATGCGACAAATGATGCCGGTAAAAATGTGACAAGCGGAGTGTATCTGTTACGATTAAAAACTAATGAGACCTCATTTATCAAAAGGATGTTTTTGCTACGCTAAATAATTACTCCTGGAGGGTATCATGGCACGAGGATATACAAAAAGGTTGCGGTTCCATTGGATTGTAAGTAGTATTCTTCTGTTCACAATCCTGGTAACTGGTACATTGTCAGTTTTTGCACAAACCGATGTGGAAAAAGTAAAAAAGAATCAGTTAGGCCCTGCGACCGTTCGACCATCTTCTATGGTTCGTGATCGTAGTACTTTGAATACAAATAAAAGCATTTATGATGATGTCAAGCCTCATACTAATCCCATCGTGCGAGAGACCATGGCAGGCTGGGAGAATATCAAATATGAAAATTTTGAAGGGGCATGGCCGGGTGATTGGCAGCTATATGGGGATCCCTCCTGGGGTGATGTGAATTGTAAGTCTAATACCAGTTACTGGAGCGGCTGGTGTGCAGATGGCGGCACCTCACCTCCGGTTAGTTGTACAGAGTATGCCAATGACATGTATGCTTGGATGGTTTATGGCCCCTTTGATTTGAGTGATCCGAACATTACCGACGCTGAAGTGCTTTTTAGGGTCTGGCATGAAATTGAGGAAGAATATGATTATTTTTTCTGGGGTGCCTCTGTGGACGATTACGATTATTATGGTGATTCTTCCGATGGTTCAACAGATGGCTGGGAGCCAAGAGAATTTGATTTAACAAATGTCTATACTCTGGGTAATTTAATTGGTCAAAATCAGATTTGGATTGCGTTTATATTTGGCAGTGATAGCTCTATAACCTATGAAGGTGCTTACCTCGATGACATTGTTATTCGAAAAGAAACCGGGGGAGAGCCGGAAGATCCCTGTATACGTGTGACGCCTGAATCGATTGAGCCAACCTGCGAGGGTGAAAGTCAAGTAAACGCAGATGTGAGACCCAACCGTGTTACCGGGCAAATTGATGAGAAATATATTGTGAAACGAGGTGTTGATAAAAATGGTAAAGAATTTGAAATAATTCAGGTACCCGGTAGGCCACCAGAGGTATTCCGTGCCGCTACTGCAATTCCCTTACCCACTGCCGCAATCCTCCCAGATATGCCTGCATATAACTGGTCATTTGGTTGCTCAGCAACATCCGCTGCTATGATCGCAGCTTATTATGATCGAAATGGTTTTCCTGATATGTATACCGGCCCAACCAATGGTGGGGTAATGCCCCTTGACAACAGCTCTTGGGGTGATGTAGTAATAAATAGTGATACGGAACACCAATGCCCTCTTAGTGCGACAATGAATGGATTGGATGGCCGGTCAACCCGCGGCCATGTGGATGATTATTGGATCCAATTTGGAAACACTGACCCAGATCCCTGGATCACGAATGGATGGACTGAACATACATGGGAGGACTGCACTGGTGACTTTATGGGTACAAATCAGTCAACATGGGGTATGACTGATGGTGGAACGACCTTTTTTCTATATCCAGATGGCAGTAAATGGCATGACCCTCAAATGGAGTACACTGGTTATATAGATGGCTGTGCTGGTTATAGAGATTTTATAGAATCAAGAGGTTATACTGTTACTGAAAACTATAATCAACGTATATACGGATGGAATGGAAATACGCTAGGATTCACATTTGATGATTTCATGGCTGAGATTGATGCAGGTTATCCTGTATTGATTTTAGTTACTGGTCACATGATGGTTGGATACGGATATGATGAAGCCACGCAAAATATTTATATTCATGACACATGGGATTACTCTGACCACGTCATGCCCTGGGGGGGCAGCTATCCATATGGTTATGAAGATCTTCCTCATTTTGGTGTGACTGTTGTTCATATTGACGGTGTTGAACCGCCCTCTTTTGATTATTTTACTATCCAGAATGATTGCTCTGGTGATCTAATTGTCAGTAGTATTACTTCTGATCAATCCTGGTGCACTCCGACCAGATATCCCGCGCTTCCTTTCACACTAGGCTATGGTGAAAGCCAGGCTTTGGATGTGGACGTGGATTGGTGTGAGATTCCGCAAGGTACATCCGACATGGCCGTGATCTCGATTGCATCCAATGATCCTGATGATCCCATCGTAGATGTTTACGTAGACGCAACCAATGTGGACTGTTCCTGTGAATGCTTTGTGTATGCTTCGGTAGGTTGTGATCCCTATTGTGAAGACACGCAAATTACTGTACCCATTGTTGTGGATCTGGATAGCATGCCACAGCCTGATGAAAATCTCGGCAGCTATACGGGTACTTTGTACTGGGATCCGACTCAGCTCGATTATCAGAGTTATTCTGGCGGTACCACAACCGGATGGAGTGCCCCAACAGTGAACACGGCCAATGTGGCATCAGGACAGCTTGACTTCAGTGCGGCCAATCCTTCTGGCAGCATGGGAATCGTGAATATCCTGAATATCGACTTTGACATTATCGGAGTTCTCGGTGATACGGGTAGAGTGGATCTCGGATTTACTGCTATGGCTGCGGCAATGACTTTCACCAATCTGATGCCTTCTCTTTGTGTGGAAGACTGTGATTATGATGTCGAATCCTGCGGTATTTTAGGCGATGTCAATGGGGATGATGTAGTGAATTCTACAGATGCATTAATCATCCTGTCATGCGATGTGGGACTTGATGTCTCTTCATTCTGTCCGATGAATTGCGGTGATGTGAATGACGATGGATTGATCAATTCCACAGACGCGTTGATTATTCTTGCTTATGATGTCGGGCAAAGTGTGCCCTTCCCGGTTGGAGAACCAAGTTGTCCAAGCAGTGTAACCCCTTGTGCCGGTTGCACACCCTAAATTGAAAAAAGGAGAAAATCATGAAAGTAAAATCTATCCTTATCGTGATCGGCCTTGTCCTTATCACCGTACCATACTTATGGGCGGGGAACGGAATCCAGGCTGGGGCATCTGTATCAAGCGCGAATTTAAAACCCGGTGAAAATGTGACTGTGCCGGTCAGCGTGGATCTATCCAATCTGTCTGAGAAACTCGGAAGCTATACTGCGACTCTAAGCTGGGACGCTTCTGTACTGAAATATGTCTCCGCTTCCGGAGCAGGCGGACCTTTTGCCAATCCCGTACTCAATGA
>JABMRT010000067.1 GCA_013202295.1 Candidatus Zhuqueibacterota bacterium
CACGCCCAGAGATTCATGAGGTAACAATCTGACGGAATGTGCAGTGGGGGAGACCTAGCAGAGTGGAACTCTACCTGAAACAATATCTAAGTTATTATTTGCTAAGCGTATCCTTGTATAAATTATTTCTTCTTCATGAATGTCTTTTCGAACCATTCCGCGCCACTCATTGAAAGACGGCCCAATCTTAATTGTTTGTCTAAGATTTCCTTACGATGCCATTCCCGGAAATTACTGACTTCATCAGAACGGTACATCTTGAGCATTAGCAGTGAAGATTCCAGTAAAATACACAATGCACCAGTTGAGATACTCACTAGCTGGAGCGGGTTTCTAATCGGTCCTAAAATACTAGTACCATCCTTCAAGAGTAAGGTTAGATGATGCGTATCGTGTGCATGTGATTGTTTCGACCATGAACGATAAAGTATCTCATATTCAGTCCCGTGTTTAAGGTAATGAGATAACTCCCATATATTTTTAGGACCTTCATACAGAGAATACCATTCGGGGATCTTTCGATTTGGTTTAATCTTCTGGAGATAATCGGCATAAACCTCAGCATATATTGGTTTCTTCAGTTTCTCCCGAATACTATCAATCACTGCTGGTGCATCAGAAGACGAAGGAAGGCCGATCAATTGTCCGAAAATATCTTCTTTCCAGGTTTCACGGAATTGAACTCCTTTGGGATCAGAAGGAATGTAATTTTTGAAATATTCAATTTGATCGAAAATATACTTGACAGCCCAAGCCGCTGCCCTCTGATTACTCTTTTTTTCACATATATATTCAATCAATAATTTAGCTTCGAAAGCGCTTCGCAAGATCAAGTTTGCAGGAGCTCCACAACTTTGCGATATTAATACTTCGATACTATCAATAGCCTGAATGACATGAAGGTATAGAGCCAACAAAGGAAGAGCTTCTTCCTTTGTGCCTTTCTTGGAGGACTGACACCTTACATAAAGGTTCGTCGAATAGTTTACAGCCTCTTGTAAAGCCGGCGAAGCAATATCGATTACCTGCTTTGCGATAGCTATAGCCATATCCCGATTCAATATTGGTTCAAACGATTGTGTAGGCATAAAGACTTGATACTATTTACCCTTGCAGTTCTTTATTATTGAATGCATCTTTTTTCTGAAATTGTGCCAGATTATGCTATCCCAATCGGATTTTTCCAACTCTGTCTGATAGTCTTTTAAATACGCTTTCAAACGAGCCATAAATTCCGTGGCATTAACGATAAGATTTGCCTTATCGAAAAGCGGACCCTTTCTCCATATACGCCAACCTCCCGTCGATTCAGCTTGGTGAAGTATGCCACATCTGACGTTACGATAGAAATCGCCAGCAGATTCTTTAAAATCGGAAAAATGGTTTGCAGTTTTAAAAAAGTCCTCGAAGCATGCTTGGCTTCGTCCGTTTGTATCATTATAGCCAAGGCGAAAAGACATCAGAGCCTCTACCATTAGGCAACTAACTGCCATTAGACTGAAACCGTGCTTGTTTTTTGGACTTTGTTTCTCAAATGGTTCGATGTATCTCTCAGTAAACCTGCTAAAAATAAATTCAGCAATTGCCTGCTTGTCTTTGGCTTTCTCGATATTTCGGTAATCTGCAATAGTAACCTTGTTAGAAAGGAAGGTATTCTTATCATTATTCATTGTATCTATCGCCACTGAATTCCTTAAAGAGTCGAACTCCACCTGAAACAACTCTGTGTTTTGTTTAGTCTAACGCATGACCTTCTGTCTAACATGATCACTAAACTAGTCTATTGTGGCAGGTCGATCTGTGCCTGGAATAAATTCTTTAGATAAATATTCTTTAAAAAGAGGTAGCAATATTCGATATGCCAGACTCACCAATTCAATGTCTTTTTTATCCTCGTCAATATCTTTTCTGCCGTGAAACAGATTGCATCTCACTTGATAGATTACTTCTATCAAAGATTCGTATGTCCCATCATATCTATCAATGTCTTCACGATTGTTTTTAAATCGCATATCCACTACAGTCAGTTTCTTTAGATCTTCTAGGCAGTCTCTGAAATCGGTATTTCCCGTATTAAGCTTATCAAACACCTCTTGAAAATCTCGCATCTTTTTAACGGATTCAATCTGATATCTGTCCCCAAGTTCTTCACTGAATCTGTAGCGCATCCAACCGTTGAAAGCTATCCAAAGTGAGATAAAACGATCACCATCGTCAACACAAACTTGTCCTCTTTCGGCTCTCTTCAGCCATTTATGTGTAAAGATTTCCCAATTTATCCAGACCATTAATTTCCTCTTGTTCTCTTACGACTTCGGATTGTTAGTTAAACTTCAATGCCACCATGAGTAAACAATGTCATTTCTCCTACCAGAGGCCCTTTTCTTTCGGCGTCAGTGGGCATAGGGAAATCCTGAGCACTGAATAAATCTGATTCTAAAACTCCCTCAAATGCAGCGGTCACTTCGGGCATAAGATCAATTGTTACATCCAGTACCCACAATAAATCCAGTAATTCATTATCGAATTGCCA
>JABMRT010000068.1 GCA_013202295.1 Candidatus Zhuqueibacterota bacterium
CTGGTATGTACCTGTATTATGTAAAATCAGATAAAACAGGTAAAGAAAAGCTCGGCAAATTTGCAGTCATCAAATAAGTAATGGAAACGAATCACGTATTGATGAAAGGTTTTGATCATGAATAGAAAGCATTCATTACTGGCCATATTAGTCGTGATGGTACTAATCATCAGCACGGCTGGCTATAGTCAAAAGCCTTACCGGGTCGGTACCACCGCAGCCAACTTTCTTGAAATTGGAGTAGGATCGATGGGCAATGCGATGGGTGATGCCCAGGTAGCGAGTGTTGGGGATCTAAGCTCCATGTACTGGAATCCCGCAGGGTTGGGCTTTTTAGAGCGCAATGAAGCTGTATTTTCACTTCAGCCATGGGTGGTTGATATTAGCCATTCCTTTGCTGGTGTAGGCCTTGTATTGCCCGGAATCGGCACTCTGGCTCTCGGTCTAACCGCGTTAGGCTATGGTGATATCGAAGTCACCAACATGACTCTTCAGGATGGTACTGGAGAAGTCTACACTGCCAATGAATTTGCTGTCAGTTTGTCTTATGGACGTAAACTTGTACAGTGGTTCAGTTTTGGCGCATCTGCTAAATTAATCAATTCCACAATTTGGCACACGTCCGCCTCTGCAATCGCGCTGGATCTCGGTGTTATTGTAAGTACTCAATTTTTCTCGCCGACAGGAAATCGCGAAGACGGTATGCGGATCGGTATGAGCATTTCCAATTATGGTGGCAAGATGCGGTATGATGGCATCGACCTGATGAATCCGATTGATATCTCACCGGATGAGGAAGGCAACTATCGAGATGTTCCGGGCCAGTTCCGCTTGAACTCCTGGGAACTGCCTTTGATTTTCAGAATCGGATTTGCAGTTCATCCGATTGTCATTGAGAATCAGCGTATTACCTTGTCGATGGATGCGCTTCATCCGAACAACAACAGTGAATCAGTCAATGTGGGCGCGCAGTACGCATTGAACGTGCCCAGCTTCGGTGAATTCTTCATTCGAGGTGGTTACAAGGCACTGTTTATGGAAGACAGCCAATACGGCCCCACATTTGGTGGTGGCGTAATGATGCGCCTTGCACCCACTCTGGGTATGAAGGTGGATTATGCATACCGTACAATTGGTGCATTGGGTGATGTGCATTCATATACGTTCAGTCTTGTCTTTTAATTGACGATTCACAAGACCCAGTATTTTATTAACTGTCCGTAAGTATCACGGACAGTTAATTCTTCATTAACGAAAATCGGCTGTCTGAAATTAATCAGGCAGCCGATTTTTCAATAGGGCGAAATAAAAGCAGGATCCAAATATAGAAAATTGCATTTAAACAGGGAACAGTTGTTATTAGAGGAGTCAAACATTGAAAACATTTAAATCATGGTTCGTGCGTTTCATTATTGTTCTAAGTATTTCAATTCTTGGAATCAGCATACAATCCTGCAGTAAAAAGAGTGATGAAATATCGTCTGATAAAATCATTGTCAAAATTGATGATCGAACTATCACAGTAGATGAGTTCATCCGAAGGGCTGAGTATACAATCAGGCCAGCATACTGTAAAATGGATAATTATATTCATAAAAAAATTGTTCTCAATTCATTGATTGCCGAAAAACTTCTGGCTCTTGAGTCGGATGAAGATTCACCTTTAATGAAAAATGAGAATTTTCAAGCTCACATTCGGGGGCGTAAAGAACAGGCAATGCGTCAGGTGCTCTATTATCAAGAGGCATATGAAAAAGTAAAATTGGATACGGGCGAAGTAAGAACCACATTTAATCTGGCAGGAAGAACCTATGATGTGTCTCATTTTTCATTGTCAGATGGAAAAAAGGCGCAAGCAATTGCTGACAGTTTAAACAGCGGAGATTGGACATTCAATGAAGTGCATCAGGGTATTTGGGGCAATGAAGAGATAACAAAGAGGCAGGTAGGTTGGGAAGAAAGAAATCATGAGGCAATAGAGAAGGCTCTTTTCACAGAGCCTCTTAAAATGGATCAGGTTGTGGGTCCGATTCAGGTTGGGGATGATGAATTTATTTTTATAAAAATCGATGGATGGACAGATAGCCGTGTCATCACAGAACAAATGGTTCAGCAAAGGCATCTTGATGTGCGTGAAAGATTAACCCATAATCATGCTGGTCAGATCTGGACTGATATAGTGCTTGATATTATGAAAGATAAAAGATTAGAGTTCGTAGAAGACACTTATTGGAAGATAAATGAGATATTTTTTAATCAGTACTACGTTACTGAAAAAGAAAAGAAAGATGCATTCAATCGAAAATTCTGGCAGGGTGAAGATGTTGAACTCACATTGGATGATCTGGAAGGTGATGAGGACATTCTAAATTATCCATTCTTTTCTATTGATGGTAAAGTATGGACAGTGAAAGAATTTAAAAAACTTCTCTTGTCTCATCCATTGGTATTCAGGGAGAGCAAGATACCCGCTTCTGATTTCCCAAAGCAATTCAAACTTGCCGTTGTGGATCTAATTAGAGATAAATACATCACGGATGAAGCGTATAAAATGAAACTTGACCAAAACTCTGTTGTCAAATCAAATACAAGTATGTGGGAGGATTCGTTTTTAGCGTCGTACCAAAAAGCGGAACATTTGTATCGAGCCACAAACGGTAAAAAGGTAAGTGTGACCCAAGAGGTTCAAGTCGAGCAATACATGAATCCATATATTGATAGCCTTCAGGAAAAATATTCCGACCGTATTGATATCAATATGGATGCGTTTGAAAAAATTAAATTAACTCACATTGACATGTATGTGACCCAGCGGGATATGCCTTATCAGGTGGTTGTGCCCAGTTTTCCAACAGTAACAACTGATAACAGACTGGATTATGGGAAACTGATGGAAAAATGAGATGATTTATAAGGATGGAATGACTTGTTAAATCCTGCTATGAAATTGGCGGGATTTTTTTGGATAAAAAAATCCCCCGACAGGGTTCAATTTTGCCACATCCCGTCGGGGGCGCCTTAGGGGGAAATCTAAGTAATCGATATATGTATTAACAAATAGTGTGCCAGGTAAGTACCGCCTTAGAAATTTGCAATAAAGTAATATGTTGTCCTCTTTGAAGTTGAGCATATTTAAGTATAACAGATAAATAAACATAAGTAAGTCGATTAAAAACAACACCCAAAAGCCACTCAATATTTGATTCATTGTAATATTTAAATACGATGGAATACATATTCATAAGAAACGTAACTACTGAAAGATAAAATAATATATTGAGGAAGCTGTTTCGAATGTTTCATTCAGAGGATGTGTATCGCAGTGATACACAAAGAGGCGCATTATCTATTTTAAAATCCACGATTGTTTATCAAATGAATTTAAATTCATGAAATGTTAAAACTCCTTTGTGGCCATTTTGAAAAATTGATCTTATAATGAAAGGATTGTAATAAACAATTTTATTCTACATGTGATATTTGGTTTTGAAATTATATTCATTTATAAAAATCATTTCAGCCATATTGATCGGAATAAATTCATTATGGACGGAAATGTCATCAGGCAAAAAATACCGATCTAGATTCTATTATTATGCAATTCAGGCTAAAAACAATGTGAATCTACGCATAAATGCTAAACTTAATAAAAACGGTTTAGTTTTTGCATCATTTGCATATGTGCAAGTTGAGATATCAAATATCAGGTTTAGTGTTGCAGATACAAAGAAATGGAGTTTGAAATGATTGGTTATTTGATTCTGGCATTTTTAACGGGTGGCCTTTTTGGCATGATGGGAATGGCTGCTCTTGCTTATGGTTCAAAATCTAATCTTATGCGGGAACTCTATTTGCTAAAAAAGAGACTAAATTTTATTGAAGATGAGGCTCCCCAGAAGAGAACATATAAGGCGGTTAAAGATCCACGCCCACAAGTTCAGTCATTAATCAACTAGTCCTGCAAATATATATTACTCGAGATTGCCTGATGAGATGTTGAATCTCACAGGCATTTTTTATCGTCTATTAATATGGTCAACGCGTTGAATAAATCAAATATTTATCTTGCTTTCACTATATGATTTTTATATATTAATGTCTCGAAAATGGTGGGTATAGCTCAGTTGGTTAGAGCGTCAGGTTGTGGTCCTGAAGGCCGAGGGTTCAAATCCCTCTAC
>JABMRT010000069.1 GCA_013202295.1 Candidatus Zhuqueibacterota bacterium
CTTTTTTTTGCATTGGTTTTAAACAGGAGGGTGTAGGGGAGAAAAAGACTTCCCGCAATATAAATCATGATGTATATCATGTCCATTAGATGTCAACTCCTGTTAATTCAGTCTCAATATAAGCCCACTGCTGCCTGTCAAACATCTTTGGATTAATTGACAACAGGGTGATGGCGTTGGTTTCATGGCATAGTTTTTTAAGATCTATAAGTAAGGGTAATGCTTTTTTAATTCCATTGGCGAATTTTATCTGGTCAAAGCAATCAAAAAATAGAAGGGCATTTTCCGTCTGTCGGACAAATACGGCGACCATAGACACCAATCCGTCCAGATCTTTTGGTGATATCGTATTTTTTAAATTTTTAAATGTTAACCAAAGAATTGGGGTCGATTTCAGTTTGTACCTTTTTCGGATATTTACAGGCGCCAATTTGGTAATACAAAAACCAGAGTCATCATGCGTAATTTGATCATAAAAAATTTCGTATCCTTTATCAGGTTTTTCTTCTCTAATAAAATAGCATAGCCCTCTCTCAAAATGATATTTGGCTGGTGTCTCTATTGACTCTTCGAGAGACGGTTTAATAATAAATAAATTATGTTTTAGAACAGCATAGAAAACAGAGACTGCCCATATAATAGTAAAGGTTGTCCCCAGTTCAGGTGTTGAATTTTCAGGGCCTGGCAAGATTACATTGGTGGCAGTGGCCAGAATCATGGGAAGTCCTGTACCGAATAGTATTGGATTGGCTTGTTTTTTTTCCAGGATTGTACTATGTCGAATGACTTTTATCAGGGAGTAAAGAGATATTAAAAATAATAACGCGTAATAAAACATAAAAATCCAAATGTATTTTCCTGGTAAGACGGTGTATCCGAAATAGAATCTGACGGGTTCTTGCTCGTAGATGAGATCGGTTTTCAGGAACAAAATTAAAATGATTGTGGATATTCCGTATAAACCAATATAAGTCCATTTATTTTTCAGTATCCGTTTTTGTCTGGCAAATATTAAGATGAAATGAGCCCAGAGGCTAAACATAAAACTCCATCCAAATCCTCCCATTTTAATCCATAAATTGGCAGTCTCGGGACGAACGTCTAACCGGTGTACAAATTCAGTTATGCACCAAAGAATCAAAGACAGGATATAGAGTGTAAAAACCGAGTTCAAGGGATTTTTTATTCTTTTGAAGTAAACAAATGTCCCCAAGAGAATGTGAATAATCCCTGGAATTAATGATAGTAAGGCCCAAATGCTCATGTTAAGTCCTCATGTTCATGATACGAATATCTAAGTTGTTATATGATTCCGATTTCTTTACCCATTTCACGAAAGGCCTCTAAAGCTCGATCAATTTGCAACGGAGTATGGGTGGCAATCACAGAGCATCTGATTCTGGCCTTGCCAATGGGTACAGCCGGCCAAATAATATGGGGCGTAAAAATTCCCTTTTCATAGAGTATTTTGGCAGCTTTTGCACATTTTTTTTCGTCACCGATGAAAACAGGCATAATCTGGGTTTCGCTATTTAATAAATTAAAACCCATGCCGAGCAGGCCCTCTCTAAAATGATTGATATTCCGCCATAAATTATCTCTGAGTTCGGGTTGCTCCTTAACAATTTTTAAGGCAGCCAGTATGCCCGCAGCCTGTTCAGGCGGGATGGAGGATGAAAAAATATAGGGAACGGTTTTAATTCGCAACATTTCGATTGCCTCTTTGGGGCCAGTTAAAAATCCACCCAGACCACCCAGGGCTTTACTTAAAGTACCCATGACAAAATCCACTTTACCTTCTACATTAAAATGTTCCGGGGTTCCTCTGCCATTTTTCCCTATCACACCGGTGGCATGTGCATCATCAACCAGGACCATCGCATTATATTTCTCTGCCAAAGATATTATCTCCGGTAAAGGTGCCAGATCACCATCCATGCTGAATATACCATCGGTTAGAATCATCTTTCGTTTATCTTTCGTTCTTTTAAGAATCATCTCCAAATGGTTCATATCATTGTGCTTGTAGGTTTTTGTATTTGAAACGCTAAGTCTGGATCCCTCAATCAAACTAATATGACATAAATAATCTTTGATGATTAGGTTGTTTTCATTGTTGATGGTTGGCAATCCAAAATGTTCAAAGCTGTCCATAATAGCAGGTATGATGCCAATATTGGCCATGAAACCAGATAGAAAAATAATGGAAGCTGGGGCCAATTTAAAATCTGCAATGGCGGCCTCCAAATCTTCTAAAATTACCAAGTTACCTGCAATCCACCGGGATTCACATGTGCCGATGCCATATCGTTCTACAGCTTGCATGGCTGCTTTTTTAACCTCCGGATGTATGGACAATCCCAAGTAATTATTAGAACAGAAACAGAGAAAACGTTTTCCATCAATAACCATTTCCGGGTAAGGTACATCAGTGATATGTCGTATTTCATCATAGAAACCAATCTTTTTCGCAGCATTATACAGATTTATTAAATATTCCATTTCGCAGTTTCCTTTCGAGCATTCCCATCATGCAGGTTTTGGTAACAACACAGACCGAACAGATTAAAAATACGTGAGTAAATACATAAGCAACACAAAGAATCGGATACGCGATTGCGTAAAACAGATGGAGTTTGACTAACCAGAATATTGGGAATACAATCAACGAAACTGCAATAGCTGTTGAACCCAATTCCAAGAACCAGTTGAGGTCATTTTTTAATTTTTTAATTTTATTGTAAAAAAACATTTTATAGAAATAGGGAGCCAGTATAAATCCACCGATTGGATGGCATCCTTTGCCTGCGTGAGGGCATTTCAGGTCTTCACAGCAATACGCTTCTAAAATATTAGCAATTAACCAAATAACTAGATAAATCATTGATAGAAGTGGGTTGAAACCCCATAAGTAGATGAATACCAGGATCATGACCACAAAAATAGGTGTAATTAATATCCAGTACAATGTGTGTTTTTCACATTTGGTACAGGTATCTTTCAGTTTTGTCATTGTTTCTCCATTCCTTAAATAATTATTCTCCTCTGCTTTATTTGACCTAATGATTGTTAATTAAGTATGTAAATGTATATTTATTCATAAATCACACGAGTCATGTGTTATTTAGAATTGTAAAATAAAACGTACTCCCTTTGTCTTTCTCTGATTCCACCCAAATCTCACCACCGTGACGTTCCACAATCTTTTTGCAAACCGCCAATCCTATACCTGTTCCCGAATATTCATTCCGTCCATGCAAGCGTTTAAATATATCAAATATAATATCCTGATATTTCGGATCAATACCAATGCCATTGTCTTGAATAGTGATTATCCATTCTCCATTCAGGGATTTGGATGATATATGCACTTTCGGCTTTACCTCGCAATATTTCATTGCATTGCTGATCAAATTCTGGAAGAGCCGTTCGATTTGAATGCCGTCTACCACTGCAGTGGGAAGATCATCTCGGGTGATGATTGCTTCCTTCTCCTCAATGGAGACCTTTAAGTTTTGCAATGCCCGTTCGACCATAAGATTGAGATCAGTAGTTTCGAATGGCTGTGCCAGGCTGGTCACGCGAGAATAAGTCAGTAAATCGCTAATCAAAGTCTGCATGCGCTGGGCGCCATCACTGACATAAGAAATGAATTCTTTTGATTCTTCATCTAGTGTACCCATGAGCTTTTGTTCAAGCAATTTGACATATGAAGAAATCATGCGCAAGGGTTCTTTTAAATCATGAGAGGCCACAGATGCAAATTGCTCCAGTTCCTGATTGGATCTTTTTAAGGTCAGATTAACATTCTCTAAAGCCTCGGTTTTTTTGACAAGCTCATCTTTTGTTTTCCTGAGTGCACGGTCGATAGATTTACGATCTGTGATATCTCGTGAAATTCCGAATGAGCCGATGATATTGCCTTCCAAATCGAAAAGGGGTGCCTTCGTTGTGGAAACCCATGTTTCTTTACCACCAGGCCAGGTTTCTTTTTCTTCGATTCCTAGCAAGGGTTTGCCGGTCTGAATGATATTCTGTTCGTTCTCATACGCTTGCTGTGCATGTTCTTCTGAGAAATAGTCATAGTCGGATTTTCCGACTGCTTCTTCCGGATTATCAATTCCAAACCAATTACACATGGCCTTATTTATTCTAATGAACCGACTGTCTTTGTCTTTAAAATAGATATTGTCAGGCAGTGTATCCATCATTGCACTCATGAGAACCTGTTCTCTGACAAATGCTTCCTCTATATACTTTTGTGCGGATATATCTTCTACTGTCCCAGCGTAATACAAAGGTATGCCTTTTTTGTCACGAATAAGCTGAGCATTCTCACGCACATGAATCGTCGTTCCATCTTTTTTCATCCATAGTGATTCATACTCTGTAACCCGGTCCTCCTTTTCTAAGCGAGACTTGAAATTGGAACGTGGATAATCTGGATGATACCAATCACTTTCTAAATTGAGATGAGAAAGTTCATCAAAAGAAGCGTAACCCATCATGTGGGCCAGTGTCGCATTTGCAAAGAGTATTATCCCATCAGGGTTTGATTGATAGATTCCAATTGGAGCGTTCTCAAAAAGCTCTTGGTAAAATGGCTCTGAGATTTTTCTTCCACAAAATTCCTCAATTGACTTTTTTTGAGTATGGTTTTTACATTGCATTGACCAACCTCTTTTACTTTTTATAGATCGTAAATTTGAACAACGATCCCTTTCCCTCTCCTTCGGATTCCACCCAGATCTTACCACCATGC
>JABMRT010000070.1 GCA_013202295.1 Candidatus Zhuqueibacterota bacterium
CGACGCAATCGCTGCATTGGGTGTGGCCCCGTTTTCCAGAGCCCGATCCACCCGGTTTAAATCATCAGGATGCATTCGCAGAAAAATGTTTAACAGCAAGTTCAACCGGCGAAGATCACGCTTGCCCGGCATGACCTTCGAAATCGCAAAATAGAGATTCTCTTCAAAAGTTAACTTGGAAAGTTCAAGCACAGATCTGTCATGTAAATAGGCCACCTGGCTTTTTGGATCAATACGGGATGCAGAAGATTTATTACGCATGTTCTGGCGCAACACATTCGCTCCAACATGTTTGTTGATCTCCATGATCTGTTGATCATAAGGCGGAATCGCTTTGACCACCGGAATCTGTAAAGAGGGCGGCAACGGAATCAACTTGTCTTCAATCCAGGGTTTGAGGGAGAGATCACCTGTGGTTTCAAAGTCAGGTTGTTCATCCATCCTCCGGTAAACCGCTTTCACAGCATCGGGAATATGTTGAATGGAAATGACGCGAATTCCCTTTTTACTGACAACCGGATTTTCAGGATCAAAGGGACCCAATTTAAAATAATCATCAAACCATTTTTCCTTGGATTCTGCACCGTCCCCAGTGCCTGCCATGGCACCGGCATGCCCGCAAGAGCGGGAGATCTTGGATTTCCATCGGCCGGTCACACAGACCACTATTGGTTTGTTAAAACCAATGTGACGCTCTTCGATCCATTCGAGGGCCTGCTTCTCATAGTAACCGCCAGGCTCGACATAGAGCACCACGGCTTTGGTGCGCGGATCGTTCTGCGCGGCAAAAAGAAACTCCGGTGCGGCAAAGTGAATGTAAACATCTTTGCCGGAACTCACGGCCGTGGAAATTCCGAATCCAGCTGTTTTTAAATATTGTGCAATCGTAGTCGTGAAATTGCCCGAATTGCTGTGAATGGCAATGGATCCTTTTTTTAGAGATTCTTCGGGATGATCCCCACCCAATGCACCGCCGACCCGCACATGATCCCACGCATTGGCCACGCCAAGACAGTTGCAGCCGATTACATCCACGCCCGCATCCTGACATATATATCGGATGAGCATAGAGTCACGCGTGGAGACTTTCTCGGTTATGATCACGATTCGCTTTAATTCTTTATTGTAAGTCACGAGCTCCCAAACCGCCTGACTCACTGCCGCTGGGGGCAGATAAATGACACCAATATCAAACGGGTGACCATGCTTTCGCACATCACGAATACTGCGATACACCGGAATGTCTCCGATCTGTGTTTCCAAATTACCCCGCCGGCCGTATTGTACACCAGCCACCACATTGCCCCCACTGTATTCATGCGAAATCGGCGTCACTTTCCGGCTTTCGCTGCCGAGCATATTAATCACACAGACCCGGGAATCCTTTCTCACCAGCTCTTCAAGTGAATAAATCCCTACGTAATAGGGAAACGGCTTGGTTTGTAATTGTCTCATTCTTAAAACCTGTTGTAAAACCGGTTAATTAACTTTTTTCAGATAGGCGCTCTTACCCTTATCCGCCCACCAGTCATCGATTTTCTTCGCGTATTCCAATACCGCAATCATTGAGGAATCATGTCCAAACATCCGATAAGGCAGCTTGAGACGGTCCATAATGTCTTTGGCGTAATACATACCCTGAATCAAATTGGGACCGCCGCGCCCGATCACCACATACATGGGCCGTCTTCCATATTGTACCACATGATCACGAAGCGCATCGAAAACGCCCTTGAAGGTGATATAAATATCTGTGTTATTTGCCTTGCCGCCGATGAGTAGCATAACATTGGCCTTGTCATACCAGTGCTTAAACACGATGCGGCTGATGGCATACATTTTTTCGTATGGGGGATTTCCGCCAAAATCAGATGTAAAAAGAGCCCGTTGACCCAATGTCTCCGTGGCTGCCGTATTGGCACCACCGCCAAACATGAATGGCAGAATAGAACCCTCAGAATTCAGTTCAAGCACATCGCTCTGCCCCTGATAGGTGCGTAGTTGATTGATTTCGGATTCAAAGGGGGTGACCTCTGCCTGGAAAATCGCATTCGGCAATTCTATGCGTCGCCATGCCGGATTATCCTGATCAAAGGCTGCGCGTAAATCGCAGGCAACCGGCAGATAACTGTTACCGACCTTTTTAATCCGGATGGGATTAATCTCGAGCGTGGTTAGCCCGAAATCGTTGAAGAGCGACCAAAGCTTGGGCAGATGTTGTACAAGGGGCGAGATGTGATGTTCCGGACAATTCAAATCATTGAGATTATTTGTCAGATCGAACGACTTGATTCCGATAAAGGGATCGATCCATACCACCCGTTTTTGATCAGGGGGCAGGTCTTCAACCTCAACACCTCCGTGTGGAGTAATTGTAAAAATCGGTTTACGCTGACGCGTTGAAGAGGTAATGCTGAAATAAATTTCTGTATCGGACTCCACAAACTCTTCAAAGATTACACCGTTCGCCCGTACCGTTTTATCGCCCCAGGTATGTGTTGCAAAATACAACTCTTCCTTGGCATGCATGGCATCGGTCAGGTTATCGACAAATCGAATCAATCCCGCCTTGCCTTTTTTACCCACGCCCCCATAAAAAAATGGCTTTACAACAAGTTTGCCGTATTCATCGAGCATCTGCTGC
>JABMRT010000071.1 GCA_013202295.1 Candidatus Zhuqueibacterota bacterium
AGAAATATCAATACGTAGCCCCTGAAGAGACTTACCCGTCAATTTTAGGATTTGAACCAGCTGACCTGTCCTTGTAACAAGTTGATAAATTGATGCATAATGACTTAAAGATAATAATATTTTTTATGTACTGATGCAATAGCCCAAAACAAATGAATGATCTTGATATTCGAAAAGTATTAATGAGGGAACTGCTAGATAAGCACGCAAATGATTCGGAAACTATGATAATTGAAGAGTTGGGCCTTAAACATGGCAGAAGTAGGATAGATTTGGCCGTTATTAATGATCGAATGCACGGATATGAAATCAAGAGCGATCGTGATACCCTTAAGCGTTTACCAGAACAAATACAGATCTATAGTAGTATTATGGATCGTGTAACATTGGTTGTAGGTTACAGACATGCTTATAACGCATTAAAAATGATACCCGAATGGTGGGGAGTAAGGCTTGCAGAACAAAACCCAAAAAGTGGAATTGTAGTACTCTCTGATGCTAGATTCTCACGTAACAACCCTAGCGTAGACATTATTGCTGTTGTATCGTTATTATGGCGCAATGAAGCCCTTGATATTCTTGAAAAGATCGGACAGGCGAAGGGAGTCCGTTCAAAGACAAAAACAGATATATATCATCGTCTTATTGAAGTGGTCAAACCCGAGTCTCTTCGTGCTATCGTGAGACAACGCTTGAAATCTAGAAAAGATTGGCTATTTGACGTACAACAAACGTCATATGGTGGTTGATACCCGCTTCTAGCCAAGTCGCCGGATTGCCTGTTTCTTTACGTTGCATACTCATTTCTTTTATGTATTTATCACCTGCGCTGAAAGTTTCAGTGCAATATTCTGGTAAGTCACACAATAATATTGCATTTGCCGGCCATTGAGCGAAACCGGGGCCATCTTTTCTGATAGCATCTTCCCCACGCATAATCAGCCAATAATCACCAGAGGTATAACGTATGCTAGCACTAAAGTGCCACCCCTTCCCCTTTTTAATATATTTTGCATGCTGAATAGTATAATCGCTGAAGATTGGTGTGCGAGCAAGAGTTTCGTCTGCCGTAACCTGATTCTTCCAATATATCCAGTCAGACCGATCTAATTTTGACTGATCATTTTTAGGACATTTACTGAGGTCTTCTGGGAAAGCTCCACTAGCCACGATAAAATTACGCCAGCTCTCTATGTGTGGAATATGACTGCATAGGGTTTTATATGTAGAGGCACTTTGGTCAAAGATACGAAAATCAATGAGGATATCTACCATATCAGGGGTTAGCTTTAATGCTTTTAAAGTAGTATCAATATTTTTGGTGAATTCTG
Source organism: Candidatus Zhuqueibacterota bacterium (assembly GCA_013202295.1). Taxonomy (GTDB): domain Bacteria; phylum Zhuqueibacterota; class QNDG01; order QNDG01; family JABMRT01; genus JABMRT01. Next base: position 1,332 of record JABMRT010000071.1, read on the forward strand.
GATTTTTTAGATCATCAGAAGTAAGGCGAAGGCATGCACCTTGACGATGTACACTCAATACTTTTTGTACTGAAGATTGATATGGGCCATCTCTTGATAGTCCTGTCACAGGAATTAAACACAAATTATAAATACCTGCACATTGCGATAGCATTTCAAGAAAGCTACCCGTCCTTTGTTTCAGCATATCTGTGGTTAACCATAAAAGATCAATAAAAAACGGTCGAGGCCCCCAACATTTAACTAACTGCTCTATAACCTTGTTAGTCGCCACCTCTAAATCTAACATAGCGTCTTGTTTACTTAACTTACCTTTTTTAATAATGTTCTCAGGTATGATCTCAAACAAAGGTGTAAGGCAATACGAATCTTTCTCATAGAGCGTAGCCAAAGCGTTACGCTCTGCTTCTTTCCAGCGTAATATTGGAACATAATGCTTTGTGTTGTATCGCATCATATCCACTTTATCCCCAATCTACCTCTGGGAATAGTTTTCTAACCTTGTTACGGCCCACTAAATTGGTTAAGAGTTGGTATGCTTTAAATTCATGCTGCATTCTTCCGGCTACTATTGCAGAATGTATATTAAGCTGTTTTGCTAAATGCTCTGCTGCCTGTGGGGATTTCAATCGACTTGCAGGGCTATTCTCCCATGCATCATGTGGAATAAGTGCTTCTCCTGCTAATTCGTTAGCTTCACGCTCAAGAGGATCTTCTTCTGCCTCAATATCAAGATCATCATAGAACATATCGCTTTCCATATCGTAATGTAAGGAGATATGAGCTAATTCATGCATTAATGTAAACCAGAAGTTATCAATACGATCGTATCTTATTGTAAGACCAATCACAGGATTTAATTTAACTGGCATGATTGCTGCACCATCGAGATATATTCGTGGGAGATGTCTCTCTACGATAACTTTGATACCATGTTGATTTAGATACTGTATTGCACGTAATGGCCCTTCCTCCAACACACTCAAATGAGAAAGCTCGTGAAGGGAATCGATATTTAGGATCCCAGGTGTATATTCGGCACTTGTGGTAACTGACATTGCCTTTTCCAATATGCGAGCAGACCAAGCTGCAAATCCATAGTCATCCATCTTACGGGCAGATCTTACATGAGTAGAAGAGCGACAAAGAGCAGATTGAAGATTAATTGATCCTATTTTCTCGAAATATGGAAGTAGAATGTCTTTTGCATTATAAGATTTTGGTTGATCAGGAGCTTGTATCCAGCCCCAAGAAATCATTTGTTTGATTGGGAATCGATTCCAATCTATTTCCATTAATTCACTCGGATCCTGTTCTTGAAGCAATACATTTGCAGGGATACCTAGGCCAGAATGAAGTGCTCGCATCATTGAAATAGTCAACGGTCGTTTTCCAGCGAGCACTTCGGAAACTCTACTCCGACTTCCAATGTATGGTATTAAATCTCGTGGAGTAAGATTCTGCTGCTCCATTCTAAACTTGATTGCTTCGATAGGTGTTGG
>JABMRT010000072.1 GCA_013202295.1 Candidatus Zhuqueibacterota bacterium
CATCGAAATATTCTATAATCGCATTCGGAAACACTCATATCTTGGATATAAGTCTCCAGTGCAATTTACCAGATTGAAGCAGGCCGCATGAACTTAACTATGTGTCCATTTTTTTGTAGCAATTCCATCGTGTGAATTCAGGACCAAAGCCTCCGCTTGGCAAATGCTCTTCCTGATCCGGATTTTAAATATTGTTCAAACGCAGCTGCCTGCTCACGTGTTGAAAACGCCATGTAAGTGACCAACTTCCAAGGTTTATACTTTCTTGTATGAGGACTTCCTCCCTCATTGTGTTTCTTTAATCGAACTTTAAGGTCAGATGTCAAACCAATATAGGTCTGATCATGATAGGAGGTGCTTCTTATTAAATAGACATAATGCAAAGTGTGGGTCCTCCTTCGCTAAAGCTACGGCGGACTGCCTTCACCTTATATAAGTCTGGTTTATAGAATAAATTGGAATGGAATCAACGCCGAAGGCTTGGGCTTGCTAGCCGAAGCCTTGGCGAAGGCTGGTGGAGACGGCGGGAATCGAACCCGCGTCCGAAAACAGGATCCTGAAGACCTCTACGTGCGTAGTCTGTCTTTTAAATTCATCTGCGGGCCCCGGCAGACAGGGTTCACACAGATATATCCCGATAAATTCTCATCCATTGCCCTCGAGTAAAGCTTTGGACCAGCCCGCCTTGAGTCGACGCATCATCGGATTTCCGGCAGGCACGAAATCCGTGATACGGGCTGCCCTTAGGCAGCCATGGCGTAGTTGTATTCGCCAATTAAAATGGTCTCGATGGATTAACCAGGAGTCGAGAACCTGGACACGCGCTCCTCAGCGTCTCTATCCCCGTCGAAGCCAGATCGTCCCCAATGTCAAAGAACTCAATCATATAACGAGTAAAATTTACGGAAAGTTTCATTAAAAACCAAATCTTAAGAACTACAACCCTAAATCCATATTCCCATCACTATATACCGTATACCGTGTACTGTATACTATTCACGATATACGACCTACGAAATACGACATACCCTCAATAAAAGTTCTTGACATTCCAGGTAAAAAGAATAATATTATCAGCACCTGGTTAGAATTTTCACCTACAGAATCTGCACCTAAGCACAGAAATCGGATGTCTACGCTGACAGCCCAATTTTTTATGCTATTCTATTTATTTCGGAGAATTCCTTAATGAAACACATTTTCCGTTTACTCTGCATTCTGATGTTTTTATTGCACTCAACTATAATCGCCCAAATGGCATGGGAAGACGTAAGCATTCCAACGAGTGATAACTTATCATCGATCCGTTTTTTCGATGCCGAAGAAGGATACATTACAATCAGCGAGATCAACAATGAAGATTCGGTATACTATACAATCAACGGCGGTGCAACGTGGAACAAGCAAGAATTCATACCCCGCCCGCACAAGGTTTGGAATTGCAGCAAAAAAATTCTATCACCCACACAAGCTTGGGCATATAAACCGAGCACATTCTATAAAACCACGAATGCAGGTGCATCTTGGGACTCTGTCGAGGTTGATATTCCTACAAACTCTGAAATCATTAGCGTAATTAACTATAATTTTTTAAATATGAATGAAGGTGTCATCAGTGTCAATTGTTATGATCCTGACAGATATACACAGAAAATTGATATCTATAAAACGATAAATGGGGGACAATCCTTTTATAAAACAGATATATCTGTTAATACTGAGAATGACAATATGTTTTTTCGAAGTATCTGTTTTGCAGGATTTAAACGATTCGGATCAAATATACTCTGGGCTTCCATATATGAAGAAGATCGATATTGGGTACTCGACGGTCAAACAATAATCATCTCTGATGATGGTGGTGATACATGGCGCTCATATTTGTATTTTCCCACCGAACGCCCCCGTTCGAATTTTATCCTCGCAAAACTCTACTTTCTGACTGAAAACATCCGATGGTACTATGATTCATGGAATTCTGTTTTAGGAGAAACTGAGAATGGTGGTCATACATGGTTTAGATATGGTAATAGAGGCGCATTACAAAATTCTAGACGACCCACACCCGATATTTACTGGGGGCTAAATAGTAGTGGTGGAGTGCCTAAAATCTGTAATAGTTTGGATAAGATGGAAAGCTGGCAAATTGCATATACCCACCCAGTACAAAAATATATATCTGATCTATACTTCTTTAATGATACAACCGGCTGGGCAATTGGATATGATGGTACGATTATAAAATTTATTCCACCCGAAGAACCTGTACCTGAGTTTCATGCAGAACCTTTGCAAGGAACAGCCCCACTATTGGTTGATTTCACCAATCATTCGGCTGGAACGTTCAATACGTCATCATGGTCCTTTGGTGATGGAAACATGAGCTCGCTTAATCATCCGACAAATACATATATGGATCCCGGTTTATATGGGGTGAATCTGACCATACAGAATTCATTTCATACCGAATCAAAGACAAAAACGGGCTATATATTGGTATATCCCTCAGAACTGCCATCTCACACAGAAACCGTCTTCTCCGAAGATTTTGAATCCACAATATCCGAGTTGTGGGAATTTAAGAATCCAAGCCAATGGGATATTCAGACCGGTAATAATTCCCTGTACATTGTGGATTCAAATTATTCGCCGGGCATAAATGATAAGCTGGGTGAATATGCACTGATCAATATTGAATTGGATTCCAGCTTCAGTTTTGAGTTTAAAGTTAAATCACTTGAAAATTTTGAGATGAATTGGGCGGCTGATTATTGTGCCATCTTCGGCTTTGTGGATGAAGATAACTATTATTACGTTATGTTTAACGCTCTGGATATGGAATCCTGTGTTTATCGTGTAACATCTACGGAACGCCAGCTTGTTCAAAGACGCTATGGCAGATGGATCTCAGATCATACCTATCATACGATTCAAATTGTACGTAAAGAGAATCAAATATGGGTATATTTTGATTCAACGGTCACATTCTATTGTGACAACCTGGAAATCTCCGGAAAAGTGGGTTTTGGCTCCTACAATGATGTCGCCATGTTTGATGACGTTATGATGTGGGTTGAAGATCAAAATCCTGAACCACCAGTGGCTGATTTCGATGCTGATACGACTTTTGGGATGGATGCATTAACTGTTCAATTCTTCGATAACTCTACTGGTGATATCACGGATTGGTTATGGAATTTTGGAGATGGCAATACAAGCTCAGAACAACATCCATTTAATACCTATCAAAATCCTGGATTATATTCAGTAAGTCTTGCAGCGACTGGCCCTTTTGGACATGATATAGAAGTAAAAACAGATTACATCGAGGTTGTACCTCCTATCTATCTGGGTGATATAAATGGAGATGGATTGGTCAACTCCACCGATGCGCTTATCATCCTGTCCTGCGATGTTGGATTGTTTTTGCATATTGATTACTGCTACAATATGCCCTGCGGCGATGTCAACCTGGATGGTGAAGTCAATTCAACAGATGCATTGATCATTATTTCCCATGACGCGGGAATGGAAGTACCTTTTCCGGTTGGTGATTTTGGTTGCCCTGATCGAGTATCACCTTGTTTGGGATGCATATAAAACTAAAAGTCCCTGGCATTGAACCCGGCTGCCCGGAGAATCCCACGCCGTGTTTGGGGTGTGATTAAAAACAAAAAACCTCCCGGAGGATCCAAACATCCTGGAGGTTAATAATATTTTTCTGTATACTGTGTACCGTATACTATATACCTACTTTAGGACCTTCCTCAACTTCTTAAACAAACCCGTCCCCACAATACGATCCGCCTCATCTAAAATATATTGAATAAGATATAGAACATTTTCATCTCCGGCCCAGTTCTTTTTCAAAATGGCCGGATCGCAATGGTTAATTAAACTGTTTAGAACATAAGCGGAAAGGACAATATCATCGAGAAATCCGGTTGGACCTAGAAAAAGCTCAGGCATCAAATCAAGTGGAGAAATGAAATAAGCAATCCCTGCGGCCAACTTGCCCTTCTCGCTGAGCGGCACATCCGGATCTGCGGTCAGCCGAATCAGCAAATGAAAGAAGTCAGGCGCGGTAAGCAGGATCTTTGTCCATCGATGTGTCTCTCCCTCTTTGCTGTCAGCCCAATCTACAATCCGCTTTCTCAGCCGTTTATAATAATCTTCATGTTCAGACTTGGATTGACTCTTTTCTGACTTCTGTGCCGTCATATCATTCCTTTATTTTTGCCAGCGCTTCGAACAATTGTTCCCGCACTTCTTTACGTTCGCCGCGTTTCTTGAGTGCCTTTTCAAGGGCCACTCCGGCTTTTTTTTCACCACTATTTCCAAGCAAACGTGCGGCACGTTTACGGAGCATCCAAGACCGATTTGAAAGTGCCTCAATAAGCGGATCACCGGCTTTCGCACCAAAATTATACAGCGCAATTTCTGCAGCTTCCCGCACTCCCCAATGTGTGTCTGTCATGGCTTTGATCAATGGGGCAATCGATTTCATATCTTGAAAATTTCCAAGCAGTCGGGTTGATTGCATTCGCACATTCCGATCGCGATCGGCTAAACAACTTATCGCTAGATCAAGTACCTCTGGATGGCCGACACCCACCTTTCGCAGAGTGCGAACTGCTTCTGTTCGCACATAGGCATCCTGATCAGAACGGGCAGCATTAATCAACGCTTCAATGACCATCTTGCCGCCGAATCGTTCCAATCCACGCACTGCCTGCAGCCGCACATTCGCAGAGGTATCTTCCAATGAAATAATAAAATAGGGCAAGACAGCGGGATCATCCAATTCGCGAAGCACATTGAGACAGCTGCATCGACCCCAGGCGGCTTGTCCAACCTGTGCCAAAGCGGTCTCTGCTTCATCGGCCAATTCCAAATCGTGAGATTCCACAAGTTTTTTCAACACGGGCACGGCCCGATGATCTTCAAGCACGCCCAGCGCTCGAATCGCACGGATGCAGCTCACACGATCCTCCGGATTTTCAGCAGTTTTTATCAGGGCCTTGATATTGGATGTATTCCGCGTCATAACCGGTGCGACGATTTTTATCACTTCAGACCCGAATTGAACCAGAGCTCTGGATGCCGTGTTTCGAATTACAAAATAACTGCTGCGTAGATGCTGAATCAATGCTGGAATTGAAGCAGGATCCTTTATTTCACCCAGACAGAGAAGAATTGCGCGGATGACAAATTTATTGGGCTCATGTATGAGTGTATTGAGCAGAGGCACAGTACTTTCTTTTCTAAATCCGACCAAGGCCGTAATGGCTTCATGCTGCACCGAATCCACATGATCGCCCAGGCAGCGAACAAGCGGCTCAATCGCTGCTGGATTACGAATCTGACCCAAAGCGTGAACTGCGCTCCGGCGTACGTACCAAATCTTGTCACTCAGACACACGATGAGCAACGGCGTTGCGTCCCATATTTCGAGAATGCCCAGTGTCGTGGCAGAGTGCTCACGTATCCGGCTGGATGAATATTTTAATCCGGAAAGCAGAAGATCAATACTGACCTGGCCCAACTCCACAAGACCCTCGATAGCCAATTCAATGATCTCCCGATCCTTCATGGCCAGAAGACGAAGCAGAAGGCGCGCGCTTCTTTGCTCGCGAAGTGTTGTAATAGTTCGGATTTGCGCTTTAATTTCGGTTACGGCCTGATTGCGCACTATCCACGCGTCATCATCAGCCGCCTTGACCAGATGTTCGATCACCTTATCATCGCCAATACGACCAATCGCTGCAACTGCGGCCCATCGAATATTCACATGGGCAGATCGGAGAATACGCGGTTTGATCAATTTGTCAATGGCTTCTGGATTGCCATAGCGACCCAGCGAGATGACAGCTGCGTGCTGAATACTCGAAGAGGGATCTTTCAACTGATCAAGCAGCACAGGAAAAATGTCGGGATCCTGTTTATAACCCAATGTGATGATGGCTTCACGCCGAAAGCCTGCGTCCTCGCCGTTCTGCACATCCTGGATAATCTGTTGTGTTGAAATTTTAGTCATGATTATTCATTATACCCGTTCAATGGTACCCTGACAATCACCATTTATATTAAACGATTTGACTGCATAGTCGCAATCAATATTGGCCAGCACTTTTACAGCTGCCCGAAAACAACCGATCCGGGCACAGCTCAAATCACGCACATTAAATCCAATATCGATCAGATTCTGACAGCTCTTCAAATATACACATTGATGCACCGTCATATCAAGGCGGTAAGGATTCACCGCATTCAGTTCAAACTGGCTTTTATCAGAAAACAATCCGCCAGCCACACCCATTTGAATATATTGTTCCACGGCAGATTGAATCGTATCAACCTTTTTTATCTGGAATCCGTACTCCTCACCGAGCATGCGTAGGTAATGCTCTACAGCATGATCATACACCCGTTTGCAGAACATCTTGGGCCGGGTACCGTGAAAATCGCGGGCTGTTTCTTCAATCGCGCTTAGCCAGGTCAAAGCCATCATCCATCCCGCTTCATCACTCTTTATCTTGACCATGAAATCTTATCCTTTCACACATCGGACGGGTTCATCGAAGCCCCAAATATTCGAGTTCTCGCTGAACCACATCCGCCTTTATCTGTTTTCCCAATTTTTCATTCAACCGTTTGGTCAAAGTTTCAATATTCGCACCAGGTTCATTGGCCCATAGCAACACTAGATCCGCTTTTTCGTGATCGATAAACAGCGATGATGCGCGTTTTTCATCCTTCGATTTTGGTGCACGTCTTATGCTTTTATCGAGCACAATAATCTTTTTTGTATCCCTCGCAATTGCCAGTTCTTCATTGGTTGGAATGATCAGCACCTCCACTTCGGATTTGCTGATACGCGTTTCTCCCTTATTGTTGGATTCTGCGTTCACTTCAATTCCCAATCCTTCAAGACCTTCCAATGAAGTAGAACGGATAAAGGGAGAGTTTTCTCCAATACCGCCTGTGAATACAATCGCATCCGTCCCACCCAATTCTGCCATATAAGCACCGATATATTTCTTGATACGATTGCAGTAAACCTCTAACGCAAGTTGATGCTGCTCGCTGCCGCGTCTATTCTCAGCCTCAATTTCGCGCATATCGCTAGAGGTTCCCGTCAGTCCCAGTAATCCACTGTGATTATTCATGATAGCGTCCATTTGATCGGCGGTCAATTTCTCACGCGCCATAATATAGGGGACCAGGGCCGGATCGATATCCCCGCAGCGTGTGCCCATGATCAATCCTTCGAGAGGCGTAAATCCCATGGATGTATCCACGGATTTCCCTCCATCCACAGCGGTGATACTGGCTCCATTGCCCAGATGACATGTGATCATTTTTAATGAGTCAAGTGGTTTTCCGAGAAAATCGGCCGCTTTCTTAGATACAAATTTATGAGAGGTACCATGAAATCCGTATCGTCGAATTCCCAGCTTCTCATACAACGCATAGGGCAAACCATACAGGTATGATTTAGGGGGGATGGTATGATGAAAAGCAGTGTCGAACACAGCCACCTGAGGTGCGCGTGGAAGCAGTCGTTCGCAAGCCATTATCCCTTTCAGATTATTGGGATTATGCAGAGGCGCAAATTGGATACATTTCTCGATGGCATCCTTAACCTGATAGGTGACAAGAACTGAATCTGAGAAAGCCTCACCCCCGTGAACCACGCGATGTCCGACGCTCTCAATCTCATCCAGCGATTTGATGACGCCATGCTGTGGATGCCTGAGCATACTCAGCACCAGCTCAATCGCGACATCATGATTCAGTACTTCAAGGATCTCGCGCTGTTTGTTACAACTTTCAGCTTCATACGTAAAGATCGCATCACTCGATCCAATCTTTTCCACCATGCCTTTGGCCATGACGCGCTCATCGATCATTTTAATCAGTTGAAACTTGACGGATGAACTTCCGCAATTTAAAACCAATATCTTCATAAAGTCGGTTGAATCCTCCGGTAAAAATAAAAGGCCCAACTTACTGCTTTGAATTGGACCTAGGTTTCTCTTTTAAACCATAAAACATAAAAGCGATAAATGGATTTTCATCCATGGCTTTAAGTAGTAACTTGCAATTTTTCATTGTGATCACAGTGCTCAAAACATGTGAATTAATCATTGATTTTACTAAAAATAAGGAAATGAGCAATTGAAATCAACTTAAAAAGAGATGGATCGAATTTTAGGTAGATAAAGTTGGAGCCTCATCAGTGAAATAGCGTCGGTACAGCCACAGTCGCTGCGTGGACAATCAGAATCTTCCCATCCGGTTTGAGCCGGATGCCCTCATCCAGTGCGGATTGAAGATCGGATTTCTTCTCGATGAAAAGCGGTTGCAAAATCTGCACGGACAATTCAGTGACAGCCCAGAGTCGTGCCGTTTTTACAAGATTGGCAATCCGACTGGCTTTATGATGTCCCAATTTGTAGGATGCGCGAATCGATCGAATCACATCATCCGGTGAGTTAGACGCGGATAGCAATTTCGCAAATCCGTCATTGCCGATACCCTCGGTGCAGGCCGCGACAAGGATGAGAATGCCATTCGGTTTGAGTACCGGACGTACATTCTCAATCGCTTTATGCGCCTGATAGAGATTTTTATCTAAAGGAGGTTCGGCCACGGCAACAATAATATCAAACTTTTCCTGGACGGGAATCGCAAAAATCTCCTTCGCGGCTTCCACTCCGGCCCGGAAACTCGCGTCCTGCGAACCCGCGAACATCGCCGCAATTCGATCATGAGCGTCAAGCACTGCTTGAATGGAAAAGATCGACTTATTGTGGAACAATCCAGCCGCTTCCATCATGTCCTCATGAACTGGATTTCCCTCAAGGGCCATTACGTCTACACCGGGTTCGAGGGCGAGTTTGTGATTCTGCTCAATACTCTCATATCCAGCAGTACCTGGGAGAAAGGATTTGCGCCCGCCTGTAAATCCCGCAAAATAATGCGGCTCCACCGAACCGATCACAATCACCTGATCCGCGTCCATGACTTTTTTATTGAGCAGGACGGGCGTGCCGCGTGATGTCGTGCCCACTTGAGTCAGATCGTCGGAATTTCGGGAATCATGAATAAATATCCGGTTTCGGAGATCAGGGAGGAGTTCGCCGAAAATCGTTTCCAGATGGGCTTCAGAAGGCGGCTGATGCGAACCGATCGCCACGAGAAAATTAAAATCCAGGTGCCCGACTTCTTTCTTGATTTGATGGAGAATGTCCGCTGTGGGAGTTGATCGATCCGCGTCATTTACGATGCAGAGAGCTTGGGTTGTATCTTTTATAAAACAGGAAAGGGAGGGACCGTCAATAGGATTTTGAATTGCATTCAAGACGAGCGCGTCGCCATCCTGATTTTCAATTTCTTTGGAACCTACAACCTGTGCGTCTGGCACATGGACATTCAGTGGCTGCTTATTATAGTTAATCTGGAGGTTCATGCGTCAAAGGCCAGTTTGTCTGCTTTGCGTTGGAGGCTCTCTCGGTATGCGTCAATGTCCACCGGCTCTGCGGCTACACCGGAATCCATGGCCGCCTGAGCAACCGCTGACGCTTCCCACACCAGCACACGCGGGTCAAAGGGTTTGGGGATGATATAATCAGGCCCGAATTTGAAGGTTTGACCCCCATATGCTTTGGACACAGATGCAGGCACATCCTCTTTGGCCAAATCGGCCAGCGCCTTCACTGCCGCGAGTTTCATCGGCTCATTGATCGCTCTGGCCCGCACATCGAGCGCGCCACGGAATATGAAAGGAAATCCCAGCACATTGTTCACCTGATTGGGAAAGTCGCTGCGCCCCGTGGCCACGATTGCGTCGGACCGTATCCGGCGGGCCGTTTCAGGCCGCACTTCAGGATCAGGATTGGCCATCGCGAAAATGATCGGTTTGGGTCCCATAGATTTTAGCATGGACTCAGTAAGTAGATTCGGTTTGGACAGGCCCACAAAGATCTCCGCATCCTGAATGGCTTCTTCAAGCGTACGGCAGGATTCGGCAGTCGCAAACTCGGCCTTGTACGGATTCATGCCCTCTTTCCGTCCCTGATGAATTACGCCTTTTGAATCGAGCATGAGTATATTCTCTTTTTTCACACCGAGCTGGACAAAGATCTTCGCGCATGCGATGCCCGCCGCACCCGCACCCACCACCACCATCCGTGCTTTTTGGATGTCCTTGCCAGTGATCTCCACCGCGTTCAGCAATCCTGCACCGCTGATAATGGCCGTACCGTGCTGATCGTCATGAAATATAGGGATGGACATAGTCTCGATCAGCTTCTCTTCAATGTAAAAACATTCCGGCGCTTTGATATCCTCTAAATTAATCCCGCTAAAAGTCGGTTCGAGCAATTGTACGGTTTCAATGATTTTATCCGGATCTTCGGTATCGAGTTCAAGATCAAACACATCCACATCTGCAAAGCGCTTGAACAACACACCCTTTCCCTCCATCACCGGTTTGCCGGCAAGCGCACCGATATTTCCCAGACCCAGCACTGCGGTCCCGTTGGATATTACAGCCACAAGATTGCCGCGGCTCGTATATTTAAAGGCATCCTCCGGATTCTTTTCAATCGCGAGGCAAGGCACAGCCACACCCGGTGTGTAAGCGAGGGAGAGTTCCTCTTGCGTTTCGCAGGATTTGGTCACGCGGATCGCCAGTTTACCCGGTTTGGGATTTGCATGATAGTCGAGGGCCCGTTGTTTGAAATCGGACATGGTTGGCTCTCCTGATCCAGAGAAAGGTTTGAATTAACTAAAAATGGAATAACGAAAGGGCTCTGCTCAGATCAATTCATATTCCGGAAAGAAAAATTCGATCTCCTTGGCCGCGCTTTCTGCACTGTCTGATGCGTGCACCGCATTCCGACGGGTATTCTCCGCGAAATCCTTGCGAATGGTTCCCTCATCCGCGATCGCCGGATCGGTGGTTCCGTTCAGCTCGCGAATACCCTCAATCACATTGTCGCCCTCAACCACTACAGGCACGCACGGGCCTTCAATCATGAACTGAATGAGTGGCTCGTAAAACGGCCGACCCTTATGCACTGCGTAAAAAGTTTCGGCCTCGACCTTGGAGAGATGGTGCATCTTCATGCCCACAATTTTAAATCCCTTAGCTTCAATCCGGCGAAGTATCTCACCGATCAGGTTCTTTCCCACTGCATCCGGTTTAACAATCAGAAGCGTCCGTTCACACATAAAACATCCTTCGTTTTGAGTCATCAGAATTCAATGGTCTAAATATAAAGAAAAAGGGAATGCTTTCCAATTCGAAAGTGAGGGGATTTATTATTTACAGCAAGTTATTAAAAATCCAGGATAGATATCTTGAGCGATCTGCAATTCAGAGGAATTAGTTTTATTTCTATTGTAAGGACCGGTCCAGGATCCGCCCTTGCTTGGAAGGTTGATCATACCTGCCAGGTTTCAAAAACCTGGCAGGTCTATTGAAATTAAAAATTATTCGGATATAATCCGCGTGCCGGTCAAACCTTCTCGAGTATCGAATAGTTTTTCAATCGACGTGATGATTACTTGCTGGCCACCCCATTCCAATCATCAACAGCCTAATCCAAAATTGAGGCATTTTATTCATTTTTAATCACTTCAATAGTATCATCAACAGAGATTGTACCACCCTGTAAAACCATCGCAAAAATGCCATGTGCAGGTATTACACATTCACCTGTCTTGTAAAAGACATCACAATATTTATAACACTCCCACCCCATCTGGGATATCTGTAAAACAGCTTCTGATCCTATATTTAATCGATCTCCGATGTTCAATTGCGAAAGGTCTACTCCCTCAGTTGTAATATTTTCTGAATAATCACCCGGTCCCGGACCAAGCCCTCGTTTATCAATCTTGGGACATTCAGTCTGTTTTCTAATACTTTCAATGGACAGAAGACTCACCTGCCTGGTTCCCGGTCCACCATGCATATCACCTTCTAATCCAAATCCTTCTAATAATTTGGATTGCTTTACGGCTTCTTTTATTCTTGTTTTTGATGTCCCAAAATGTATCGAGAAAATTATCCCTCTTTCTTTCTGCTCCATTTTTTTACTGTCAATCATTTTCGAAAAACAATTTCTCATCGTTGGAGTCGATCACTCTGCCTTCTTGTATAGAAATGATTTCTGGTGACATGCGACGGGCTTGTTTTAATGAATGTGTCGTCATAACAACCACAGAATTGCGTTCTTTTTGAATCTTTTTTATTGTTCTCTCTATTGAAGGTGTACTCAATATATCAATATTTGTATCAGGTTCATCAATCAGGATTATCTCTGGCATCAACACGAGCACCTGTGCAATGGCCACCTTCTGATATTCCCCATTTGACAAAGATTTTACAGATCGATTCCGAAGATGCTCTATTGCCAATTCGGTTAATATATTATCCACCTTGGCAGTTATCTCATTCTTTGGCTGTTTTCGTATTTTTAATCCAAGTGCAACATTGTGAAATACACTCATATCAAATAGATACCGATTTTGTCTGACATAGCCAATCTTTTTTCGTATTTCATGATCCACATCATGTTTATTATTGAACACAGGGTGACCATCCACCAGCACATGACCGCTCTCTGATTTGTCAAGAAAGGCGATTAAATTAAGGATTGTACTCTTGCCTGAACCATTCGGCCCAACAATAACATGAATATGCCTGTTATGAAATTCCAGATTGTCTATTTTGAGACAAAATGGCGTGCCTTTGTATCTTTTTCTTATATTTTTTAGCCTGATCGAGGATATCATTATCACGCTCTTCGAAAACTATAAACAATTGCATTTATGAGGAAGGCTACAATGAGAAGCACTATCCCTAAGGCAATACCCAATCCAAATTCCCCGCGGGATGTCTCCAATGCAATGGTAGACGTAATATTGCGTGTGTAAAAGCGAATATTTCCTCCCAGCATCATTGAGATTCCAATCTCAGAAAACACCCTGCCAAATCCGGCCAGAGCACTTGTGATCACGATTAATTTCGCTTCCCTTAAAAAAAGGAAAGTACTTCGCATAGGACTGGCGCCGAGCAATCGTGCAGCGATATATGGTCTGTTTCCTAAATTACTCACACCGCCTGTAACCGTTGCTGCAATAATGGGAAAAGCAAGGATGCATTGACCCACAATCATCGCCGCAGGAGTGAAAAGAATTCCCAAACTGCCGAGCGGGCCTTGTCTTGAAAGGACAGAATAAAGAAAAAGCCCGATCACCACAGTTGGGACTGACATCAGTGTATTTAAAATTGTTACTATAATTTGCCGACCTCTGAATCGTGCAGTTGCCAACCAGATTCCGAAAGGGATGGCTAGAAAAACCGATAGGATTGTAGAGGTAAAGGAGATGCTTACAGAAACCATAATTATATTTAAAAATTCCCTGTCCAGAGAAAATATAATGGTGAGGGCTTTTTTAAATCCATCAATAATGTAAATCATCTAATTATCCGAAGTTGTAAAAAAAGGTTGACTGTCACCTATTCTATAATCGTTAATCATTTTCTTGCACTCCGGGGAAGTCAACCAGTTTATAAAAACATGAGATTGGAGATCATTTGTATGGGGGTGTTTTAGAGGATTTATTGCAATGACGCTATATGGATTTAACAATTCCATGCCACCTTGAAAAAGAAGATCTAATCTTATTTTGTCTTTGTTGAACAGATAGATGCTGCGATCAACCAGACAATACGCGTTTTTCTCATCGGCAATCCTTAATGTAGCACTCATACCTTGGCCTGTCTCCATGTACCACAATGCATTCGGTTTAAGCCCTGCTTTGCTCCATAGATATTTCTCCTTTTTATCTGTTCCGGAATCATCGCCACGAGACACAAATAGTTGTGCGGTATTGTAGACTCTTCGTATAGCCTCTGTGGCATCATGTGTTGTCCGCACCTTGGCAGGATCATCATTAGGGCCAAGAATAACAAAATCATTATACATTACTTGTGTTCTATGGACACCGAATCCTTCATTTACAAATGCTTCCTCAACCTTTTGTGCATGAACAAGAAGAACATCGACATCGCCATTTCTTCCAAGCTGAATGGCTTTGCCTGTGCCAACAGAAATAATATGCAATTTGCAATTATTCTTTGCTTCAAAAACCGGGATAATATAATCCAATAATCCTGACTCATACAAGCTTGTCGTTGTAGCGAGTCGGAGTACGTCACCGGCTTCAGCAAGCAATGGTAATATGCTCATGACAATAACAGATAAAATGGATTTGTGAATGCCTCTCATACTATGTGTTCTCTGCCGTTATAAACATTCATTCTTTGGCCTCGTGCAAATCCTATCAGGATTATTCCGGCAGCGCGGGCATGTTTACACGCTTGATCTGTTGGAGCACTGCGTGAAATGATGGCGGGCATGATTGTCTTTTGTATTTTAAAAATAACGTCAGAAGATATCCGCCCCGAAGAAAACAGGATCTTGTTTTTCAAATCCATCTGATTCATGAGTGTAAATCCAATAACTTTGTCAACCGCATTGTGCCGGCCTATATCCTCCCTGATCACGAGAATCTTTTCCTCATTGGCAATGGCTGCTGAATGTACACCGCCTGTTTCAATAAAACCGGGGGAGTTTTCCTGGAATTCTTTCATCATACGCAGAATGTTTTTTCGGTCAAGATTCAAATTTAACCTTTTTTTATTCCTGTGCATAATATCAACTGCATTATAAAATATAGTGCCACGGCCGCAACCTGAAGTAAACATTCTTTTATGGATTAATCGCTCATCAATTTTTTTTTCTTTTAATTTTATGGTCAAGAGCCATCGAGTATCATCCAAGGTGATCTGCTGGATGTCTGTAAAGCGGGTAATAAAACCTGAGGTAAATAAAAAACCCACTGCCAATTCTTTCAGATCCGTGGGGCTTGCCAGAAGGGTAACGAGCTCTGTATCATTCACTGTTATCGTTAATGGGATCTCCTCTGTAACCACATCGACAATCTTTTCTTCCTTTTCCAGACCCAATTTAAAGATTTCAAATTTTGCCATTTATTGAATATCCTCTACAGCCTTTCAGGGCTGAAAATCCGGTTTTGTTTCAATTATTCTGCTTCTTGATTTTTTATGGGGAGCCCGTAAATGGGAAATCCCTGAGTAAAGGTGTATTTTAATTAATTGATCCGATTACCGGAAGTCCAGATATTTCAATGGAGAAAAATCGCCTTTATTTTTACTGCGCCCACACGGGACAAGTAAATCGTTCTTTTTTCTACATGCTACATATGTTTGCCGCGCAAACCTTATATTCAGGAATTTTAGCAATGGGATCCAATGCATCTATAGTAAGCATATTCGCGGGACCTTCACTAAAATGGAACGGCATGAATAACCAACCTTTTCCAATATCTGTCGTCACCCTGGCCTGTGTTGTGACAATACCACGTCGCGTGGCGACTGAGACCTTCTGTCCATTCACAATGCCCAGTCTTTCAGCATCTTCGTTATGGATCTCCACATACCCGGTTGGCGAGACCTGATTGATCACTGGGGACTTACGCGTCATGGTTCCGGTATGAAATTGATACAATTGTCTACCGGTGGACAAAAGGAAGGGGAATGTTTTATCCGCCTTTTCCACAGGTGGCTTGAACTCGACAGGATGAAATTTACCTAATCCTCGCTTGAATTGATCCTTATGGAGATACTTTGTTCCCGGGTGGTTTTTATCTGGGCAGGGCCACGAAAGTCCCACATCGTTGATTCTCTCGAAGGATATTCCGCCATATATTGGTGACAACGATGCAATCTCGTCCAGTATTTCTGATGCATTATTATATTTCATAGGAAACCCGAGCCGTGTTGCCAGGTCACATACGATTTGCCAATCGTCCCGTGACTTGCCCGGCCCGTCAATAGCCTTTCGCACTCGTTGTACGCGGCGTTCGGTATTGGTAAATGTTCCATCCTTCTCGGCAAAGCACATCGTCGGCAAGACCACATCCGCATACTCTGCCGTCTCCGTGAGGAATATATCCTGCACTGCAAGAAACTCAATATCCTCCAAAGACTTCCGTGTTCGGTTCAGATTCGGATCAGACAGCGCTGGATTCTCACCCATCAAATAAAGCCCCTTAAGCTTCCCTTCCTCGACCGCGTGCATCATTTCAACAACAGTCAGTCCCATTTTATTGGAAAGTTTTGCTCCCCATGCCTTCTCGAATTTTTCATGAATCTTTTCATCTTCCACGGACTGATATCCCGGATAAACATTCGGCAAAGCGCCTAGGTCACACGCGCCTTGGACATTGTTTTGTCCTCGTAATGGATTGACTCCCGTCGATTCCTTTCCGACATTACCCGTCAGCATGGCAAGGTTTGCCAGAGATAGGACATTGTCCGTGCCGGTTGTATGCTGTGTAATCCCCATACTATAGATAATACTTGAACTGGTTGCAGTCGCATAAATTCTTGCAGCCTGCCTGATCGCATCCGCAGAAACAGTAGTGACATCTTCTGCCATCTCTGGTGTGAAGTCCTTTACAATTGCTTCCATTGCTTCGAAATTCTCACACCGTTTTTTGATAAACTCCATATCAGCCAGATTCTCAGTCAAAATGACGTGCATCATTGCGTTTATCAATGCCACATCAGTACCTGGTTGCTGCGCCATATGAAGCTCGGCAAACCGTACGATATCGATGGTTCTCGGATCAGCCACGATTAGTTTGGCACCATTGTTCACAACCGCATCCTTTACTGCCAGCCCAATCACTGGATGTGCCTCAGTCGTGTTCGATCCGATGATGAATATACATCCTGCACGCCTTATTTCGTCGATCGAGTTGGTCATGGCTCCTGATCCGAACGCCCTTGCAAGACCAGCAACTGTAGATGCATGACAAAGCCTTGCACAATGGTCCACGTTGTTGGTTCCAATCGCAGTACGGATCATCTTCTGAAACACATAGTTCTCTTCATTGGTGCATTTTGCGGATGAAAGTCCGCCAATGCTGTCCGGACCGTGAGTTGCTTTAATCTCTCCAAGCTTCTTGGCAATAGTATCCAGTGCTTCATCCCAACTGGCCTTTTCGAATTTTCCGTTTCGCTTAATAAGAGGCGCTGTGAGTCTCTTGTCACTTCCCACAAAATCCATTCCGAACCGGCCCTTGACACACAAGTTGCCATCATTCGGGATGACACCCACAGGACTGGTTACCCGAACAATTTCATTCTTTGAGTTCACATTAAGATCGATCTGACATCCTACCCCGCAATAGCCACAAGTCGTTCTGGTCCGTTTAAAATCTTTACACTGTCCCCTCCCCTTGGCAGATCGTTCATACAGCGCACCGGTCGGACAAGTGGATATGCATTGGCCGCATAGTTCACACGTTGTGTCGTTTAAAGGCATGTCAAAGGCGGTGGAAACTTCCACCTGGGCAGCCCTCTCTTTGAAGGTCAAGGCGCTATCCATTTGGACTTCCTGACAAATCCGTATACAGCGGCCACAGCGAATACACTTGTCGGAGTTATACACCATTGCTTCATTGCCAGTAGTATAATTCTCAATCGGATCATTTGACTCCGGCAAAGCAAAGGCAGTATCATCAATCTGATACTCATAGCCGTACTTTTGCAACAGACAGTTTCCATTTTCATCACAGGTAGTGCAAACACCGCGATGTTCAGAGAATAACAACTCCAGAATGGTCTTTCGAAGCGCAAGGATTTCTTCAGTATCTGTATGGACCACCATGCCCGGGGCAATCTGGAAAGTGCATGCAGTTACCGGCGCCTTTTGTCCATCAACTTCAACCACACACAATCGGCACGATCCACTCGGAATCAGACGGGGATCGTTACATAGGTTGGGAATATCAATACCATGTTCCTGTGCCAGGGCAAGAATCGTTTGACCGTTTGTACCCGAAACCTGCTTTCCGTTAATTGTCAACTGGATGTCAGTTCTGTTTGTCACGGCCTATGCCCTTTCCAGATCGCATCGTAAACATCTACCCGCTTCTCCAATGGCACTTTGTCGATCAAGCCCCAGAACGACCTCAGCAAAACCACGACTACGCTTTGCCAATGGAACAACAGTTTCTTCGGCCCGATCAGGTGCTGTAGCCAAGGCTTCTTCATCAGGCTTAGAGAGTGAAAAACCGATATCAAGTGGCAACAATCCCTTACCCCCCAACATTCGATCAATGCTCACAGCCGCTTTTTGACCCGCAGCGATTGCCCCAATCACTGTTGCTGCACCAGTGACACAATCTCCACCTGCAAAAAGCCCTGCTTGGCCAGTCTGATATGTTACTGGATCGACCTTGATTGTTCCCCAATCAGTTAACTCAGGCCCTCCATCATACCTGGCCGGTTCACATGACGGGATTTGCCCGATAGCCGGTATCACCATGTCACATACCATCGTTGTTTCACTGCCCTCGATAACCACCGGCCTTCGTCTGCCATCCTCATCCCTTTGTCCCAATTGAGCCTTTAAATACTCTATACCCACAACACATCCGCTTTTGCCCATGACTCGTTTAGGGACACCCAGCACCACCAACTCAATTCCCTCTTCCAGAGCACCTTCAATCTCTTCCTCGTAGGCTGGCATTTCCCCCCGGGTTCTTCGATATAGTATCGTAACAGCTTCAGCTCCTAATCGAACAACCGAACGAGCTGTATCGATCGCTGCGTTTCCACCCCCCAACACAACCACACGCTTGCCGGTACAATCCTGGCCATCGCCCAAAGCTCGCTGGCGCAAGAAACTCAAAGAATCAACCACACCTTTTAGGTCCATCCCTTCGATTGGAATGGCTTTACCCTGTTGGGCGCCTGTTGCCATAAAAACCGCTTTGAAATCCTGTTCTAACAAATCGCTGATAGCTTTGACCTCTGTGGATGTGCGCAACTCTACGCCATGCGAAAGTATAAATTTAATCTCCTGATCAAGTGTTTGTTTAGGCAGACGAAACTCAGGAATACCCAGGGCCAGCATGCCACCTGGAATGGATTGGGCCTCAAATATCACTGACTGCCTTCCCATCAATGCCAGAAAGTAGGCACAGGAGAGCCCGGCCGGTCCGGAGCCGATAACGGCAACGGAAGGTTTCCCGCTGGCAGGTCGCGTTATGGGCTTGTCATATTCCTCAAGATTGTCAGCAATATAACGCTTGAGTGCTCGTATCGCCAGGGGCTGATCAATCTCACTGCGACGGCACCTTTGCTCACAGGGATGATCACAGACTCGTCCACAGACTGAGATGAATGGATTGCGTCGCCGAATCAGATTGGCCGCTTCACTGATTTTGTCCTCTGCCGCCAGTGCCAGATACTCAGGCACATTAACACCTGCCGGACAGGCATGCTGACATGGAACGCGCACCAGGCCTTCACAAACAGCAGCTCGGCAAGTCTTGAGGACGATATGTTCTTCGTATTCCTCTCTGAAGTGCCGTAATGTGGAAAGTACCGGATTCGGTGCTGTTTGTCCCAAACCGCAAAGTGAACCCTTTTGAATATGCTCTGCCAAAACCTCGAGTCGGTCAAGGTCACCCAAAGTGGCTTCTCCCCGACTGATTGCTTGAAGAATTTCCAGCATCTTTTTAGTACCTACTCGACAAGGAGTGCACTTGCCGCAAGACTCGGCCTGGACAAACTCTAGAAAATAACGCGCCACATCCACCATGCAGGTATTTTCGTCCATGACAATCAGTCCACCGGAGCCCATGATCGCACCAATGGCCTGAACACTGTCATAATCGATTTCACTATCGAGGTATCTTGCTGGTATACATCCCCCTGATGGTCCTCCCAACTGAGCAGCCTTAAACTCGCGTCCCGGACCTGTCCCACCACCGATGTCAAATACAATCTGGCGGAGAGTAGTCCCCATTGGGACCTCCACCAAACCCGTGTTTTGCACACGCCCGGCCAGCGCGAATATCTTGGTCCCTTTGCTTTTTTCTGTGCCTATACCACTGTACCATTCTGCACCGTGGTTAATGATCAATGGAACATTGGCAAAGGTCTCAACATTATTGATGTTCGTAGGACAACCTCGGTAGCCACGCTGAGCGGGAAACGGCGGACGCGTATTCGGCATTCCCCGCAACCCTTCGAGTGATGCAATCAGGGCCGTTTCCTCACCGCAGACAAAAGCACCAGCCCCCATCCGTACATCCATATCAAAACTGAATCCAGTTCCTGCAATACCAATGCCCAACAGGCCTATTTCCCTGGCTTGTTCAATGGCAAGATTGATGTGTTTAACAGCAATTGGATATTCTGCCCGTACATAGATAAATCCTTTCGTCGCACCAATCGCATAGGCGGCTATCACCATTCCCTCGATGATACGATGAGGATCTCCCTCCAACAGAGCCCGATCCATAAATGCTCCCGGATCGCCTTCATCAGCATTACAGATCAGATATTTCTCCGATCCCGGGGATTGGCGACAATATTTCCATTTAAGACCTGTCGGAAAACCCGCTCCTCCACGTCCCCGCAGACCAGAAGACAGAATCACCTCAATGACATCTTCAGGCTTCATCTCAGTCAGCGCTTTAACGGCAGACATATATGTACCACTCGCAATCGCCTGATCCATCTGTGTGGGATCAATCAGTCCGCAGTTTGCAAGAACGCGTCTTTCCTGCCTTTTATAGAAATCCAGTTCACTGATCTTGGATTGAGATTGGCCTTCCTGTTTCACTGCCAGTCGTTCAACCGGCTGATTCTTCAGAATCGTCTTTTTGATAATTTCATCCACATCCTCAGGTACTACACCGCCATAAAGAAAGCCCTGCGGCTCGATACGCACCACAGGGGCCTTAGCACACATGCCGATGCAACCTGTGGGCACAACAACCGCTTGAGACGTCAGGGAAAGTACTTCCAGTTTTTCAGTGAAAGCCCTGGCAACATCCTGTGCTCCCAACGCACGACACCCCGTCATACATATTAGGATTCTGATAGGAACCTGCTGCATTTGATCCTTATAGGTTTGCTGTAACTTTTCAATCGCCTGCAACGACTGAATATTATCTGAGGATGGCTTAGTCATTTGTACCTTTCCAGTAATCCCTTGACTTTACCTGAAGTCATGTTTCCATAATAATCGTTATCGATCATAATCACTGGTGCCAAAAAGCAGGTTCCCAAACAGGCTACAGTTTCAAAGGTGAATTGCATATCATCAGTGGTTTCTCCTTCATCGATTCCCAGCACACGCTGAACAGCCTGGATTATTCCCCGTCCCCCTTTGACGTGGCAAGCTGTCCCGCGGCAGCATCGAACCGTGTGCTTGCCATGCGGCTCCAGATGAAACTGTTCATAAAAGGTGGCCACGCCATATATTTGGCTGGATGGTATACCTGTGCGTCTGTTTAATTCCAGTAAGATCTCTTTGGGCAGATAACCGTATGATAATTGTATTTCTTGAAGGATGGGACTAAGGTCTGCTGATTCGATATTTTCTCTTGATGCCAGGATTTTACCAAGTGATTCCAGATCCAAACAATCTTCAGTTTGTTTATTCATTGAACGACCTATCTGGCAAATACATGCGCATAATCTTTGATGGTCTATGATAATCGGTTTATAACTCACTCGCACAGAAAGTCGGAGGTCCTACATAACGGGTTCTGGCAAATGCCTTTTAGAATATATCAAATAGGATAAATTAAGTCAAACCAAAATAAATCAGATATTCAACATATCAATCTCAATCGTTTAAGCAACAGACTTGAATAATTTAATCACTCTGATTAACCTCACCTCCCTGGATCACTTGAGCAAAAAGGGATTCTTTCTTGATGAATCACATAATGAAGTTCCCTTTTGGGGTATTTTAGGTTGTATCCTTGTCTTTAGAAAATCGAGTGATGCCTTTTCATCATCATCAATCAGAATTTCTTGAAGTTCTATCATTTCTTCTTCTGATAATATCATTGTCACTTTACTCATTACAGCTTATATCCTCCTATTAACCTGCTAATTCTTGCCTTGTACCTTATCGTTTATTCCCTTAGTTTCAAACCAGATTATACATGACTCCCGAAATTTACAGTAGATTTTGGGACTTCTGCAATACGCACATTCATCACAATAATAGGTGTTGTCTTTTAAACAAACGATGTTAGTTTTTATTGAAATATGATTGATGCATCTTGCCATAATCTTTAACCATTCAAGGCCAATGTTGATTTAACCGGCCTCGTGCCAAGATGAACTGTCCAGCTCTTGATTTTAGATCTTCTATGCACGAAGTGAAGAGACGGACCGCGTCAGCGGGTCCGTGTTTAAATATATGTTAGCCAGCCTTAAGTATTATCTCAAAGTCGTGTTCATTTTCTACTAATTTAATATGCCCCTCTTTCCCAGGCACTAAATGATCGTATACTTTTGTATAAATTTTACATTTACCACTTGGCCAGCCTTCTGTTGCCCAAGTGTATTCACTTTTTATTTCGACATCACTTTGCATTTCACCAGGAGTTCCAGGCTTTGAATCCTTGAGTGTGTTCATATCCCAATTCCACGTTACCCATTTTGTTTCTAAATGTTTTACATGATTATTTAAAAATGCATTATTCACTTTACCTTTAGATTGTACTCTTGTTATATAACTTTTCCCTTGTACTAATACCTTTGGATATATTGTTGAACTAAAAAATAGTGGAATTATTAATGATTCCAGATGGTTGATTAATTCCACACAACTTTTTCAAAACAAAAATGATTCTTTTCGAGGATTATTATTAAATCCATCAAATATGAATGTTAAATCAATTTGGTTGTTAATAAATCCTTTTAAATTTTTTATATCCTCCCTTGGAAAAGGGGATTTAAAAGAATCTCCTTTTGAAGAAAGATCCGTCCCGCCCTAATAACAAGACATTAGTGGGATATCAGACTACCAGCAAGCGACCATTGGCATATTCCAATCAATTCCATGTAATGGGGGAGGTTGACGCCCTCCTTTTACAGAACTGTTTTAGAACAATCCCTTGACCTTGCCTGTATTGGTATCCACATCAATCCGCCGAAAGGCCGGATCAGAACCGGTACCGGGCATCAACTTAATTGCGCCGGCCACGGGAACAACAAAACCTGCCCCTCGGTAAATGAGGATATCGCGAATGGGCAGCTTCCAACCTTTGGGAGCGCCTTTGAGATCCGGATCATGCGACAGGCTTAAATGGGTTTTGACCATACAGGTTCCCAGTTTCGATGCATTGGGATCCGCTTCATACATTTTAAGCTTATCTTTAGCTTCGCCCACATATTCAACCCCGTCCGCACCATATACTTCCTTGGCAATAAGCTCGATACGCTTGCTGAGTGGCGTATCAAGATCATATAGAAATTTAAAATCGTTTTCTTCTTTACAGGCCTGAACTACGGCTTCAGCCAATTCAATAGCACCGTCGCCGCCTTTAAGCCAGTGTTCGGACAGAGCGCACAGGGCACCATTGGCTTCGGCCACCTTACGCAGCAATTTTATTTCGTCGGGTGTGTCCGTATAAAAGCTGTTAATACAGACCACCGGGGTAACACCTGATTTTTTAATAGTTTCAATATGCGCGATCAAATTAGAGCACCCGGCTTCAAGCAGCCCGAGGTTTTCCTTGACATAAACCTCATCTAAGGGGATGCCCGGTTTTACCGTTGGTCCGCCACCATGCATTTTAAGTGCACGGATCGTCGCCACCAAAACAACCGCATCCGGCTCCAACCCTGAAAACCGGCATTTCAGGTTCCAGAATTTTTCAAAACCGATATCTGCCCCAAAGCCAGATTCTGTGACCAGGTAATCGCTCAAACGCGAGCCCACCTGATCAGCAATAATCGAACTCTGGCCAATTGCGATATTGGCAAAAGGCCCGGCATGCACAAAAACCGGCTGCCCTTCGATTGTCTGCAATAGACTGGGATTTATAGCATTGACCATCCAGGCTGTCATAGCCCCGTCGACTTCGAGATCAGCCGTGGTCACTTCATTGCCCTTTTTATCATAAGCCACAACCATACGGCCCATGCGTTCGCGCAG